>CACMTZ010000004.1 GCA_902616725.1 uncultured Pelagibacteraceae bacterium
TAAAACCAATATTCCATACGCACCTAAGGCAAAAAAAATTATTGAAAAAATTAAAGAGAAAGAAAAAAAGTTAGTATCTGAACAAGCTCCCCCAAAAAAAGTAAAAAAAATCAAACCAGATGCGGTTCCAATGCCAGATGATAAGCCTAAAAATGTTGAGAAAATAAAAGAGGATAAACAAAATCCAGAAAAAATTATCCGGGAAGTTGAAAATAATCGATTGAATAGAGCTACATTAGGTGGTTGTATTATTGAAAAGGTCAATCAATCAATAATTATCTCTAAAGAGCCCTAAAATAATGCCACTTTACACAAAATGCCACTTGTTAAATTGATAATAATTCTTATTTTAAGCCTATGAATATGAAAAACATCGCAATGTGGGCTATCATAGTTTTTTTAACTATTGGTCTATATAATATGTTTAAAAATCCCCAAACAAATATTAGAGGTGGGGACAAGGTTATATTCTCAGAATTCTTGACATCTGTTGAAAATGGAGAAGTGTTAAAAGTAGATATTCAAGGTAACAATATCAAAGGTGTGTATTCAAATGGAAACTCATTTACAACTTATTCTCCTAACGATCCAAATTTAATTGAAAAACTTTCTGAAAAAGGAGTGAGTATTTCAGCTGCACCTATTGAAGAAAAAATGCCATCATTATTCGGTGTCCTACTTTCATGGTTTCCTATGTTGCTATTAATTGCTGTTTGGATTTTTTTCATGAGACAAATGCAAGGTGGTAAAGGTGGAGCTATGGGTTTTGGAAGATCAAAAGCAAAAATGATGAATGAACTTAAGGGTAAAGTTACATTTAATGACGTTGCAGGCGTAGAAGAAGCAAAAGAAGAAGTCGAAGAAATTGTAGAATTTTTAAAAGATCCAAGAAAATTTAGTAGACTTGGAGGAAAAATACCTAGAGGTGCTTTATTGGTCGGTCCACCAGGCACTGGAAAAACTTTATTAGCTAGAGCGATAGCAGGTGAAGCTGGAGTGCCATTTTTTACGATCTCAGGATCAGATTTCGTTGAAATGTTTGTAGGAGTTGGTGCTTCTAGAGTGAGAGACATGTTTGAACAAGGAAAAAAAAATTCTCCTTGTATAATTTTCATAGATGAAATTGATGCTGTTGGAAGAAGTAGGGGTGCTGGTTTAGGTGGCGGAAACGATGAACGAGAACAAACTCTTAATCAGCTTTTAGTTGAGATGGATGGTTTTGATACAAATGAAGGAGTAATAATTATTGCTGCAACAAACAGACCAGATGTATTAGATCCCGCTTTATTAAGACCAGGTAGGTTTGATAGACAAGTAGTTGTATCTAATCCTGACATAATTGGACGAGAAAAAATTTTAAAGGTTCATGTTAAAAAAATAAAAATGGCGCCGGATGTTAATTTAAGAACTATTGCGAGAGGTACACCTGGTTTTTCTGGGGCAGATCTAGCTAATTTAGTAAATGAGTCGGCTTTATTGGCTGCTAGAAAAAATAAGAGAATTGTTACACTAAATGAGTTTGAGGAGGCAAAGGATAAAGTAATGATGGGAGCTGAAAGACGTTCGATGGTGATGACAGAGGATGAAAAAAAATTAACAGCTTATCATGAAGGGGGTCATGCGCTCGTATCTTTCAACATGCCAAGTTATGATCCTATACATAAAGCAACTATAATTCCCCGGGGTAGAGCATTAGGTATGGTTATGAATTTGCCAGAAAGAGATAAACATGGTCATTCTATAAAATATTTAAAAGCAAGGTTGGCAGTTTGTTTTGGTGGAAGAGTTGCTGAAGAAGTAATTTTTGGAAAAGATAATATTTCAACAGGAGCAGGTGGAGGTAGCGGATCAGATATAAATCAAGCTACGCAGCTTGCTAGAGCAATGGTAACTAAGTATGGAATGAGCGAGGAAATGGGACCCGTTGAATACGGCGAAAATCAAGAAGAGGTTTTTTTAGGAAGATCAGTAACACAAACACAGTCAGTCTCTGAGGAAGTGGCACAAAAAATAGACAAAGAAATCAGAAAGCTTATAGATGAGGGCTATAATACTGCGAAGAAAATTTTGACCGAAAAAGTTGAAGATTTACACAAAATTGCTAAAGCTCTTATGACTTATGAGACATTAACTGGTGAAGAAATTGAAAATATAATCAATAAAAATATATACCCAGCAGACAAACAAGACTTAAAAGTTGAAGATGATAAAGGGTCAGCAATGGGTGCTCTAGGCCTAAAACCAAAAATTGTTCATTAGACTTAATGTCTAGATATTACACTAGAGTGTGTAATTTCTATTATGGTGCAAAATCTAAATTATTAGTTAAGAAAAAAAAGACTTTACCGCTTCATAATAATCCTGAAATTTCTTTTGATAAAATAGAAATAATAACAAGAAATTCAAAAAAATTAATTTCTCTAAATGAGGTGAACAAATTACATGTAAATTTAAAGACAAAAGTAAAAAAAGATCTTAGATTAATTACAAAAAAAAAAAGAAATATTAAAAATTTAAATTTTCAAAATATTCCTCAAATAATGGGTATTTTAAATATTACTCCAGACAGTTTCTCAGATGGTGGAAAATTTTTTAATTATACATCAGCCAAAAAACAATTAAATTTTCTTTTAAATTCTGGAGCAAACCTTGTTGATATTGGGGCAGAGTCCACTAAACCTGGATCTAAAGCTATTAAATCAAAAATAGAATGGAATAGACTCAAAAATATTTTAAAATTAATTGATAAAAAAAATTTTATATCTCTAGATACTAGAAAATCAGAAATCATGGAAAAGGGAATTAAACTAGGAGTAAAATTAATTAATGATGTTTCTGGTCTTAATTTTGATAAAAACTCAATCAAGATTTTAAAAAAGTACCATATACCTTTCGTACTCCAACACTCACTTGGTAATCCTGACGTAATGCAAAAAAATCCAAAATATAAAAATGTATTATTAGATATTTACGATTTTTTTGAAGAAAAATTAAATAATTTACGTCAAAATGGAATTTATCATAATAATATAATCTTAGACCCTGGTATAGGTTTTGGAAAAAATTTGAAACATAATATGACGATAATTAAAAATATATCAATTTACCATTCTTTGGGTTTGCCTATACTGCTTGGTATTTCTAGAAAAAGATTTATAAAAGATTTATCTGGAAATAATGATAGTTCTTTAAGAATTGGAGGAACAATAAGTAGCAGTATTTTTGCAATGTTACAGGGTGTACAAATTTTGAGAGTTCATGATGTCAACGAAGTAAATCAAGCTATAAAAGTTTTCAAAGCACTTATAAATAAATAATGAAGTATTTTGGCACTGATGGAATTAGAGGGCAGGTGAATAGTGGGAACATTAATGGAGATATGTTCTTTAAGTTTGGACTAGCAGCAGGAAAATATTTTACAAATTTAAAAAAAAGAAAACAAACAGCAATTATTGCTAAAGATACTAGACTTTCAGGATACACATTAGAACCAGCACTAGTTTCTGGTTTAGCTTCTGCAGGAATGCACGTTTATACACTTGGTCCATTGCCGACTAATGGCCTTGCAATGTTGACAAAATCAATGAACGCAAATCTTGGTATTATGATCACTGCTTCACACAACTTATTTTATGATAATGGTTTAAAGTTATTCGGTCCTGATGGATTAAAACTATCTGATAAAATCCAAAAAAAAATTGAAAATTTAATAGATAGCAAAGTTCAAAAACACTTATCAAATCCAAAAAAATTAGGAAGGGTGAAAAGGCTAGAGACTGGAACTGATGAATATATTAAAATTTGTAAAAAAAAGTTATCAAGAAACTTTAAATTAAATAATTTTAAAGTAGTTTTAGATTGTGCAAATGGAGCTGGATATAAATCTGCACCAAAATTAATTAGATCGCTTGGAGCAAAATTAAAAGTTATAGGCAATAAACCTAATGGTTTTAATATTAATAAAAATTGTGGTTCAACTTTTCCAGAAAAACTACAAAAAAATGTTAAAAAATTCAAAGCAGATTTGGGTATATCTTTAGATGGAGATGCTGACAGAATAATAATGTGCGATGAAAAAGGATCTATAATTGATGGTGATCAAATTATCGCTGCATTGGCTTTACAATGGAAAAAGAGAAAAATTCTCAAAGGAGGCGTTGTTGGGACCTTAATGTCAAACTATGGTTTAGAAAAATTTTTAAAGGAGAAAGGTATTAAATTTTTAAGAGCTAATGTTGGGGACAGATATGTTAAGGAATTGATGCAAAAGAAAAAATTCAATTTAGGAGGAGAACAATCGGGTCATATTATTTTAGGAAAATTTGCAACAACTGGTGATGGTGTGCTTGTTGCTTTAGAGATTATCAAATCAATGAATAGAAAAACTAAAGCCAGTGATTTTTTTAATGTCTTTAAAAAAATTCCACAAATTTTAGAAAATATAAAAATAAAAGATGATAAAATACTTAAAAATTACTCTGTTAAAAAATCCATTAAAATTGCAAAAAAATTAATTAAAAATCAAGGTCGAATTCTTGTAAGAAAATCAGGCACTGAACCAAAGATAAGAATAATGGGTGAGAGTGAAAATAAAATTTTGCTTAAAAAATGTATAAAAATGATTTCAAAAGAATTTAAATAAATTGAGATTAAAGTCTAAAATTTTGATAATTGCTGGCTCAGACTCATCTGGTGGGGCTGGTATACAAGCAGATATCAAAACTGTCACCAGTCTTGGCTCTTATGCAATGACTGCTATTACAGCAGTAACTGTTCAAAATACAATGGGGGTTAAATCAGTTATTTCAATACCAACTAATGAAGTAAAAAATCAAATTATTTATTCATCAAGAGATATAAGACCTGATGCCATTAAAATAGGTATGCTTCACTCTACTGAAGTTGTCGAAAAAGTAGCTCACGCTTTGAAGATATTAAAAGTTAAAAAAATTGTTTTAGACCCTGTAATGGTTGCAAAGGGTGGTGCTAAATTAATTGATGGAAAAGCAATACAAACTTTAAAAAAAAAGCTATTGAAAAATGTTCTTTTGATCACACCAAATATTCCAGAAGCAGAAATTTTAGCAGAGACTAGTATTAAAAACAAAGAGGATATGATTTTTGCAGCAAATAAATTAATAGATTTAGGAGCTAAAAATGTATTATTGAAGGGTGGCCATTTAAAATCAAAAAA
The DNA here is from genome assembly GCA_902616725.1 of uncultured Pelagibacteraceae bacterium. Lineage (GTDB taxonomy): Bacteria > Pseudomonadota > Alphaproteobacteria > Pelagibacterales > Pelagibacteraceae > Pelagibacter. The sequence continues at coordinate 5,195 of CACMTZ010000004.1, forward strand.
AGTAATAGATTTATATCTAAGCAAATCTGATTTTAAAGTCTTTACAAGTTTTAGGCATAGAACAAAAAATACTCATGGTACAGGATGTACGTTATCTAGTGCGATAGCAACTTTTCTTTCATGTGGAAAAAGTATTAAGAGCGCTTGTGCGTTGGGAATTAAATATGTAAATTCTGCGATACTGACAAATCCAAACTATGGAAAAGGACATGGTCCCATAAATCATATTAATTCAATGAAAATAAAAAAAAAATTTAATTAATGAAAAATATTGTTGTTGTTGGTTCTCAATGGGGAGATGAGGGAAAAGGCAAGATAGTTGATTGGTTATCTGAACAAGCTGATGTTGTGGTTAGATTTCAAGGTGGTCACAACGCGGGCCATACTCTTGTAATAAATGGTGTAACTTATAAACTTCGACTGCTTCCATCCGGAATTGTAAGAAAAAATAAAATATCAATAATTGGAAATGGAGTTGTCGTTGACCCCTGGGCATTGTTAGATGAAATTGAGGAAATTAAATCAAAAGGAGTTAAGGTCGACATTGATAATTTTATAATTTCAGAGTCTGCAAATTTAATTTTACCTTTTCATAGGGAAATGGATGAAATCCGTGAAGATAGTGCGGGTAAAGGAAAAATTGGAACAACCAGAAGAGGTATTGGACCAGCATATGAAGATAAAGTTGGTAGACGATCAATAAGAGTAATGGACTTGAGATCTGAAAAAAATCTAGATCAAAGGTTAGAGTCTGTTCTTTTACATCATAATGCAATTAGAAAAGGCTTAGGTAAAAAAATCTATGAGAAAGATCAATTAAAAAAAGATTTATTAAAAATTGCTCCTAAGATCTTGAAATACTCAAAACCAGTTTGGTTGAAAATTGACGAATTCAAAAAACAAAAAAAAAGAATATTATTTGAGGGAGCTCAAGGCATATTACTGGATGTTGATCATGGTACATATCCATTTGTGACATCCTCAAATACTGTAGCGTCAAGCGCCGCTACTGGTACTGGGTGTGGACTAAATACAATTAATTATGTTTTAGGAATTACTAAAGCATATACGACTAGAGTTGGGGAAGGTCCGTTTCCGACAGAATTAAAAGATGATATTGGCGAACTTTTAGGAACAAGAGGAAAAGAATTTGGAACAGTTACAAGTCGAAAAAGAAGATGTGGTTGGTTTGATGGTGTTTTAGTAAGACAAACTATTAAAGTCTCAGGGATTGATGGTATAGCACTTACAAAGCTGGATGTTTTAGATGAATTAGATGAAATAAAGATGTGCGTTGAATATGAATTAGATGGAAAAAAAATTAATTATTTACCAGCAGCAGTAGAGGATCAGCTCAAAATAAAACCTATTTATAAAACTTTTGATGGCTGGAAAAAATCAACAAGTGGTATTAAGAATATAGATGATCTTCCAGAAAATGCCAAAAATTATGTTAAAGAGGTTGAGAATTTTATTGAGACAAAAATATCAAGTATTTCAACTAGCCCAGAACGTGATGATACAATATTAATCGAAAATCCTTTTGATATTTAATTTACAGGTAATAAGTTTTTTGACTTTGCGAGTAAAAGCATATGCTTTTGTAATTTTTCAAAAGCTTTATTTTCAATTTGTCTTACTCTTTCTCTACTAATTTTATATTTTTTACTTAGGTCTTCCAATGTAGTTGGATTATCATTTAATCTTCTAGAATATAAAATTTCTCTTTCTCTTTCATTTAGGACTTGAATTGAGTTTTTTAATAAATCTTTTCTTTGTTCCATTTCCTCTTGATGAGCAAATTTTAAGTCATGATCTAATTCTTTATCAACCAACCAGTCCTGCCATTCATCACCATCTTCACCAACCTGTGCATTAAGTGAGAATTCTTTTCCAGATAATCTTCGATTCATCGAAATCACCTCATCTTTACTAACATCAAGCTTGTTAGCTATTTCATCAACATGTTCATTTTTTAAATCACCTTCTGTTTGGGGAGCTATTTGGTTTTTTAATTTCTTAAGATTAAAAAATAATTTTTTTTGTGCAGTTGTGGTACCAATCTTGACTAAACTCCACGATCTTAAAATATATTCTTGTATTGAAGCTTTTATCCACCACATCGCGTAGGTGGCTAATCTAAAACCTTTTTCAGGTTCAAATTTTTTTACCGCTTGCATTAAACCAATATTCCCTTCAGAGATCATTTCATTTACTGGTAATCCATATCCTTTATATCCCATTGCAATTTTCGCAACTAATCTCAAGTGACTCGTTACTAATTTTTCTGCTGCTTTAATATTACCAGTTGTTTTCCAATTTTTTGCCAACATGTATTCTTCCTCTGCATCAAGCATAGGGAATTTTTTAATCTGTTCCAAATATGCAGATAGACCACCTTCATTACTTAAAATGGGCAAGTTATTATTTATTGCAGAATTCATAATGAGTTTATCTAATTAATTATTTATATTTTTCAATGATTTATTTATTAGTATTTCTTAGTATTTTTAAAATATTCTCAAGTTCTAGAGGTAAATTTGAGTTAAAAGTCATTTCTTTGCTTTTCGTGGGATGAATGAAGCCTAGTGTCTTAGCATGAAGAAATTGTCTATTAAGATTATTTAAATTTTGCTCTATCAACGGATTAATGTTTTTAATTTTCTTAAACTTTTTTTTATATTTATCATCACCAACAATACTATTTCCTAAAAAATTCATGTGAACTCTAATTTGATGGGTTCTACCTGTTTCTAGTTTGCATTCTACTAAACTTAAAGTTGGTATCTGTTTATTCTCAAAAATTTCAATAGTTCTATAATTAGTAATTGCTTTTTTTCCTTTAGTCCGACTAACTTCCATCATTTGTCTATTCTTTGAACTTCGTGTTATTAAAGTTTCAATTTTTCCCTTAGAAGGTCTAACTTTTCCCCATATTAGTAATTGATAAACTCTTGTTATAGAGTGTTTGTTAAACTGATTAGATAAGTTTTCATGTGATAGATTATTTTTTGCTATAACTACTAAACCTGATGTATTTTTGTCTATCCTATGTACTATTCCTGGTCTAAGTTCATCACCAATATTTGAAAGAGAATCCTTATCGTAATCTACTAATGCATTTACAATTGTATTGTCAAAATTTCCAGCTCCTGGATGCATAACAATACCTGCTGGTTTGTTTAGCACTATTATATCTTTGTCTTCATGAACAATATCTAATTTGAATTTAAATGGTTTCAGAGAAGGTTTTTTTGGCTCTGGAATAATTAATTCTATAATATCGTCTTTTAAAACCTTTTTGGCAGGATCTGAAATAACTTTATTATTAATCTTAAGCTTCTTACCTAAAATTAAGTTTTTTATTCTAGTTCTACTTATCTCATTTTCCTTATTATTAATAAAAACATCCACACGCATATTTTTATTACTTTCTTTTGCGATCAAATTTATTTTTTTTTTCATAAAATGATATATTAATATTATATGCGCTTGTAGCTCAACTGGATAGAGCGCCTGACTTCGGATCAGGAGGTTCTGGGTTCGACTCCTAGCAGGCGCACCAATTATTCACCCATGTTAATTAATGTTCCTTTAATTCGAGCTCTCAAAAAAGATAAATAAAATAAAACTATTCCAATAATTAAATAGATCAGGTTTAATAAATATGCTTGTTTCAAATTTGTATAATCAATCGACCCATTTAAAAGTATGTTTCTAGCCTCATCGAAAATATAAACAAGCGGTAAACCTTTTGCTATGAATTGAAATAATTCTGGTAGAATCTCTATTGGATAATATATGCATCCTAAAGGAGCTAGCAAAAATAAGGATGACCATGCAATATTTTCAAAAGATGGACCAAATCTAATTAGCCCTGAACTCACAAACAACCCAAGTGTTATTCCAAAAAGATATAAACTTAGAAATATGAATAAAAGTGGTAATCCCAATTTTAAAATTGATACACCAAATAGAGGAGAGGTTAGCATTATTGCAGGAACCAATCCTATTAAAGTCCTTATCAAAGCAGTAAAAATTAATGAAACAATAATTTCTTTAAGCTTAAGGGGAGCAATAAACAAATTTGTGAAATTTCTACTCCAGATTTCTTCTAAAAAAAGCATGTTAAAACTAATGCTTGATCTAAAAAGAATATCGTAAAGTATTGCACACGTTAAAATTACTCCCAAAGTATTGCTATAGTAGTCACTATGTATTGAAAAGAACTTTGAGATAAAACCCCACAAAATTATTTGAATTGTTGGCCAATAAATTAGATCCAAAATTCTTGGTAAAGAACTTTTAATTAAATAAAAATGTCTAAGGAAAAGACCATACATTTTATTAAAATTCATACTTTTTCCCTTGTAAGTTTTAAAAAAACTTCTTCCATATTTTTTCTTCCATGTTTTTTAATTAATTCCTCTGGACTTCCCTCATCAATAATCGATCCTTTATTCATCATTAAAACTGAAGAACATAGTCTCTCTACCTCTGCCATATTGTGTGATGCTAATAGAATAGATGTTTTATTTTCCTGTTGATATTCCTCTAAAAAACTTCTAACGAAATCACCTGTTTCAGGATCAAGTGACGCTGAGGGTTCATCAAGAAGTAAAACTTTTGGATTATTAATTATTGATTTTGCAAGACTAACCCTATTTTTTTGACCAGATGACAACTCCCCAGTTAATTTATCTATAAATTCGTAGAGTCTTAATTTTTCACACAGATATTCAATTTTTGCCTTATGTTTGTTCACATTATAAAGCCTCCCATAAACTTCTAAATTTTGTCTAACTGTCAATTTTTTAGGTAACTCTATATAAGGTGATATAAAATTTAATTGATTTAGTAAATCTACACGTTGGTTTTCAATTTCGACACCATTTATTAAAACTTTTCCTTTTGATGGTTTTAATAAACCTAAAATCATTCCGATTGTAGTAGTTTTTCCACAACCATTAGGACCAAGTATACCAATAATTTCATTCTGATTTACTTTAAAAGAAACATCTTTTACTGCTTCTTTTGTATTATAAGTTTTTGATAATCCTATAACTTCAAGTGGTTTTTTCATTGAATCTTGATGCTCTTAATAACCTATCATTAATTATTTTACCATATCCTTTATCAGGAATTTTACATACTGCAATCGAGCTGTATTTCTTTTTTTTAATTTTTCTTAAAGTAGAATATAAATTTTTTGCAGCTTCTTTTAGATTTCCTTTTTGCGACAAAAAATAATAATTTGGTTTATTTACTTTTGTCTTTCTAATTAATAAGTATGCTTCATCTTTACGATTATCTTTTGCATTAAGTCTAATGGGCAAACCTGGTGAATAATGAACCTTAAGTTGACCTGGTGAAATGATTTTTGAAGGATTGTTATTTATTGTTATTTTTTTTCCTAGTATTTTTTGAATAGTTGAAACATTTAAGCCTCCCAATCTTAAGATTTTAGGTTTCTCTCTAAGGTCAATAATTGTTGATTCTACTCCAATAGATGATTTTCCACCCTCAAGTATGTATTTAATTTTTTTTCCAAAATCTTCTTTTACATGATTAGATGTGACAGCACTAACCCTAGATGAGGGATTAGCACTTGGAGCTGCTAAAGGAAATTCTAAAATTTTTAGTAATCTTCTAGTGACTGAGTGCCGCGGAAATCTTACTGCCAATGTATTTTTTTTGTTAGTAATTATTTTTGAAATTTTTGATGATTTTTTAAGATTTAGTATAAAAGTTAAAGGACCAGGACAAAATTTTTTATATAGTTTAATAAAGTCATAGTTTAAATGACAATCTTTTTTCAACCTTTGAATATTCAGATAATGAACTATAAGAGGGTTATTTTTTGGTCTTTTTTTAAGTTTATATATTTTTTGACAGGCTTGGTCTGAGTAGGCATTACTCGCCAAACCATAAACTGTTTCTGTAGGTATAGCAATACACTCCCTTTTATATAGAAGTTTTTTTGCTTTTTTAATATTTGCAAGATTAATTTTCATGTATTATCTGAGATTATTATATGAAAGATAAAGATTTACCAAATGATTATGAATCTTCGTCTCTGGAGGAATTAACTCTTGAAGCTAATAAGATAATTGAGGATTTAGAAAGTCAAAAAGATTTACAAAATTCAATTGAAAAATATCAAAATTTGATAAAACTTAACAATATCATCGAGAAAAAATTTAAAAAAAAAATTACTGATATTAATACAACAACTAAAGATAATATATCTAAGATAACCTCAAAAAATAATGCAAAAAAAACTAAATAAAATTGCTAAAGACACAAATATTTTTTTAAAAAGATTTATTAAAAAGCAAAAAAAATCAGAACTGATTGTCCCAATGCAATATGGATTATTTTCGGGTGGTAAAAAAATTAGATCAAAAATACTAGTTGATGTTGGTTCAATATTTAACTTAAATTATAAAACTTTAGTAATTATTGGTGCTGCTGTTGAATGTATTCATGCTTATTCACTTATTCATGACGATTTACCATGTATGGATAATGATTTAATAAGACGAGGTAAGCCATCTACTCATATCAAATTTGGAGAGTCTACAGCTGTTCTTGCTGGAAATTCACTCTTAACTATGGCATTTGAAATTTTGAGTCACAAAGGTTTGAATGTCAATGAAAAAACAAAAATTAGATTAATTAATAAAATTTCTGAGAGTTCTGGACATCTTGGGATTGCTGGTGGTCAATATTTAGATCTTAGCTATGAACATAAAAAAATTTCAGAAAAAAAAATAATTGAAATGGAAATAAAAAAAACTGGAAAACTGTTTAGTTTTTGTTGTGTAGCTCCATTAATTTTAAAGAACAAAAGTAAAAAAGATATCCAAAAATTTGAAAATATTGGAGCTGATATAGGATTACTATTTCAAGTTGCTGACGATTTAATTGATTATAATGGAAGTCTTTCTGCTGCAGGAAAAAAAACTGGAAAAGATAAGAAAAAAGGTAAAGCAACTCTTATTAGTTTACTGGGAGATAAAAATACTATTAAATATGCGAATAAACTAATTTTTAAAATAAAAACTAAGTTAAAAAAGTATGGACCAAAATCTAAGAATTTAAATGAAACTCTAAATTATATTTTAAATAGAAATAAATGAAAAAAAAATACGAATTTTTAGATCAAATTAATTTTCCATCAGACTTAAAAAAAGTTCCTGAAACAAAACTGCAAAAGGTTGCTGATGAATTAAGAGAGGAAATGATCGATGCAGTATCAGTTACTGGAGGACATTTGGGTGCTAGTTTAGGTGTAGTAGAATTAAGTGTAGCATTACATTATATTTTTAACACACCAAGTGATAAATTAATTTGGGATGTAGGACACCAATGTTATCCACATAAAATTTTAACAGGAAGAAAAGATAGAATTAGAACACTTCGGCAAGGAGGGGGTCTCTCAGGATTTACAAAGCGTTTAGAAAGTGAATATGATCCTTTCGGAGCCGCGCATAGTTCTACCTCAATTTCATCAGCTTTGGGAATTGCAGAAGCAAATAAATTATCAAAAAAATCAGAGAATGTTATAGCAGTGATTGGTGATGGTGCAATAAGTGCAGGTATGGCTTATGAGGCCATGAATAATGCAGGTGCCTCTAAGACTAAAATGATTGTGGTATTGAATGATAACGACATGTCAATTGCGAGGCCTGTTGGAGCAATGGGAACATATTTAGCTAAAATTTTTTCTGGTAAAATTTATTTTAGTTTAAGAGAAACTATAAAATTGATTACATCAGCATTTTCAAAAAGATTTAGTGCAAAAGCGGGTAAAGCTGAAGATTTATTAAGATCAGCTGTAACTGGTGGAACTTTATTTAGTTCATTAGGTTTCTATTATATTGGTCCTATAGATGGCCATGACCTTTCTTCATTGATTCCAATTTTAAGAAATGCAAGAGACTCAAAACACCAAGGTCCTATATTAATTCATATAAAAACAAAAAAAGGGAAAGGCTATTCTTTTGCTGAAGAGGCAAAAGATCATTATCATGGGGTATCCAAATTTAATGTAAAGACTGGAGAACAGGAAAAAAGTTCCAGTAAAGTACCATCATACACTAAAGTTTTTGCTGATACTCTGATACAACACGCAAAAAAAGATAGTAAAATAATTGCAATAACAGCAGCAATGCCAGATGGAACTGGATTAAGCAATTTTAGAAAAGAATTTCCAGATAGAACTTATGATGTTGGCATTGCTGAACAACATGCTGTTACGTTTGCAGCTGGTTTAGCGACTGAGAATTACAAACCTTATGCAGCAATTTACTCAACATTTCTTCAAAGAGCATATGATCAAGTTGTTCATGATGTTGCAATTCAGAGTTTGCCTGTAAGATTCGCAATAGATAGAGCAGGATTAGTTGGAGCTGATGGACCTACACACGCTGGTAGTTTTGACACGACTTATTTAGCAACACTACCAAATTTTATTGTAATGGCTGCAAGTGATGAGGCCGAGTTGGTAAGAATGATTAATACTTCTACAGAAATTAATGATAGACCCTGTGCATTCAGATATCCAAGAGGGAGTGGTATTGGATCAATATTGCCATCAATTAACGAAAAGATAGAGATTGGTAAATCAAGAATTATTCAAGATGGAAAAAAGTTAGCTTTAATAAACTTTGGTGCAAGATTAAGTGAAAGTTTAAGGGCATCAGAAAATTTAAAAAAAAAAGGTGTTAATATTACAATAGTGGATGCAAGATTTGCCAAGCCATTGGATGAAAATTTGATATGGCAATTAGCAACAACACACGAGGCAATTGTAACTATTGAGGAGGGGTCAATTGGTGGATTCGGTTCTCATGTGGTTGATTTTTTAACAAAAAAGGGACTAATGGACACAAATTTGAAATTTAGATCAATGAAACTTCCAGATATTTTTATTGATCAAGACAAACCTGAAAACATGTATAAACTCGCAAATTTAGATAGCATTTCTATTGAAGAACAAATTTTAGATGTATTAAATTCAAATATTATTTTACAAAAACAAAAATAAAGTGATTATCCACATTGAGCTTGATTCAATAAATAATGATCAAGTAAAACGCATGATAGCATAGCTTCACCCACTGGAACTGCTCTAATTCCAACACACGGATCATGTCTTCCCTTAACAGATATGCGAGTATTTTTTCCAAATTTATTAATTGTCTTTCTGCTCTTTAAAATTGATGATGTAGGCTTTACAGCAAATGAAACAATTATTTGTTGACCAGAGGAGATACCACCAAGAATTCCACCTGCATTATTTGAGTTAAACTTTAATTTGTTTTTTGATTTTGAAATTTCATCTGAATTTTCTTCTCCAGACAATTGAGCGGAATTCATTCCAGAGCCAATATTAACTCCTTTTACAGCATTAATACTCATCATTGCAGATGCAATATCAGAGTCTAGTTTTGAGTAAATTGGTGCTCCCAATCCTGCAGGAATACCATTAGCTCTAATTTCAATTATAGCACCACAAGATGAACCTGCCTTTCTAATACTTAAAAGATATTTTTCCCAGATTTTAAGCATTGACTTATCAGGACAAAAAAACGGATTTTTATAAATTATCTTATCATCCCACTTGTTTGTATCGCATCCAAGAATTCCAAGTTGTGTAACTGCACCAGAAATTTTAAATTTTTTACCTAATTTTTTTTCCAAAACTTTTTTTGCTACCGCTCCTGCTGCAACTCTAGAAGCAGTCTCTCGCGCAGAAGACCTTCCACCACCTCTATAATCTCTAATTCCATACTTTTTAAAGTAAGTGTAATCAGCATGACCTGGTCTGAATTTATCCTTAATATTACTATAATCTTTTGAGCGCATATCCTCGTTATAAATTATTAAAGAGATTGGAGTTCCAGTTGTTTTACCTTCAAAGACTCCTGAAAGTATCTCTACTTTATCACTCTCTTTTCTTTGAGTAGTAAATTTAGATTGACCAGGTTTTCTTTTGTTGAGTTCTATCTGAATATCTCGTTCATTGAGGTTTATTAGTGGTGGACAACCATCTATTATACAACCAATTGCAGGACCATGAGATTCTCCCCATGTAGTGAAACGAAAAACCTTTCCAAAAGTATTAAATGACATTATTTATATTGTATAGATTATTTTGTTAAAATTATGAATGAAAAAAACTCATTAGGGCTTAATAAATGCTTTCTAGATTTAGATGATCCTTTTAAATTATTTGAAAGTTGGTACGAAGAGGCAAAAAAGAATGAAATTAATGATCCAAATGCTTTAGCTCTTGGAACTGCAACAAAACAAGGCGTTCCATCAGTAAGGATGGTGCTTCTTAAAGGTTACGATAAAAATGGATTTGTTTTTTATACTAATCTTAATAGTCAAAAAGGAAACGAAATAAAAGAAAACCCCAATGCAACAATGTGTTTTCATTGGAAAAGTTTGCTCAGGCAAATTAGAATTGTAGGTACTTTGAGCCAAGTAGAAGATGAGGTCGCTGATAATTATTTTAATTCTAGAGCTTACGAAAGTAGAATTGGGGCTTGGGCATCAAAACAAAGTAGTGAATTAGTCAATAGGGAAGAATTGATAAAATCATTAGAAAAATTTAAAAATAAATACCAAGATCAAAATAATGTTCCAAGACCAAATCATTGGTCAGGCTGGAATTTAAAACCTACGAGCATAGAATTTTGGTTAGATGGAGATAATAGAATACACGAAAGACTAAAGTATAAATTGACAGCAAACAATGGTTGGACAAAAAGTCTTTTAAGCCCCTAAAAATTTCTTGACAAACTAAAAGACGTTAAATTTTCGAGGATATTTTTTTCTTCAGAGTCTTTAAATACTGACAATGAATTTGATGACAAATTAATATAGTGCTTAGCCTTTTGATAACAACTATTTATAACATCATATTTTTTTATTAAAGATAAAGTATAATTTAAATCAGTTTGATTTCGCTCTTCTTTTGCAAAAGTTTTCTTAAGAGTTTCTTTTTCATCTTTATTAGCTTTTTGAAACAGAAGAATTATTGGTAGTGTAATTTTTCCCTCATAGAAGTCTTGACCGATATTTTTTCCAAATAGTTTTAATTCTGAGTTATAATCTAAAGTATCGTCAGCAATTTGAAAAGTTAAACCTAAATTCCTACCATAAAACTCTAAAGCTTCTTTCTCTTTAGTTTTCATTTCTGATAAAATTGCTCCTACTTTAGTTGCAGCAGCAAATAACTCAGCCGTCTTAGAAGAAATTATTTTCAAATAAGTTTCTTCAAGCATATCAACTTCACCTCTATGCTGGAGTTGCAAAATTTCACCTTGAGCAATTATTGATGATGTTGACGATAATAGTTTTAAAACTTCAATATTTCCATCTTCTACCATCATTTCAAAACACCTACTAAGAAGATAATCGCCAGCCAGAACAGATGAGTGGTTACCCCAAATTTTATTTGGTGTTTTTTTACCTCTTCTAATCGAACCATTATCTATAACATCATCATGCATCAAAGTTGCAGCATGAATTAGTTCCACGCAAGCTGCCAAATTTATATCTCTGGTACCTTTTGTATAACCACATAACTTTGATGAACCCAAAGTTAATAAGGCTCTTAACCTTTTGCCACCAGTGTTTAAATGATAGTCTGTCATTTTTTTAACTAACTCAACATTACTATCTAGTTTTGATTTAATTTTTTCTTCAACAAGCATTAACTTATTTTCAACTGAGTTTTTGAGTTGAAAGTAAGAGTTATTAATTTGTTTTTTAAGTTGAATTACACTTCCCATAATGTGAGCAAATTAGTGTAATAAGTTTCTTTTGATACTTATCAATTGACGCACCTAAATCTTCAATTATAAGGTGTCTTTATATTAATACAAAAATTCTATAAAGTTTTGTTATGTTCTCAATTTTTAAAAAGAAGAAAATTATTCCACATATTAAATTAGCTGGTGTTATCGGAAACGTAGGTAAATTTAAACAAGGTATAGATTTTTCAGGTCAAGAAGAGATAATTTTAAAGGCTTTTTCTCTAAAAAAAGCACCATGTGTTGCTATTACAATTAATTCTCCTGGTGGATCACCTGTTCAATCACACTTAATCTTTAATTTTATAAGACAACAAGCGAAAAAAAATAAAAAAAAGGTAATAGTTTTTGCAGAGGATGTTGCTGCATCAGGAGGCTATTTGATTGCGTGTGCTGGTGATGAAATTTATGCAAACTCTAGTTCAATTATTGGATCTATAGGTGTAATTTATTCATCATTTGGCTTTACAGAGTTAATTAAAAAAATTGGAGTTGAAAGAAGAGTTCATACTGCTGGTAAAAATAAAAGCACTCTCGATCCGTTTCTTGAAGAAAAAAAAGAAGATATAGAAAGATTAAAAAATATACAATTAGATTTGCATAAAAATTTCATTAATGTTGTTGAAAAAAGTAGAGGAGAAAAACTAAAGAAATCAGAAGTTGAGTTATTTTCTGGAGAGTTTTGGTCTGGAACTAAATCCAAAGAACTTGGTTTGATTGATGAAATAGGTGATGCCAATCAAGTGTTGAGAGAAAAATTTGGAGAAGATGTAATAATCAAGAAATTTGAAAAATCTAAAAGTTGGTTAAGTAAGAAATTATCATCATCTAACGATCACGTCGATCAGGTCGCAAATATATTAGAAGAAAAATCTATTTGGCAAAAATATGGCCTCTAAAAAAAGTAAAAAAAAACCAAAATTTCAAAATTTTCAGGATACAATTTTAAACATCCAAAAATATTGGAGTAAACATGGTTGTATAATTTTACAACCATATGATATGGAGGTTGGAGCAGGAACTTTTCATCCAGCTACAACTCTTAGGTCACTTGGACCAAAACCATGGAAAGCAGCTTATGTACAACCTTCTAGAAGACCAACTGATGGAAGGTATGGAGATAACCCTAATAGACTTCAGCACTATTATCAATTTCAAGTTATAATTAAACCTTCTCCATCAAATATAAAAAAACTTTATTTAAATAGTTTATCTACAATCGGTATTGATCATAAAAATCATGATATTAGATTTGTTGAGGATGATTGGGAAAGTCCAACTTTAGGCGCAGCAGGTCTTGGTTGGGAAGTTTGGTGTGATGGAATGGAAATAACTCAATTCACATATTTTCAACAAATGGCTGGCTTTGAATGTAAACCTGTTTCAGTAGAAATTACTTATGGTTTAGAAAGAATTTGTATGTTCACACAACAAAAAGATAATGTTTATGATTTAATTTGGAATAACGAAAATGTTGAATACAGAGAAGTTTTCCATCAAGCGGAGAAAGAATTTTCAGCTTATAACTTTGAACATGCTAATACCTCAAATCTTTTTAAAATATTTGATATGTTCGAAGATGAGGCTAAATCGTTGATAAATAAAAAAATATCGCTCCCAGCTTATGATCAATGCTTAAAAGCAAGTCATGTATTTAATATACTTGATGCAAGAGGAGCTATAAGTGTTGTCCAGAGAGCGGAATATATTGGGCGAATAAGAGAAATTACGAAATCTGTTGCTTCAATTTGGATCGATACACAAATATAAAAAATGGCAGAATTTTTTTTAGAATTATTCAGTGAAGAAATTCCAGCTAATTTACAACAAAATTTTCGTGAAAAACTTTTAGAGGATTTTAGAAAATATTTTACCAATAAATCTATAAAGTCAAAAAAAAGTTTTGCATTATCAACTCCAAACAGAGTAATTATTGTATTTGAGGGTTTACAAAAAAAAATTAAAGTTAGGTCTGAAGAAAAAAAAGGACCTAAAACCAGTGCTCCTATCGAAGCAATTGAGGGTTTTTTAAGATCAAATAAAATTGACAAAAAACAACTTATTAAACGTCACACTGAAAAAGGAGAATTCTACTTTTTTAAAACACCCTCAAAAACGTTAAACACCTCAGATTTGTTTAAAGATTTAATTCCTAAACTACTAGGAAACTACCAATGGAAAAAATCAATGAAATGGGGTGAATTTGATCTTAATTGGGCAAGACCATTGAAGTCAATTTTATCAGTATTTGATGAAAAAATAATAGATTTCAAATTTTACCATCTAATTTCATCAAATAAGACTTTTATTGATAAAGACTTCGAGGAAAAAACAGTAGTATTTAAGAATTTTAGATCTTATGAAAAATTTTTTAAGACACATGGGATGATTATTGATCAGACTAAAAGAAAAAAACTTATTCAAAAAGAATTCACAAAGATATTAAGTAAAAAAAAATTATTTATTTTAGAAAATTCAAAATTATTTGATGAGGTTGTAGATTTAGTTGAATGCCCGCATGTTTTGCTATGTGATTTTGATAAAAAATTTTTGTCAATTCCAAGGGAGATACTTATTTTGACTATGCAGTCACATCAAAAATATTTTCCTACAATAGATAAAAATAATCAAATTACAAACAAATTTTTACTCGTTGCAAATAAAAAAGATCAAAAAGGATTAATAAAACTTGGAAATCAAAGAGTTGTTGATGCTAGATTAAATGATGCAGAATTTTTTTGGAATAAAGATAAAGCACAAAATTTAGTGAAAAAAGTGTCTGAATTAAAAAGAATTAATTTTTTCAAGGGACTTGGAAACTATTTTGATAAAGTCCAACGAATGAGAAAATTAGGTGGAATGGTATCTGATGAATTGTTAATTAGTAAAGAAAAAGTAGAATTATCAGCATCTATTTGTAAAACAGACTTAACTTCTGATTTAGTTGGCGAGTTTCCTGAATTACAGGGAATTATGGGAGGCTATTTTTCAGCACAACAAGGTTTTGATAAAGATATTTGTTTGTCAATAACTGAACAATATTTACCGATTGGATTAGATTCTAATGTACCAAAAAAACCTTTCAGTATTGCTTTATCAATGACAGACAAAATAGATAGTCTTGTTGGTTTTTTCGGGATTGAAGAAAAACCTACAAGCTCAAAAGATCCGTTCGCACTTAGAAGAGTGGCGCTCGGCATAATAAGAATAATAATTGAAAATAAAAAAGACTTAAAATTAAATGATTTATTGAATTATTCGATTGGCTTGTATCAAGAACAAAACTTTACTCTTGGTAATGAAGAATTAAAAAAAGATTTAAATGATTTTTTAAAAGATAGATTTAGATATTATCTTAAAGAAAAAGATATTCGATTTGATATCATTGAAGCATCGATTTCAAATTTTTCAACTAATAAATTGTTTTCGTCTTTCGAAAAAGCAAGATGTATAAATAAAATAATAAATAATCAAATTGGTATAGATATTACATCAAGTTATAAAAGGGCTTCCAATATACTTCAAAGTGAAATGGAAAATAAAGAAATTGAAATAACTAATTCAACTGATCCTGGTATTTTTAAAAGTGATTATGAAAAAAATTTGTTTAAAAAGATTACTGATATAAAGAAGTATTATTCAGATATAGATAATAATGAAAATTTTGAGGAATCTTTATCAGTCTTAGCTGGAGCAAAAAAAGAAGTTTTCGAATTTTTTGATAATGTCAAAGTAAATGAAGATAATGAAGATTTAAGAAAAAATCGTTTGGAACTTATAAATATGTTATGTAAAACCTTTCAAAATTTTATGAATTTTCAATTATTAAAAGCAAATAATGAATAAGTTAATTTTAAATTTTAAATCTAAAAATTCTAAAAAAATTAAAAATCCCCAAAATTTTTTAGGTGGCAAAGGTGCTAATTTATCAGAGATGGGAAGAATGGGTCTTCCAGTTCCACCTGGATTTACAATTTCAACAAACGTCTGTGATCTTTTTTACCAAAACAAAAAGCGGTTGAATTCTTTATTGATAAATCAAATTAAAAAAGAGTTAAAAATAATTGAGAAAGATGTGAGAAAAAAATTTGGAGATTTAAAAAATCCACTTTTATTATCTGTAAGATCTGGTGCCAGAGTATCTATGCCTGGTATGATGGATACAATACTTAATCTTGGTTTAAATGATCAAACTGTTGAAGCACTAGCTAACAAAACATCTAATGGAAGATTTGCCAAAGATAGCTATAGAAGATTTATTCAAATGTATGGAAATGTTGTTCTTGGGGTAGAAAGTTATCATTTTGAGGAGCTTATAGAAAATTATAAATTAACCAAAGGAGTTTTGCTGGATACTGATCTCGATGAAGATGATTGGGATGGTTTAATAAAAGATTTTAAAAATATTGTTAAAGAAAAAACAAAAAAAGAATTTCCTCAAGATGTTTATCAACAATTATTTGGTGCAATAAGTGCAGTATTTTTATCCTGGGAAAGTAATAGAGCTAAAATTTATAGAAAGTTAAATCAGATACCATCTGAATGGGGAACAGCAGTTAATGTACAATCTATGGTTTTTGGAAATATGGGAAATGATTGTGCCACTGGAGTTGTTTTCACAAGAAATCCTTCAGACGGATCAAATAATATTTATGGAGAGTATTTAATTAATGCTCAAGGAGAGGATGTAGTAGCAGGAACAAGGACACCGCAATATATTACGAAAAAAGCCAAACGAGAGGCAAAAGTTGAGGCACTTTCCATGGAAGAGTCAATGCCCAAAGTTTATTTAGAGCTTCAAAAAATTTTAAAGAAGTTAGAAACGCACTATAAAGATATGCAAGATGTGGAATTTACAGTTGAGAATAAGAAATTATGGATCCTACAAACTAGGTCAGGTAAAAGAACTGCAAAATCAGCAGTTAAAATTGCTGTAGATATGGTTAAAGAAAAATTAATTTCAAAAAAAGAGGCAATTTTAAGAATAGATCCAAATTCTTTAGACACATTATTACACCCTACTTTAGATGAAAAAAGTTCTATAGAAATAATTGCAAATGGTTTACCTGCTTCACCAGGAGCTGCTAGCGGAAAGGTGGTATTTACATCTGAAGAAGCTGAAAGACTTAATAATATGATGCAAGATGTAATATTAGTTAGAGTAGAAACTTCTCCTGAAGATATTCAGGGTATGCACGCTGCTAAGGGAATATTGACTGCTAGAGGAGGAATGACAAGTCATGCAGCTGTTGTTGCAAGAGGGATGGGTAGACCATGTGTTTCAGGCTCAAGTGAAATTGATATTGATTATGAAAAAAAAATTTTCAAAACTGCTTCAGTGGAAATTAAAGAGGGCGATATAATTACAATCGATGGGTCCTCTGGAAGAATCATTTTAGGAAACGTTCCTACTATAAAACCTGAAATTTCTGGTGACTTTTCAAAATTAATGAGTTGGGCTGACAATGTTAGAAAACTTAGAGTAAGAACAAATGCAGAAACTCCACTAGATACAAAAGTTGCAAGAGATTTTGGAGCAGAGGGAATTGGCCTATGCAGAACAGAGCACATGTTCTTTGATGAAGAAAGAATTATTTCTGTTCGAGAGATGATACTTTCTAAAACTAAAGATGATAGATTAAAAGCACTCTTGAAACTTTTACCACATCAAAAAAAAGATTTTGTTGAAATATTTAAGATTATGCATGGATTACCAGTTACAGTTCGTTTACTTGATCCTCCATTACATGAGTTTCTACCAAAATCTGAAAAAGAAATTTCAGAGGTTGCAGAAGTGGTTGGTATAAGTGTTAAAGAAGTAAAATCTCGAATTGATGAACTTCATGAGCAAAATCCAATGCTTGGACATAGAGGCTGCAGATTAGGTATTTCATTTCCTGAAATTTATGAAATGCAATGTGAGGCAATTTTTGAAGCCTTGTCTGAGCTTAAAAAAAATAAACAAAAATTTGCATTCCCTGAAATAATGATTCCACTTGTGTCAACTGAGGCAGAAATCAAAATAATGAAAGACCTTGTAATTAATACTGCAAGAAAAGTACAAAAAGAAAATAAAGTAAAAATAGAATTTTTAGTCGGAACAATGATTGAACTACCAAGAGCAGCAATTAAAGCAAAAGATTTAGCAAAACATGCTGAGTTTTTTAGCTTTGGGACAAATGATTTAACGCAAACTACTTTTGGTATTAGCAGAGATGATAGTGGAAAATTTCTAAATGATTATATCGAAAACAAGATTTTTTCAATTGATCCGTTTATTTCAATAGATGAAGGTGTAGAAGATTTAGTTGAGATAGCTGTTACTAAAGGAAAAAAACAAAACAAAAAAATTAAGCTAGGTATTTGTGGTGAACACGGAGGTGATCCTAAAAGTATAAATTTTTGCTCAAAAATAGGTCTTAATTATGTTTCATGTTCTCCATATAGAGTTCCAATAGCAAGACTGGCTGCAGCCCAGGCTGAAATAAATAAATAGAATTTAGTTAAGTTATAAATGTTACCAAATTTTTTAAAACCTTATCATACGGCTTTATCTAATTTAATTAGGCTTGGAAGAAAATCTGATGGCGGATATGTTATAGACAAACGTGTTATCAGTAAAACTAGAGCAATTATTACTTGTGGACTTGAAGCCGAATGGAGTTTTGAAAAACAATTTCAAGAATATAATAAAGATTGTAAAATTTTAGCTTTTGACCACACAGTTAACAATAAATTTTGGGCTCATAGATTTTTAAAAGATTTAATTTCTTTATTGTTATTGAGAAAAATTAAACCCCATCAAATATTGGATGTATTTAAATTTGTGCAATACTTAACTTTTTTCAAGGGTAAAAATAAACATTATTTAAAAAAGATTGTTTCGACAAGGACAAAACAAAATAATCAAATTACAATTTCTGAGGCAATCGGAGATAATAAAGATATTGTTTTAAAAGTAGATATTGAAGGTGATGAATATAAGGTTTTAAAACAAATTAATAAAAATTTTAATAAACTAAATTTAGTGATTATCGAATTTCATGATCTTCAAAAAAATTTAAAAAAAATAAAAGACTTCATAAATCAAACAAAGCTAAGAAATATTCATATTAATGCAAATAATTATGGCATGGTAGATGACAAGGGTATTCCTCAAGTAATTGAAATGACATTAATAAATCCAAAAAAATTTAAAATAAAAAAACAAAAAACAACAAGAAATTATCCTATTCAAGGTTTAGATTATAAAAATCGTAAAAGAGGACCTGAAATTAAAATCTTTTTCAAAAAATAAATATAACGATCAGCTATTTTTTCTCAAAACCGATATTGAACTTGTAGATTCTAAAAAAATTATAATTAATTTTTTATCTTTAGAGACTACAATATCACGAACTCTTTCATTTAGTAAAAAGTAATCATGTTTAATAACTTTATCTCTATTCTCATTTAGCCTAATGTAGTGAAGTCCTAAATCCTGATCGGCAATTTCATTTCCCATTGCTCCAATTAAAAATTCTGTATCTGCTTCATTCAGGGAAATTGTTTGACTAATACCAATTGATGGATCAAAATATTTAATAGGTTCTTCAAAACCAAATTTTTTATGAGATTTATTAAGTGGTGCTTCTTTTAATATCTTGTCTGAATAATTTTTTGCATAATGTTCTCCATACGATGAAATTGGCCATCCGAAATTTTTAACTTTTAAAAAAGGTTTATTATTTATATTGATTTCGTCACCACCTTTTGGTCCATGTTCAGTAGATAAAATGAAGTCAAATTTTTTGCTATAATACAAACCTTGTGGATTTCTATGACCCAAGGAAACAACCTCAGACTTTTTATTTTGAATATTAATTTTTAAAATTTTTCCAAAATCGCTTTGAATATCTTGTGAAAGGGGTCTATTTCTAAAATCTCCTGTGGTAAATAAAAGGTTTGAATTATCAAGATTAGCAATTCTTCCACCTGCACCTTGGTGAGCCCAAAATCCATGATTGTTATTTTTATCAACGCAATTTAATGTTTGATAAAATAAATTAAAATTTAAAAATTTTTCATTTAATTCACTAAAAATAATTTTAAGATCGTAACAATTATCTTTTCTTTCACCAATATATGAGACGTATAATTTATTATTGTCTATATGAATGTCCTTAATGCCATATTGCTCATGAAAATAAAATTTATCATATTTGATTATTGAATTAATATTTGAGTTGATTTTTACAAAATTTTCTAAGTTATTAAGATTAGTAAATGCAAAAATTCCATCATAAGTTGCGATTAATAAATTTTTATCATTATTATAAAAGTCAATATATGCTGTACCAGTAGCACCACGATTACCATTAAATAAAATATCCTTAGTTGAATATTTTGAATAAGAAAAATTATCTAATCCATCAAGTTTTTTATCTTTAAATATATTTTCAAAAGTGATCTCTTTTTTATTAATTATATCATTTAAGTTTTTTCCGTCCTCGAATAAGTTTTTTTGTATTTTAGCTAGCTGATTATTTCTTGTTTTAAGTTGATTTACTATATTTGAAATTTCATTTTTTTTGGATGCAGAATTCTGCTTATTAATTTGGTGACCCAAAATTAACAAAATAATTAAAAATGCAATTACTGAAATATAAATAAAATTTATTCTAGTTTTCATCTAAACTTTCCTACACCTTTAAATAAAATTTTACTAAGTAATTTTTTCAAATTTTCAGCGACAAATAATACTTTTAGAGAGCACCAGATAACTGGGTATTTTAAAATTATTTCTAAACATTTCTTATATTTCAACATCTATATATTGTAAAAGTATTTTTTGTCCAAATTAAGTAAAATTTGATTTCCTGAAAATTTGATTTAAAAATCAACAATTAAAATGAAAAAGTGTTCAGAAAATATTTTTGTTAATATTCTAGGTTATCAGCCTTTTAAATATTTATTAGCTCACTTAATTTACAATTTTAAAAAAACCTTTATTTACAACTCAGTCGATAATTTAAATGCTTATAAAAATGGTTTTTTTTATATAAAAAAATTTCATAAATTTTGTTGATTTTAAAATATTAAAAATAGAATTCAGAAAAATTTTAAACAATAAAAATTTAACTAACACTTTTTTTTATCGAGGTATTTCAATTCAAGAATGTAATGTTAATAAAAATCTTAATGTAATTAGTAAAAAATACCCTCAAGTTTTTAAACTTTCAAAAAATCCTCAAATCAAAAAATTTTTTAAAAATCATCAATTAAGTAAAAAATTTATTATAAACATCAGTTTAATGAGAGTTCAAAATTTTAAAGATAATAAACATGATGCGCAAAAATTTTATCATACCGATACTTTTTTCAATACTTTTAAAGCTTGGATAACTATGAATGATTGGAATGATAATAATGGCCCACTAATGTATCTTAAAAATTCTCATTTATTGAATTTTAAAAGGATCATTCTTGAGTATATAAATTCTATTGATTATTCATTTAGAGCAAAAAACTTAAGTAAAAAAAAAAGAAATATTATCGCTTCCTGGAGATTAAGTAAAAATGGAAAAAAAGATAAAGTTTATGATAAAGAAGCTATCAAAATGAATTTTAAAGAAAATTGTTTTATTTTTGCAAACACTCATGGTTTTCACCGAAGAGGCAATGCAAAAGAAAATACCATAAGAGAAACAATTTTAATTTCAGTCAGAGAAAATCCTTTTTCAATATAAATACATCAAAAAAATGTTTAAATTGAGTTCATTTATTTTAATTAAAATTATTTTTTTCAAATTTATTAAGAAGAAAAACCCAATATTTATAAAGTTTATTTTTTTTTATTTATAAATATGGTAACAAATAAATTATGAAATTAATACATTGTCATTAATGTTATGAAAAGCAACATAACAAAAATAATAAAATTATTTATACCTAAAATAATTTTAATTATAGCTACTAGTAATATAAAAGAAATAATTAAATTATTTCTTCCAGAAATATTTTTAATAATTAAAAGAAAGTTCTTTAATCAACAAAATCTATTGTTTGCTGGATATTCTCGCCTTTTTAAAAATAATTTAACTTCCCAAACAATTTATGGTGAATATGGATGTGGATATTCAACAACTTACGTTTTAGAAAATTTTGATATTCCTGTTTATTCAGTAGATTCATCAAAACAATGGGTAAATACAATTAAGATAAATAATGTTAATAATAAAAATTTAAACATCAACCACGTAGATATTGGTAATGTTACTGAAAATAGCTGGGGACGTCCTGATGATTATTCTAAAAGAGATAATTTTTTAAATTATGCTAATGAAATTTGGAGACATAAATTAAAACCAAATTTTGTACTTATTGATGGTAGGTTAAGAGTACTTTGTTTTTTAATTTCCTTAAAACAATGTAATTCTGGAACAAAAATAATCTTTGATGATTATGTCTATAGAAAATATTATCATGTTGTTGAAGAATTAATAAAACCTACTACCAATGATGGAAGACAATGTCTTTTTGAGGTGGGAGATAAAAAAAATTTGGATATGAAAAAATTAGGTTTATTAATTGAAAAATTTAATTATATCTTAGATTAATATTTTAAAATTTCTTTTTATAACAAATCAAACTAATAAATTAGAGGGGCGTTCTGTTGCCAGGTGCCCCAAACCCCGTTTACTTAATTAATAAATTAATTAAGCAGCAATTGCGTAACTTTCGTTAGCATTTATAAATTAGCCCTTTACGGAGGAACAATTCCGAACGAAAGAATAGCCTTTAGTCACCCGTCGAATCTAGTTCACCCCCATAAGTTGTAATTGGTGGAGGTGGTGGGTACTGCCCCCACGTCCGCAATGGTTATTACGAAATTCGTTTATCGTCATAGTTGGAAAACCAACTTTATTAATATAAAAGGAATCGCAAGAGATTCAATAGCAATCATGAAATTAACCAAAGAACAATCCTTAGAAATTAAGAGTCAACAGTCTCAAACTAACAAAACAAAAAGGGTTGTAGTATCAGAGTTGGAAAATATTCTTTATGAGGCAATACCAGCTTTAGATCATGGTTTTGTAAGGGTAGTTGATTACATGGGTGATGATACATCTATCGTTCAAGCTGCAAGAGTTTCTTATGGAAAAGGGACCAAACAAGTTTCAACTGATGCTGGATTGATAAAATATTTAATGCGTCATTGGCATAGTACACCATTTGAAATGTGTGAAATTAAATATCACATCAAATTACCGATCTTTATAGCACGTCAATGGATAAGACATAGAACTGCAAATGTTAATGAGTATTCTGCAAGATATTCTATTTTAGATAAAGAATTTTACTTACCAACCTCTGAAAATTTAGCAGCTCAATCAACAAGTAATAGACAAGGAAGAGGAGATGTCCTTGAAGGAAACCAAGCAAAAGAAGTTCTAGAGCTTTTGAAAAATGATGCTGAAAGAACTTATTCCAATTATGAAACCATGCTTAATGAAAGATATGATGGATCTACTATAGATGATAATAAAAAGGGATTAGCTAGGGAACTTGCTAGAATGAATTTGACCTTAAATACTTATACCCAATGGTATTGGAAAACAGATCTTTTAAATTTGATGAATTTTTTAAGACTCAGAGCAGATCATCATGCTCAATATGAAATTAGAGTTTATGCTGACATTATGTTAGATACCTTAAAAAAATGGGTACCAATAACTCATGAAGCTTTTATGGATTACAGAGTGGGTGGTACAGAAGTTTCTGCTAAAGGAAAAGTTGTAATTCAAAAATTAATCAAAGGGGAAGGTGTCTCTTTAGAGAGTTCTGGTTTGTCAAAAAGAGAATGGAATGAGTTAATGGAAGCTTTTAATCTTAAAGATAAGTTGATTTAATTTTATTAGCAAAATCTATATAAATTTTTGAAATTTCATTATTTGGATCTTCCTCAACTATTGGTTTTCCATTGTCACTTGTTTTGCCTATTTCAGAGTTAATTGGTATTTCGCCTAAAAATTCTTTATTGAATTCTTCTGAGGTTTTACGAACTCCACCCTCACCAAAAATTTTATATTTTTTGTTATCATCTCCAATGAAGTAACTCATATTATCTACAAGTCCTAAAATTTTTACACCTAATTTATCAAACATTTTAATTCCTCTTTTTACATCTAACAAAGCAACTTCTTGGGGTGTTGAAACTATGATTGCTCCATCCATTTTAATTTCTTGTGAGAAAGTTAATTGTGTATCTCCTGTGCCGGGAGGCATATCAACAATTATGAAATCTAAGTTTTTCCAATTCACTTTTTGAGTAAAAGTCCTTATTGCACTAGTCACCATTGGACCTCTCCAAATCATCGGAGTTTGCTGATCAGTAAGAAAACCGATAGACATACATTGAATATCATACTTAATTATAGGATCTAATTTTTGGCCATCACTTTTTGGTTTTTCAGTTATTCCAAACATTTTTGGAATCGAGGGTCCATAAATGTCTGCATCTAGTAAACCAACTTTACAGCCAACATGCTTTAATGCTATTGCAAGGTTGGTTGCAAAAGTTGACTTTCCAACCCCTCCTTTCGCACTTGAAATAGCAATAGTGAATTTTGTTCCAATTATTGGATTTTTAGTAAATACCTTTCGCCCACTTTCATTACTTGTTGCGGCACTAAGTTCTGGTTTTTTATCTGGCATTATTTGATCTTAGCTTGTTTTTGTGAAATTAGACACTATATAGATAGTCTATGTCAGATGATTTTCAACAAAGAGGTGGTAGTCCTTGGGGATCACCTCCAGGTGGAGGTGGTAGTGGTAATGGCTCTGGAAGGGGTCCAAGACCACCTGATGTAGATAAAATCATAAAAGAGTTTCAAGAAAAAATTAAAAAATTTTTACCAGGTGGAAGTTCATCTGGAGGAAAACAAGCTATCTTAGTTTTAATTATTTTAGGTTTTGTTTGGCTAGCAAGTGGTCTTTATAGAGTACTTCCTGACGAACAAGGCGTTGTTTTAAGATTTGGAAAGTTTGTAAAAACAACACAACCAGGTTTAAATTATCATATTCCTTTCCCAGTAGAGTCTGTTTTAACACCAAAAGTTACCAAGGTTAACAGAATTGATATTGGTTTTAGGTCGGAGAGAGATAGTGGTTTTTCTTCAGCTGCTGGAGGAGTAGCAGATGTTCCTCAAGAAAGTTTAATGCTTACTGGTGATGAAAATATCGTAAACATAGATTTCTCTGTTTTTTGGGTAATCAAGGATGCAGGTAATTTTTTATTTAAAATTCAAGATCCAGAGGGAACTGTAAAAGCTGCAGCAGAAACAGCGATGAGAGAAGTAATAGCAAGATCCGATATTCAGCCAATTTTGACAGAAGGAAGATCTTTAATAGAAACAGATACACAAGAAATAATCCAAAAAATATTAGATGAATACACATCTGGAATCCAAATTACACAAGTACAAACTCAAAAAGCAGACCCACCAGACCAAGTAATTGATGCATTTCGAGACGTGCAAGCTGCTAGAGCAGACATGGAAAGATCAAAAAATGAAGCTGAAGCGTACGCTAATGATGTAATCCCAAGAGCACGAGGGGAAGCTGCAAAAATTTTACAAGCTGCAGAAGCTTATAAAAAAGAGGTAGTAGCTAAAGCGGAGGGTGAAGCAAGTAGGTTCTTAGCTATTTATAATGAGTATAAAAAAGCAAAATCAGTTACTCAAGAAAGAATGTATTTAGAAACGATGGAAAAAGTTTTGGCTGACATCGATAAAGTGATAATTGAGAAAAATGCTGGCTCAGGTGTTGTTCCTTACTTACCATTACCAGAACTAAAAAAGAAAGTGACTAACTAAAATGAAAGCAGGAAAAATTATTGCAGGACTAGTTGTTTTTATTGCAGCAACATTATTCTTTTCAATATTTATTGTTAAAGAAGTTAATCAAGCAATTGTACTTCAATTTGGTGATCCAAAAAGAATAATTTTAAAGCCTGGTTTGAACTTTAAATTACCATTTATTCAAAACGTCGTATTTCTTGATAAACGAATTTTAAATTTAGACACACCACCTGAGGAGGTGATTGCATCAGATCAAAAAAGATTAATTGTTGATGCTTTTGCAAGATTTCAAATTGTAGATCCTCTTAAGTTTTATATCTCAGTTGGAAATGAAAGAGTTGCAAGATCTAGATTGGCAACAATTATCAATTCAAGAATAAGGAACGTATTAGGTCAGCAAGAACTACAAACACTTTTATCAGAGGATAGAACAAAACAAATGGCTTTAATTCAAGAAGGTGTAAACAATGAAGCACAAAACTTTGGTATAGAAATTGTAGATGTAAGAATTAAACGTGCTGATCTTCCTCAAGCGAATAGTGATGCGATCTTTAGAAGAATGCAAACAGAGAGGGAAAGAGAAGCAAAAGAGTTTAGAGCAAAAGGTGCTGAAATGGCGGTCACGATAACATCAACTGCTGATAAAGAAGTGACGGTTATTTTAGCAGATGCACAAAAAAAATCTGAGATCATGAAAGGAGAAGGCGATGGAAAAAGAAATAATATTTTCGCCAACGCTTTTGGCCAAGATCCAGAATTCTTTGCTTTTTACAGAGCTATGCAGGCTTACGAAAAAGCTTTAATTGGTGGAGAGACTTCATTAATATTATCTCCTGATAGTGAGTTCTTTAAATTTTTTGGAAATATAAAACCAAATTCACAATAAACTATTCATGAAAGAATTGATCATCGCCTTTGGTCTATTCTTATTTATTGAGGGAATTTTATATGCCATATTTCCATCAAAAATGAAAAGTATGTTAAAAAAATTAGAGCTTATAAAAGATAGTCAACTCAGATCAGGTGGATTAATCTTTGCAGTATTAGGTTTTATAATTATTTATTATATGAAGAACTAAAATGATTAGAATAAATACATTATTTATAGCGATTATTTTAATAATAGGTCCTCAATTAAAATCGTTTGCTCAGAATCATCCTAGTTCTTTTGCTGATTTAGCAAAAAAATTGATGCCATCTGTGGTTAATATCTCAACAACTACAATGGTCAAAACACAAACCAATCCTTTCCCTTTTCAATTTCCTCCAGGTTCACCATTTGAGGATATGTTTAAAGAATTTGGAACACCACAAGAAAGACCATCAGCAGCTTTAGGATCAGGATTTATTATAGATGAAAAAGGGATTGTCGTTACAAACAATCACGTTATTCAAGATGCAGATGATATTATCATAAGAGTAGGTGACAAAGAAATTAAAGCCAAAGTTTTGGGTGCTGACCCATTATCAGATATCGCGGTACTTCAACTAGAAACAAATGAAAAATTCAAACCAGTTCAATTTGGTGACTCTGATAAAGCAAGAATAGGTGACTGGGTAATAGCAATTGGTAATCCCTTTGGACTTGGCGGAACTGTAACATCTGGAATTATTTCTGCAAGAAATAGATCAATAGGTTTATCTAGGTACGAAGATTATATTCAAACTGATGCATCAATCAATCAAGGAAACTCTGGTGGTCCATTATTTGATATGAATGGAGATGTGATTGGAATCAATACTGCTATCCTTGGAAGAAATGGTTCAATTGGAATTGGTTTTTCAATTCCCTCGAATAGTGCAAAGATAGTTATTGATCAATTAATAGAATTTGGAGAAACAAAACGTGGTTGGTTAGGTGTAAGAATTCAAGATGTTACTAAAGAAATTGCTGAAGTTGAAAAATTAGATAAACCTCGTGGGGCATTAGTTGCAAGTGTTGCAGAGAACAGTCCATCTGCTAAAGCAGGGGTAAAAGCTGGCGACATTATTTTAGAATTTAATGGAGAAAAAATAAATCAGATGAAGGAACTTCCTATGATTGTTGCAAGAACTGCAGTTGGGAAAAAAGTAGAAGTAAAAATTTGGAGAGATAAAAAAGAAATTGTTAAAATTGTTACACTTGGAAGATTAGAAACCTCAGAAGATTTCAAAGTCTCAGAAAAAACAGCAAGTCCAAAAGAAACTGAGATAAAAGATTTAAAAGTGACTGTAAGACAAATTACCAAAGACGATATCAAGTCAAGAAACTTACCTAATCAAACATCTGGACTAGTTGTTACTAAAATTGCAAATGATAGTCCTTTATTAAGTTCTGTTGAAGTAAATAGTATCATTTTAGAAGCTCAAAAGAAAAAAATAAGAAATATAAATGATTTAAACCAAATAGTGAAACAAGTCTTAAGTAGTAATCAAAAAACTATTTTATTAGTTATCTATAATAGCCAAAATCAAAGACGATATATCGGCGTTAAATTAGATTAATTAATGGATTTGAAATCCAAAATTATTTTAATTTATGGTCCAACCGCATCAGGTAAGTCAAATTTTGCAATTAAACTTGCTAAAAAAATTAAGGGTGAGATCATTAATGCTGATAGTATGCAAGTATATAAAGAATTGAAAATTTTATCTGCGAGACCTCTTCTAAAAGATTACAAGAATATTAAGCATCATTTATATGGATTTCAAAGTGTAAAAAAAAATTTTTCCTCAGGAGATTGGTTAAAATTAGTTAATAAAAAAATTCTTAATATTAAAAAAAAAAATAAGACGCCTATTCTTGTGGGTGGTACCGGATTATACTTTAAAGCAATTACAGAGGGTTTAGTAAATATTCCAAATATTCCAACTCGATTAAGATCAAAAATAAGGTTGTTACATAAAAAAATTGGAGCAAAAAAGTTCTTTTCAGAATTAGTAAAATTAGACCCGATATCGAAAAATTTTATCAAATCCACAGACACTCAAAGAGTAATTCGAGCTTATGAAGTAAAATCATTTACAAAAAGATCAATTTACGATTGGTTTAAAAATACACGATCAGATTATGAAAAGGACGATTTTTTTAAAATTTATATCGATTATCCAAGAACTGAGTTAATCAAGAGAATTGAGGATCGAACAGAATATATGATTAAAAATGGAGCAGTTTCAGAGGTAAAAAAATTTATAAAATTAAAGGTTCCAAAAGTTAAAACTGCCTCTAAGGCGATCGGAATTGCAGAAATTAAAGAATATCTTAAGAAAAAAATTGAGATATCAGAGGTAATTGAGAAAATATCAATAAAGACTAGGCAATATGCAAAGAGACAATCTACTTGGGGAAGAGGCAATATGATGGATTGGAACAAAATAAAGTCAGAGGATCTAGATAAATTTTTAAAAAAGATTTAGATATCACGTAGTAATTCTTGACCAATTAGCACAACTTCAGCTAGATTGGATGAATGTCTAAATTATATACAGGTGCTGAAATTGTATTCAAATGTCTTGAAGATCAAGAAGTGGATTTTATTTTTGGTTATCCAGGTGGTGCAGTATTACCCATTTATGATGAATTAAAAAACCATAATACCATCAAACATATCTTAGTTAGACATGAACAAGGTGCAGGTCATGCTGCAGAAGGTTATGCAAGATCATCAGGCAAACCTGGTGTTGTACTTGTAACTTCTGGACCTGGCGCAACCAATGTTGTTACCGCATTAACAGATGCTTACATGGACTCAGTTCCACTAGTATGTATATCAGGACAGGTGCCAACACATTTAATTGGAACAGATGCATTTCAAGAATGTGATACAACAGGTATCACAAGACCATGCACAAAACATAATTGGTTAGTCAAAGATATTAAAGATTTATCAAAAACTCTTCATGAGGCTTTTAGAGTTGCAACTACAGGAAGACCTGGACCAGTTTTAGTTGATATACCCAAAGATATCCAGTTTGCTAAAATAGGTTATTCAAAACCTAAAGTTGAAAAAAGACTTAATGGAAAATCATTGAATCATTTTTCGCAAAAGGACATTGATACTTTGATTAGTTTAATGAATAAATCAAAAAAACCTATCATTTATTCTGGCGGCGGAGTTATAAACTCTGGACCAGAGGCGAGCAATGTTCTAAGAGAGCTTGTTGAGCTTACAGGCTTTCCAATCACTTCTACGTTGCAAGGTTTAGGTGCGTATCCAGGAGATGATAATCAATTTTTAGGGATGCTTGGAATGCACGGAACTTATGAAGCCAACAACGCAATGCATGATTGTGATTTATTAATAAACATTGGCGCCAGATTTGATGACAGAATAACAGGTAAAATTGATGAGTTCTCTCCAAAGTCAAAAAAAGTTCACATCGATATTGATCCTTCATCAATAAATAAAATCATTAAAGTTGATTTAGCGTTAGTTGGTGATGTTAAGGAGGTCTTAAAAGGAATTACTAAAACCCTCAAGAAAAAAAATTTAGATTTGAAAAAATCAAATAAGCAACAAATTGCAAAATGGTGGGAACAAATACAAAAATGGCGAACCAAAAATTCTCTTCATTTCAAAAATAGCGATGAGACCATAAAACCTCAACATGCAGTACAAAGATTATACGAACTTACGAAACACAAAGATACTTTCGTTACGACTGAGGTGGGTCAGCATCAAATGTGGGCAGCCCAACATTATAAATTTAATAAACCAAATCGTTGGATGACTTCTGGAGGGCTTGGAACTATGGGGTATGGATTACCTGCTGCAGTTGGCGTTCAAATAGCTCATCCAAAAAAATTAGTAATTGATATTGCAGGTGAAGCTTCAGTTTTAATGACAATGCAAGAGATGTCAACAGCAGTTCAATACAATCTACCTATTAAAATTTTTATTTTGAATAATCAATACATGGGAATGGTAAGGCAATGGCAAGAATTATTACATGAGAAAAATTATTCTGAAAGTTATACAGAGGCTTTGCCTGATTTTATAAAAATGGCTGAGGCCTATGGTTGCAAAGGTATAAAAGCTGAAAAACCAGATGAATTAGATGAAAAAATTAGAGAAATGGTGGAGTTTGATGGTCCTGTTATTTTTGATTGTCGAGTAGATCCGAATGAAAATTGTTTTCCAATGATTCCCTCAGGAAAACCACATAACCAAATGATATTAGGACCAAGTGAAAAAGAGGAAAATAAAATCACTGGCAAAGGTAAAGCTTTAGTTTAAGTATGGCAAATCCAAAATCTGCATATAGTGTTTCTTCGAAAAAAGAAAAATCAGATACACACATCATCGTTGTTTGGGTGGATAATGAAGCTGGTGTTTTAGCAAGGGTTGTGGGTTTGTTTTCTGGTCGAGGTTATAATATCGAGTCACTTGCAGTTGCTGAAGTGGATGCAAAAAAAAGCATATCAAGAATTACAATAGTTACGACTGGGACACCTCAAGTAATAGATCAAATTAAATTGCAATTAAAAAAACTTGTTCCTGTTCATAAAGTTGCAGATTTTAAAAGGAATGATAAAGGTGTAATATTTAAAGAAATGGCTTTATTCAAAGTTGTTGGTAACAATACTAAAATTAAAAAGGCTATTAATGCTTGTAAAAAGTATGATGCTGTAATATTGGATAAAACGAAAAAATCAAATGTTATTCAAATTACTGCATTAAGAAGAGAAATAGATAAGATGGCAAAAAATTTAAGAAAATTTGGGTTAGTAAGTGTCTCTAGAACGGGAGCTGTTGCCATGACAAGGGGTGATAAGGTTTTTAATTAATCATAAAGGAGAAAATTATGAAAATGTTTTATGAAAAAGATACAGATGTAAATTTGATTAAAGATAAAAAAATTGCAATATTTGGCTATGGTAGTCAAGGACATGCTCACGCTTTAAATTTAAAAGATAGTGGTGTTAAAGAAGTTGTAGTTGCATTGAGAGAAGGTTCTTCAAGCATACCTAAAGCAGAGTCAAAAGGATTAAAAGTAATGAATTTATCTGATGCTGCTGAGTGGGCAGATGTTGTAATGATTTTAACACCAGATGAATTACAAGCCTCAATTTATAAAAACCATATAGAGCAAAGAGTTAAAGAGGGAAAATCAATTGCTTTTGCACACGGATTAAATGTTCATTATGATCTAATTAAAGCCAGAAAAGATTTAGACGTATTTATGGTTGCTCCAAAAGGACCAGGTCATTTAGTAAGAAGTGAATATGAAAAAGGTGGGGGAGTACCATGTTTATTTGCAGTGCATCAAAATGGTTCTGGTAAAGCAAGAGACTTAGCGATGTCATATGCCTCAGCAGTTGGTGGTGGTAGATCAGGGATTATTGAAACAACATTTAAAGACGAAGTTGAAACAGATTTATTTGGGGAACAGACTGTGCTTTGTGGTGGTTTAGTTGAATTAATAAAAAATGGTTATGAGACTTTGGTGGAAGCTGGATATGAACCTGAGATGGCATATTTTGAGACTGTTCATGAAGTAAAACTTATTGTTGATCTTATCTATGAAGGTGGAATTGCAAATATGAATTACTCTATTTCAAACACTGCAGAATATGGAGAATATCAATCTGGACCTAGAGTGATTAATAAAGAGGAAACCAAAAAAAGAATGAAAGAGGTTTTGGCTGATATTCAATCTGGTAAATTCACGAAAGAATGGATGAATGAGTGTAAAAGTGGCCAAAAAAACTTTCTTGCTACAAGGGCAAAATTAGCTGAACATCCAGTTGAGAAAGTAGGCGCTAATTTAAGAGCTATGATGCCTTGGATTGGTAAGAAGAAATTAGTAGATAGTGACAAGAAGTAAAATTTAGTTCCAAATTGGGACAAATTCAGTATTTTATTTTTGCAATCTAAACGAGAGGTTGTATATTTCAAAAACAAATATTTTTGATATGGCTGATAAAGATAAAGTATTCATTTTCGATACAACAATGAGAGATGGTGAGCAATCACCCGGAGCTTCTATGAGCGTTGAAGAAAAAATTCAGATCTCAAGAGTTTTTGATGAAATGGGAATCGACATTATAGAAGCAGGTTTTCCAATATCATCTCCTGGCGATTTTGAAGCTGTAAGTGCAATCAGCAAAAGCGTAAAAAATTCCATACCTTGCGGTTTGGCAAGAGCAACCAAAAAAGATATTGATGCTTGTCACGAGTCTTTAAAATTTGCAAAAAGATTTAGAATTCATACTTTTATTTCAACAAGCCCAGTTCATATGAAGCATAAATTAAATATGACTAACGAACAAGTTTTAGGGGCTATTAAGGAGAGTGTTACTTATGCAAAAAAATTCACTGATGATGTTGAATGGTCTTGCGAAGATGGCACAAGAACAGACTTAGATTTTATGTACAAGACAATCGAGCTTGCAATTAAATGCGGTGCAACAACTATAAATATTCCTGATACAGTTGGATATTCAATTCCAGAAGAGTTTGCTAAAACTATTAAACTAATTAAAAACAATGTTCCAAATATTGATAAAGCAATTATTTCGGCTCATTGCCATAATGATTTAGGTTTAGCAGTTGCAAATGCATTATCAGGATTATCAGCTGGAGTAAGACAAATTGAATGTACTATTAATGGAATTGGTGAGAGAGCAGGTAATGCTGCTTTAGAGGAAATTGTAATGGCAATTAAAACAAGAGATGATTTATTACCTTATGAGACAGGTATAAAAACAGAATTAATTAGTAAAGCTTCTAAAATTGTTTCAAATGCAACTGGATTTCCAGTTCAATTTAATAAGGCAATTGTTGGAAAAAATGCTTTTGCTCATGAGTCTGGAATTCATCAGGATGGAATGCTAAAGAATAGAGAAACATATGAAATCATGACACCAGAAAGTGTTGGGGTAAAAAAAACATCATTAGTAATGGGAAAACATTCGGGCAGACATGCTTTTAAAGATAAGTTAAGTGATTTAGGCTATGCCGATGTAACTGATGATGTTGTTCAAGCGGCATTTGGAAAATTTAAAATTTTAGCTGATAAAAAAAAGCATATCTATGATGAAGATATAGTCGCTCTCGTTGATGATAGCTTGATTATCGACAACAAAATTAATGCAATAAATTTAAAGTCTTTAAAAGTTTTTGCTGGCACCGGTGAGCCACAAAGAGCTGAAATGACATTAGATGTATTTGGCGATATAAAACATACTACTCAAACAGGAGATGGTCCTGTTGATGCAATATTTAAATGTATTAAGGAACTTTATCCACATGATGTTAAGTTGTCTTTATATCAAGTTCACGCAGTTACTGAAGGAACAGATGCACAGGCTACAGTCAGTGTTAAAATTGAAGAGAATGACAGAACTACTGTTGGACAATCAGCTGATACAGATACTTTAGTAGCATCAGCTAATGCTTACCTTAATGCATTAAATAAAATGTTAATTAAAAGAGAAAAAAAATCTCTTTATAAAAATATAGAACCTAAAAAAGTAAAAGGAGTGTTTTAATGGGCTTATTTGATAGAATGAAGAAAATCTGGAGTCAAGATATGGCAATTGACCTTGGGACAGCTAATACCTTAGTAGTTGTTAAAGGACAAGGGGTTGTTTTAAATGAACCTTCCGTTGTTGCAATTGTTGATCAATCAGGAAAAAAACAAGTTTTAGCTGTAGGGGATGAAGCTAAAACGATGCTGGGAAGAACTCCCGGAAATATTCAAGCTATAAGACCTTTAAGAGATGGTGTAATTGCTG
This sequence comes from uncultured Pelagibacteraceae bacterium, assembly GCA_902616725.1. GTDB lineage: Bacteria > Pseudomonadota > Alphaproteobacteria > Pelagibacterales > Pelagibacteraceae > Pelagibacter. Next base: position 39,586 of record CACMTZ010000004.1, read on the forward strand.
ACTTTATCGTGACTGAAGAAATGATAAAACACTTCATTAAAAAAGTTCACAAAGGAAGTACGTTTGCTAATCCAAGAATTTTAATTTGTGTTCCAACAGGCTCAACACCTGTTGAAAGAAAAGCTATTCAAGATAGTGCTTTAGCAGCAGGTGCCAGAAGAGTTCAATTGATTGAGGAGCCAATCGCAGCTGCCATTGGTGCTAATCTTCCTATATCTGAAGCAACTGGTTCGATGGTGGTGGATATAGGTGGTGGTACAACTGAAATTGCAGTTATGTCCTTAGGAGGTTTAGTTTATTCTAAATCTCTAAGAGTAGCAGGAGATGCAATGGATAATGCAATGGTCAACTATATGAGAAAAGAATATAATTTGATGATCGGTGATAGTACTGCTGAAAAAATTAAAAAAGAAATAGGTACTGCTATTCCAACGAACAATAATACTTATGCAGTTAAAGGACGAGATCTAAGATCAGGAACTCCAAAAGAAGTTAATATTACAGAGGAAGATACAGCTGAAGCGTTAAATATTATTTTAAAAGAAATGGTGAATGGAATTAAGGATGCATTAGAAAGCACTCCTCCAGAATTATCTGCCGACTTAGTTGATATGGGACTAACTTTAACGGGTGGTGGAGCTTTATTAAAAAATATAGACAGAAGGTTTTCTAAGGAAACAGGTTTGCCGGTTCACATTGCTGATGATCCATTATCTTGCGTTGCAGTTGGTACTGGAAAAGCTCTTGATCAAGAACAAACATTCTCGACTATGTTGACTGAATATTAAGAGTAATGGCCTCTAGCAGAGATGATTTTATAATAGCAATTCGTTCTGCTTTTTTAAAAAAAAGCACTCAGCAAAAATTTTCTCTACTTACTTTAGTATTTATTTCTATATTTATTATCCTTTTATCAAGCCTAGACTTTAAGGCAGTAAGATATTTGAAGGCTGGATTAAGTGAGGTGGTTTATCGATCATCTTTTATAGTTTCTATACCAGAAAACTTTGTCAGGAATTCATTTATTAATATAATTGAATACACAACATTTTTTAATAGATATCAAAATAACAGAGATGAATTGGATAAACTTAAATCTGATTTTGTATCTAACGAAATTATTCAGTATGAAAATCAAGAACTGAAGGTACTAATTGATGATTATATTTCAAGTTCAAATAAAATTTTAGCAAAAATAATTGTTGATCATGATAGTCCCTTTCTAAAGAGTATAATCATAAATAAAGGCAGTAAAGACGATATAAAAATTGGTACAAATATTTATGATCAATCCTACTTAGTTGGTCGGGTAATTGAGGTGAATTATAAGACATCAAGGGTATTATTGTTATCAGATTTAAATTCTAATGTTCCAGTAACAATTGCCCCTCAAAATATCCAAGCAATAGTCACAGGGAGCGGAGACAATTTTGGACAAATTAAATATATTAAAGCGGGTTTATCAGAGGAGTTAGTTGATGAAAGTATAGTTTACACCTCAGGTACCGGAGCAATATTTAAAAGTGGAGTACCAATAGGCAAATTAAGATCTAAAAAAGATGGTTCTTCTAATAGATACAACGTTGAATTCTACAGCGATTTTACACAATTAAAATATGTTTTTGCAGAAACAATTACTCAAATTGAAATTCCTCAAGTTGAACCAGAATCAGTTCCAATTGAAGATAAAAGTGAAGAACTTGAAGAGTCAAAGTTAAAGATTTTAGAAGATGAGCTTAAAATTATTGAGGAGACTAATTTAAAATTTATAGAGGAAAATGAAAATTTAACTAGTGAAATTAATGATTTAAACAATCAAATTTCAGTTTTAAATAATGAAATTTTTTTACAAAAGCAAAAAATCAATCAATTCAATATTGATACTCAAGAATTAGAATTTTTAAAGTTAAACTTAGAACATGGTCATAAATGCAGAAAATCTTTTTTTAATGCTGATGGTTTTAATGTTGGAACTGAAGAGTACAAGAGTTGTGTTTTAAATGGAGGTAGAACAGGTGGCTAACTTAAAGACAAAGGGAACATTTTCTAAATTATATACCTGGTTACCAATAATTTTCTTATTTGTCTCAGTGCTTAATGAATTTGATTTTAATTATTTAAAACTTGAGTATTTTTCTTTTAATTTCCCATTTATTTTGATCTTTTTCTTTACCTTAAAAGATTTTAAACATTTTGATTATCTTTTTGTATTTTTTGCCGGTTTGCTCAACGACACTGTTATAGGTTTGCCCCTGGGTATTAGCAGCTTGTCTTATACACTAATTTGTATTGCTACGGCATATATTAGAAATATAACAATTAGGCCAAGTCCCATGAAAGATTGGTTCTACTTTTTATTTATAATAAGTTTGATTAACTCTTTAAATTACTCAGTTTTAAGTTTGTTCTTTTCGTACAACCTGGTTTTAATGAGTTATTTAGTCAACACAACTTGTACATTTTTACTTTACATAATTTTTGTATCAATATTTAAATATTATATGAAAGGAATTAATGATTAATTCTTCAAGTGATAATGTAAAGAAACTTAACTCTATTAATAGAAGAATGTTCATTACAGGTTCATTAAAATTTTTTGTAATGATAGGAATAGTCAGTAGATTATTCTTTTTACAAGTTAAAGAAAATAAAAAGTATTTAACTCTTTCCGACAAAAATAGAATTAGAGAATGGAAGTTAGCCCCTGTGAGAGGAGAATTTCATGATTATTTTGGTAATGTTATTGCAGGAAATTTTGAAGCTTATCAACTCCACGTGATACCAGAACAAGTTGAAGATTTTAGGTATGTTATATATCGATTAAAAGACTTACTAGAATTGTCAGATAACGAATTTAAGAAAGTATTAAAAAAGAAAAATGAAATAAAGCCTTGGGAAACTTTAATTGTTTCTGATAATTTGAGTTGGCAAAAGTTTTCAAAGATTAATAATCATTTATATGATTTAAATGGTGTAAAACCAGTTATATCTATTTCAAGAAACTATCCTTTTAAAGAAAATTTCACTCATTTAATTGGTTATGTCAGTCAAGCAAACCAAGATGACATTGAGTCAACACAAGCTATAAAGAAAAATTTTGTTCCAGGTTTAAAAGTTGGGAAAGTTGGTTTAGAAAAAACATTTGAAGAAAAATTAATAGGCACAAATGATATTGAGAGATATGAAGTAAATGCTTATGGCAGAAGAATCAGTCAATTAGAATTTCAAAAAGGTGAAAAAGGTAAAACTTTAAGATTAACTATTGATACTGAGGTTCAGAAGTTAGCAAACGAATTACTTAAGGATAAAGCTGGCTCTATTTGTGTTATGGATATTTACACAGGTGCAGTGGTTGCAATGCATTCTTCACCATCATTTGATCCCAACTTATTTGTGTTTGGTATTAGTCAGGATGATTGGCAATTAATTCGTAATGATCCAATGAAACCATTAGTGAATAAAACTTTACAAGGAAATTACTCACCAGGTTCAACGATTAAACCGATTGTTGCTTTATCTGCACTTGAGAATGGAATAGTTAACACAAGTTTTACAGTTAGATGTACTGGTAAAACAGAAATGTATGGCCAGACTTATCATTGCTGGAAGAAAAAAGGTCATGGTTATGTAAGTTTAAGAAATGCAATGAAGCAGTCTTGTGACACCTATTTTTATGAAGTTGCCCGTAAACTTGGTGTTGATAAATTGAGCGAAACTGCAAAAAAATTTGGTCTCGGAGAAAAAGTTTTTGGTGATTTGTTTGATATTGAAAAAAAAGGATTAATTCCAAATACTCAATGGAAAAAGAATGCCCTGGGTAAAGGATGGTTATTAGGTGAAACAATAATTACAGGCATAGGACAAGGTTATATCCAAACCACTCCAATTCAATTATGTTTAATGACCGCCCAAATTGCAAATGGGGGTTATAAAATTTATCCTCATATTGTTGTAGATGATAAAGCTAAAGATCAGCCTATAGATAAATTTACCCCACTTTATAAAAACTCAAAAAATATCAAGATTGTCCAAGATGCTATTTTTGGCTCAACCAATGAAGTAATGGGCACATCTTATCGTTCAAGAATTGATAATCCAAAATATCAGTTTGCTGGTAAAACTGGTACAGCGCAGGTTAAAAAAATTACTGAGGAAGAAAGAGAATTGGATCTTAAAACATTCCAGATTCCATACGAGCAAAGAGATCATGCTTTATATGTAGCCTTTGGGCCTTATAAAAATCCAAGATACGCATTAAGTGTCATTGTAGAACATGGAGGAAACGGAAGTACAACTGCCGCTCCAATGGCAACTAAATTATTTAAATTGATTATTGACCGACACAAGATCAGAGAGTCATTGAGAAATAAAAAATATTTGGAGATATAGATGTATCAACATACAAGATTAACAACAAATAGACTTGGTTTTTTTCAAAAATTTAGAAACTTTGATTATATACTTTTGGTTTGTATCTTGTTACTTGGCTTTATTAGTTTAGCAACAATGTATTCTACTGATGGTGGTGAGATTAAATTTCATACCAAAAGCCATTTTACAAAATTAGCAGTATTTACTTTAATGATGCTAGTAATGTCATTTATCAATATCAAGTATTGGTTCTCAATAGGTTATTTAGCTTATGTAGCGGTAGTAGGTTTGTTAGTAGGGACCTATTTATTTGGAATTACCTCATCAGGCTCTCAAAGATGGATAAATTTATATTTCATAAATTTACAACCATCTGAATTGATGAAAATATTTATTATTGTTTGTTTGGCTAAATTTTTTCATCGAATGAAGTTAGAAAATGTCAATTCAATTTATACAATTTTAACTTCTTTAATAATAATTCTTTTACCAATGGGGTTAGTAATTGTACAACCAGACCTTGGAACTGCAGTTCTTATCGCAATTAGTGGAATAGCAGTATTATGGTTTGCTGGCATTAATTACAAATATTTTATTTATACTATTCTTGGATTTATAATATCTCTACCTTTTGTCATAGCTTTCTTGAAGCCCTATCAAAAATTAAGAGTGTTGACATTTCTAAATCCTGACAAGGATCCCCTAGGTGCTGGTTATCAAATTATCCAATCTAAAATAGCTGTCGGATCTGGAGGTATATTTGGCAAAGGTTTTTTAAAAGGCACTCAAAGTTATCTAGAATTTTTACCAGAAAAACATACTGATTTTATTTTCACGCTTTTCTCAGAGGAATTTGGTTTTGTGGGCTCTGCAATACTCTTGGTAATATATGCAATTATTATTTATAGAATTGTTGCAATTGGTGCTAGTTCCAGAAGTTATTTCGCAAAGATTTTTTGTTATAGTTTTGGTGCAGCTATTTTTGTATTTATTACTATAAATATGAGTATGGTTTTAGGTTTACTACCTATAGTAGGTTCTCCTTTACCAATTATGTCTTATGGTGGATCATCTATGCTGGCGACTATGATTGGTTTTGGAATTGTCATGAGTGCTAGAGTTCACAATCAACAATTGATTGCCTAAGTATAATTTGTCGCTTAACTTTTTGGACAGATAGATTGTATATTTTTTTATGAGTAAAAATTTGCATGTTGGTATTGTTGGCTCAGGTATTCAAGGAGTATCGAATGCTTTATTTCTTCAAAAAAAAGGTTTTAAGGTAACTATATTTGATAGAGATAACCCAGGCAGTCCAGCGGCTTCATATGGAAACGCTGGTCACTTTTCACCTTATGCTTCATTATCATTAAATAGAACTGATGTTCTTGCTGACGTGCCAGCGATGTTATTAAGTTCAACAGGCCCGCTAGCTCTTAAATGGAATTATGTGCCAAAAATGCTTCCTTGGTTTTTCAAGTTTATTTTGAATACAACAAAAAATAAAATGATGCATACCGCAAGAAATATGCATCAAATTTTAGATTTAGCTTTACCTGCTTATGATGAACTTTTTGATGAAATTAATTTAGATGGTCTCGTTGAAAATAAAGGAATACTCTACATTTGGAATGATAAAGATTTAAAGAGTAGAGAGTTAGAAATTAAAGTGAGAGATGAACTTGGTGTAAAACAACAACTGGTCAATAAATCTGAAATTCACGATCTCGAACCGAATATAAAACCCTTTTATCATGCAGGAGTTTATTATCCATATGCAAGACATGCGCGAAACCCTAAAAAAATCTTACTTAAATTATTTGAATTATTTTTAAAAAAAGGTGGAAAGTTTGAAAAGAAAAATATCAATGATATTGAGTTTGATACAGAAAAACCAGTTTTTGTAACTGATGGTGAAAGATATACTTTTGATAAAATTGTAATTGCCTGTGGAGCTTTCTCAAAAAAATTAACAGATAATTTAGGTGAACAAATTCCCCTTGATACTGAAAGAGGTTACCATGTTCACTTCAAAGATTGTGATCATCTTTTAAGTAGACCCGTTATTTTTTCTAATAGAGGATTTGGTATCACTCCTATGGAACAGGGATTAAGAGTGGTTGGTACAGTTGAGTTCGGTGGATTAGATAATCCCCTGTCAAAATCTAGAATAAAAAATTTGATTGATAATGCCAAGTATATGTTAGGCGATCTTCCAGATCATGAAGATGAATGGTTAGGTTTTAGACCGACGCTACCTGATTTTTTACCAGTGATGGGACCTTCAAAAAATTATAAAAATGTATTTTATTGTTTTGGTCATCATCATTTAGGATGGACATTAGGTCCAATTTCTGGAAAGATTGTCTCCGGAATGATAGCTAAAGAAAATACTAATCTAAATTTAGATCCTTATAGCTCAGCAAGATTTAGTTAATCAAATGCAAAATACTAAGGCATACATAATGCTAGTATGTGCAACATTATTTTGGGCAGGAAACTTTACATTAGCAAAGCTTGCTTATTTAGAAAATATACCTCCCAACTCACTCGCATTTTTAAGGTGGTGCCTAGTATGGATAATATTACTTCCCTTCACCTATAAAGAGATATTAAAATTAAAAAATCAAATTAAAGGAAATTTATCATTATTTCTGATTCTAGGTTCTACCAGTGTATGTATATTTACTTCTTTTACTTATAACGCTTTAAATTACACGCAAGTAATTAATGCATCACTTTTTAATACCGCAATACCTGTAACAATAATTTTAGTTTGTTTTTTATTAAAAATTGAAAAAACAAATATTTTTCAAATATCTGGATTAGTCATTTCAGTTTTAGGAATTTTAGCTATTATTACTAAACTTGATCTAAACATTTTACTTACCTTAAATTTTAACAAAGGCGATTTATTTATGGTCGGAGCAATTATTGCTTGGGGAATATATTCTGCATATTTGAGAAAAAGAACCTTTAAAGTATCTTTACTTGCTCTTGTCCATATAATTTGTACATTTGGATTAATTTTTCTTTTGCCTCTATTTATTTTAGATATGACACAAGGCAAAATTATTGAGATGAGTAGTAATTTTTTTTATATTTTAGCTTATGTTGCAATATTTCCAAGTATTGGCTCTTACTATTGTTGGGCAGGGGCGGTTTCAATTATTGGGGCTAACAGAGCTGGAATATTTTTATCTTTAATCCCATTATTTAGCACTTTGATGGCGATATTTTTTTATAATGAGCAGTTTCAATTTTTTCACTTGATTGGGGCAATTTTAATTATATTAGGTTTATTTTTATCAAATAAAGAAATTAAAAATGCTTAAAGTTGCAATATTAGACGACTATCAAAATGTTTCTCAACAATTTGTTGATCTTGAAAAACTTGCAGGAAAATATGAAATTAAAATTTTTAGTGAGCCATTTGAGGATGAGGCTGATGTCATAGATAAATTGTCTGATTTTGAGGCATTATTGGTCATGAGAGAACGAACTCCCATTACTAAAAATATAATTGAAAATTTATTAAAACTTAAATTCATAATTACCAGTGGCTTAAGAAATAAAGCAATTGACCTAGCTGCTGCAAAAAAAAGGAAGATTATTGTTAGTGGAACCGATAGCAATTTAAATCCAACTCCAGAATTAACTTGGGCTTTAATACTTGGATTAGCAAGAAATATTAAAGAGGAAATAGATAATATGTATCAGGGTTATTGGCAAACCACAGTTGGCGTTGAGCTCAAAGGAAAAATTCTTGGATTAATTGGACTTGGAAAGGTAGGTTCTCAAGTTGCAAAAATAGGTAAAGCTTTCGGTATGGAAGTAATGGCCTGGAGTGAAAATCTTAATCTTGATAAATGTAAAGAGCTAGATGTTTTACCTTGTTCTAAAGAGGATTTAATTAAAAATTCTGATTTCTTGTCAATTCATGTTCAAGGGGGTGAAAGATACAAAGATTGTATTACTTTGAAAGAACTAGATAAAATGAAAAAAACTTCTTTTTTAATCAATACTTCGAGAGGGCCAATAATTAATGAAGATGATTTAATTATTGCTTTATCTACAAATGTAATTGCAGGTGCTGGATTGGATGTTTATGAAAAAGAGCCTTTGCCAGAGAATAATAAACTAAGATTTTTACCTAATGCTTTATTAACACCTCACTTAGGATATGTGACTGCAGAAAATTATAATGTCTATTATAGTCAAATGATCGAGTCACTTGAAGCTTGTGCATCGGGCAAGCCAATCCGCGTAATCGAATAGTTATGGATTTATCAGTTGTTAATCACGAGGATTATTTTGCAAAAATTGGTGACGATCACAAGTTTCCAATTAATAAATTTGGAGAACTCGCAAAATATTTAATTGATAAAAAGATAGTTAAAAAATTTCATCAACCCTATGCATGCTCTGATGAAACTTTGAAAAGAGCACATTCAGAAAAATATATCAAGGATGTTAAAAATAAAACACTTGATCAAAATACAATCAAGAAAATTGGGTTTCCATTAGTGGATAGTGTTATTCAAAGGTCATTAGTTGCTACTGGTGGAACTGTGCTTGCTACAAAGCTTGCAATTAAAAATGGTGTTGCATGTAATACTGCTGGTGGTAGTCACCACGCTAATTATGATGGAGGTGCTGGTTATTGTGTGTTCAATGATGTAGCAGTTGCGGCCCAATACTTATTGGATCGTGGTTTAGCTGGCAGAATTTTAATTGTAGATTTAGATGTTCATCAAGGTAATGGCAATGCAGATATTTTTGCAAATAATAAAAATGTATTTACTTTTAGCATGCATTCAAAATCAAACTATCCAGCTAAAAAATCTATCAGTGATCTTGATGTTGAGCTTGATGATAATATGGAAGATGCTCAGTATATAAAGATACTTGATTTCTATTTAAATCAGTTAAACGATGAAAATTTTGACTTTGTTTTTTATATTGCTGGAGTTGATATCCATCACAATGATCGATTAGGTAAATTAAAAATTTCAGATAAAGGAATTAAAAAAAGGGATGAGATGGTAACAAAAAATTTCTTTTCACAAGGAGTACCTTTGTGTGGTGTGCTAGGTGGTGGTTATAATAAAGATTTTAATAAGCTTGTTGAATTACATTCTATTTTACATCAATCCTGTGCTAAATTAATTTAATGACTAAAAAGAATCCCAACTTAACTGCTGAGCAAAAATTAGTAATGTTTGAAGAGGGCACTGAGCGCGCTGGAAGTAGCGAACTCAATAATGAAAAACGAGAAGGCAGCTATCATTGTGCAAATTGTGGAATAAAATTATTCGACTCTGATGCAAAATATGAAAGTGGATCGGGGTGGCCATCATTTTATCAATCTTTGCCCGATGTCTTTGAAACTAAAACTGACTATTTGATTGGTTATGCTCGAACAGAATATCATTGTAAAAATTGTAATGCCCATCATGGACATATTTTTGATGATGGTCCTCAACCTACAGGCAAAAGATATTGTAACAATGGTGTTTGCCTAGTATTTCATGAAAAAAAATAAGACATGATTATAAAGTATATAAGTTTTTTAATTGGTCTAACCTGGTCTTACTCTTTAATAAAGACACAATCTATTTTTAGTAAAAAAGCAGGTCTAATATTTAAGATTTTTATTTCCAAAGTTTCTTGGTTAACCTTTATCGCTGCAATTTATTTTGGATATAAGAATTTCACAATTGAATATATTTTAATTGGGGTTGTAATTTCAGTTGCGTTAGTTCACGCGGGATTTCTAATTTTAGGCAAATTTTTAAAGACGAAATTTAACGAAAAACAATTGCTTCTAGCAAAAAACTTTTTCGAATATTCGCTGATTGTGTGGGTCCTATATTATTTCTTTTACTAAATAATTACCTATTTTGGTCGCTCTAAGATAACTAAATATTGTTTTTTTAATAAATTATATATAAAATTTAGTATGTTTGAAAAACTAGAAGAATTAGCAAAAAACAATAAAAAAATCTCTGACTTTCATATTAGAACTGGCTGGCCTTTAGCTTATCGACAAACAGGTGAAATTCACAAAATACCCGATGTGTTAGTAAAAGCTCAAGACCTACAAGATTTACTATCCACTAATTGTAATGAAATTGAAATGAAAAGATTTCAGGACACCCATGAGCTAGACTCGTCAGTGACATTAAGTGGACTAAGATTTAGAGCAAACTTTTATAAAACAATTCAAGGTCCAGCTGCAGTATTGAGAAGAGTGGAAAGTGTAATCCCAACAATGGATCAATTTGATTTACCTCCAGTACTTTATGATATTATAGATATGCACAAAGGACTTGTATTAGTAACGGGTCCCACAGGATCTGGTAAATCAACCACACTTGCAGCAATAGTTAATGAAATCAATAAGACAAGAACTTCAAACATTATCACTGTAGAGGATCCGGTAGAATTTATTCATAAAGACCTAAAGAGTATCGTTTCTCATAGAGAAGTTGGTAAACAAACGCAGACTTTTGCAACAGCTTTAAAAGCTGCTCTTCGAGAAGATCCAGATGTAATTTTAGTTGGAGAGATGAGAGACTTAGAGACAGTCTCACTCGCACTAACTGCTGCTGAAACTGGACACTTAGTTTTTGGTACATTGCACACCAGTGGTGCACCTAGTACCATCAATAGGATTATTGATGTATTTCCACCAGAGCAACAAGCACAAATTCGAGCACAAATTTCTACATCTTTAAAAATGGTGGTTACTCAAAGACTTCTTAAAACTAAAGATGGTCAAGGCCGTTGCGGAGCTTTTGAAGTGATGAAGTGTACACCTCCCATTCAAAACTTAATAAGAGAGTCAAAAATTCATCAGATCCCAAGCATCATGCAAACTGCTGTTAAAGATGGTATGATTACAATGACTAAATCTTTAGAAGATTTAGTAAAAGCAGGAAAGATAGATGCGAACGCAGGACGAGAAAATTAAGGGTTTTAACCTTCTTGAATTAATTGTTGTTGTTGTAATCATAGGAGTGATATCAGCAGTTGGTTATCCAAACTTTAGTAAGTGGCGAAAAGATAGAGAAGCACGAGACGCAGTAATAAAAATTAAAACTTTAATACAAGGGATATATTCACAAACCCAAAGAGGGCAATACGCTTTTGTTCAGGTTCATATATCAGAAGAAGCTGATGGCGAAGATCGAAACTTAATTGTTACATCTAAAGGAATGAAACCACAAACACTAGCAAACTTATTAAACGATGAAGATAGTGCCTGGTGGATAGCTAGAGATGATCCAGAAACGGATACGACTTTTATAGAGCCTGATTATGCAAATATATGTCAAATAGAGGATGATCCATCCCTCCTTCGTTGGGATGATGACCCAGATCAAGGTTCTGACAATATTGAAGTACGACAAATAATTTTTAAAAACGTAACCACAAATTGGACAGATACCACTGGGGCAATTTGTTTTGGTAAAAATGACCGATGGTTCAGTGGCAATGGTCAACTTGCTTCTCAGAATAACAATGATGTAGTTGTTGATAATTATTTATTTATTTGTGATAGATCTAATAAGTATAACACAAGCATAAGCTGTAATGTGGATGGAGCGGGCAATCCAGATACAGAGCACGGTTATTTATATGCTATTGAATGGTCAAGATTTGGTAATATCACATATGAAAAATTTAAAAACACCTATCAAATTAATCAGAATGGCGAAAAAGAATGGACCGGTGGGAATTGGGTTGCTCAATAAATATGAAGAAAAAAAGATCTAATAATTCTGGTTTGTCAATTTTAGAGGCTTTAGTATCTACTGCTATTGTTGGAATTGGTTTCATAGCCATATTGCAAATGACAAACTTTTCAGCTCAATCAATTACGAACTCAGGTGAACGAACTAAAGCGAATTATTTAACTGGGATGATTGCTGAAGATGTTATAGGTAGTAAAAATACCTTATTTGGTATTAATTCAGATAGTGAGGATATTCAATATGGTCAAGATGGCTCTGTATCATTATCTAGTGGAGCTGATGCAAGTGATGTTGTAAAATTTTCAGAGCACTTAAATACTAATGGTTGGAACGCACAATTAAATTGTGGAGGCAGCACAAATACGTCAAATACTGCTGACGCAGCTAATAATACAGGTCAAGAAAATATTTATGATACCCAAAACATTGATGCCCCTAGGAATAAAAAACAAAAATGGGATTTGATATTTAATGAAAATAGATTTTTAAAATGTAGATCTAACAATGAGACAAAAAAAGTAGAAGTTTTCTCAGTATGTAGATGGCCTGGCTGCACAAATCAATCAGATCTTGTATTTGATGAACCAATTTTTATTGGTAGGGTAGAAATGAAACTCAACGATGGGAAAAAACGAAAATTTTTATACTTTCAGTCAGATTACAAAATAAAAACAGATAACGGACGAGCACCTGGAGGACAAGATGGAGGCGGCGGCATGATAGGACAACCATCAGGTTAAATGAAAAAAAAATATCTAAAACATATATCTGGCTTAACTTTAATCGAAATTATGATTGGTATTGTTGTTTCATCCTTAATGATGGCAGCAATGTATACAACTTATTCAATTGTTAATACTACTTATAGTCAAGTGACCAATAAAGCTCAGATCAGTAGATCATCAAGAGATTTAATAGAACTACTTATTCGAGATGTCAGGATGTCAGGATTTAAATATTATCTTGGTCAAAATACAAGGGGATACCCCGAACAAAGTTATTTACAATTTAAGGGTGGCGCAACAACAATTCAAGATAGTCATGATCCTATTGTAATTATTCCTAACTCATTAGGTCATAGTATTGGTGATACAGATCCAACTCCTACACCTAAACATGATGTTACAGATTTATGTTGTGATAAAATACACGTTGTTTTTGATGACTTTGACCATGTTGATGGACTCCAGCCTTACAAGAGATATAAAGTAACTTATTACGCAAAGCCAGTTGGTGTAGTTGGGGAGGATCCTAGATATGCAATCTATAAATCAAAGATTAGCTGGCAGCAAAAACGAGAAAGAGTCACAGATGATTTTCCACCTACTGGAGATTGGGTTACAGATTGTTCTGAGTGTTATCATGATCAACTAGTAAGAGATTATGTTGAAGATATGGAATTTATTGCCCTTGATAGAGAGGGGAGAAGACTTACACCATCTCCAAGCCCCACGAGTCCTGAAGGTAGAAACAATTTATACAAGATAAGATCTGTTGATATAAAAATAGCTTTTAGATCTGAGAATGAATTTTATAGATTTGATGCAAGACCAGGCAAGGAGAGACCATTAAGTGGATTTGCAAGAACGATTAAAAGTTATTCTGACAGATATTTAAGAGACACTGTTGTTATCTCAGTCTATACAAGAAATATATTAGATGATGGACTTTTTTAATGAATAAAAAAAATCAAAAAGGTTTTACTTTAATTTTATCACTTGTACTTTTGTTAGTGATGTCATTGATGGGTGGTAGTTTAATAGTTATTTCTTCTGGAGATCATCAAAGTAATAATACGAGTGACGAATACCAACAAACTTTCTATGTTGCCGAGCATGCTTTGGTTGAGGCTGAGAAGTATGTTATTAATGAAATGATTGGCCCATGGGTCGATCCACAATCAACAATGAGAATAGTACCACCGGGTGCTGGCGCTTCGACTGAAGAATTAGAAGCACATGCTAATTATCTAAATTCACTACAACAACAAGCAACTTTAAATGGTGGATTTGCAAGACACACTGATGCTAGCGTTCCTTGGCCTCAGGGAAGAGGTACACCAGTAAATATAAACACTGGAGCAAATACACCTTGTTTAAATAGTTTCAGAAATCTTGATCGAAATGATGCCGGTGATGTAACGCTTGCATTTCATAGCTGGGCTCAAAATTGGAATTTTGGTGAATTGATACGGCCTATCTTAGAGTCTGAAAATGCAAGTGATGCAGAGATAGAACATATGCAAAGATATAGATGGGAATTTTTTGTAATTAATTCTGGCAGTTCAAATTTTAAAGGAGCTGGGACCAGTTTAAAAAAAACCTCAACAAATGTTCAAAGACAGGGTACAGTTTTTAAAATATATGGTTGTGGATATTTTATGCCAAGAGGAACTGATTTGGATGATATTGATGACCCTGAAATATTAATACCTTTAGAGTCAGTAATAATTTTATCTAGCTAGCCCAAAATGGTTATATTTGACAAAATTTACCATTTATTATTTTTATTGAATCAATAATATTAGAGAATGAAAATTTTTTCTAAGATAAAATTATTCATGCTTATTTTTTTTAGCTTAAATATTAATGCTTATGCTTGTGATTTTATCAAAGTTCCAATGGGGACATTAATTTCTGCAATTGAAGATCAATATGATGATCTACCTGATACTAGTAGCGATGAGTGGGGTAGTGAAACTTTAAAATATAATTATGATACTTCCAACTTCTGTGATGATGAGTTATTGAAAAATTCATATATGAATATTTTTGTTAAAGAAAAAAAATTAATTGGCATTGAAATTGAAGGAATTGATGTAGATAAAAACATCAATCAATTATTAAAATTTTCTGAAATCAATTTTGGTTTACAGGATGAGCAAGCAAAAAAAGAAAATTGGGTAGGGGTTGTTGATTTAAGCACAGGTGGGAAATCTATCTTATATGGTAAAGTCATGGGATTGGATGGAATATACGAAAGTATAGAAATTACGACACCTGCTTACGGAGATTTTTTAATTATGGGTGATGTTGTGGAGATGAACCAATGATCAAAACTATTAAAACTTTTTTAATTTTATTTGTTTTTTTTAGTTTTAATCAAGTAGGTTTTTCTAAACCATTGCCACCAGGATCTGGATCAGGGGATGTTCCTGCAAATATATTATTTTTATTAGACAGCTCAGCTAGTATGAATCGTCAAATTGGTGCTGGAATTCCACATATATCATCTATAACAATTGATGGCGATGGAAATAAAATTTTAACTTCGGTTGATAGAAGAACGGGTGGAATTTATAAGTTTAATGCTGATGGTGAACAAATAGCTATTAATTATATTAATCAAGACGGAGTATCCCTAGCAACTCGGAGATGGGTAATGGGTCCAGGCACTGATAATGTGTGTGATTTTAGAATTGGGACTGGAACAAGAACAACAACAAACTTTAATATTGGACGGGACTTTCAATTTCATGAAGTAGAATATCAAGCTGGAGTAACTGTGGGTGGAACAACAATTAGTAATGAAGATTTATTATTTGTTGGAATATATAATGATAATAGACAACCTTTTATTTTTGCACTTAATAGTGATATGCAATGTCGATTAGCCATAACAGGGGGAACGGGAGATGCGATCAGAGGCTTCGATATCGCCATGAGAGATGGAGTGCCAGCAATTTATTGGTTTGGTGGAACTAGTAGAGAAAGTAGAGGAGCTTACTTATCTACATGTAATCTTGGAGCAGGAACTTGTGACGATATGGTTGGTCGAGG
The DNA here is from genome assembly GCA_902616725.1 of uncultured Pelagibacteraceae bacterium. Classification (GTDB taxonomy): domain Bacteria; phylum Pseudomonadota; class Alphaproteobacteria; order Pelagibacterales; family Pelagibacteraceae; genus Pelagibacter. The sequence continues at coordinate 55,496 of CACMTZ010000004.1, forward strand.
TAGAAATCGAACAGATACATTTGGTCGATTATATTCCGGCACCCGAATAAGAATAGCTGATGGTGCTAATATAATGTATTTAGCAAGTAATAGTGATATGTTTGGTTATACATTACCTGATCAAGTAAATGGTCTTCCAGTAAATACCCAAACCCCGTTGAGACACTGTAATCCGATGTCTAGAATTATGGTTATTGGACTTTCTAATACAGATGATGATATTTTTTACGCTGGTGATTGGAATGAGGCTAGAATTTATAAATATGAATGGGCAGATAATAGAAATTGTACTGAGTTAGCAGCTGCTGGAACGAATAGTGCTTTAAAAAATAGTGGAAATGCAGGTACTATCGCAGCGGATAGTATTAGAATACATAGGGGTGTTGGTGGTTTGAGAGTTATAGGGGATAGAATTTTATTTCCATCTAGATCTTATGTTACTGAATTATCGGAAGCATCTTTTAATACAGCTAATAGAGATAATATGTGGCAAAACTCGATTGGCGGAGGAAAAGTTACTAGATGGACTGGAGCAAAATCTGCTCTAGCGGCTGTTTTCAGTGATGGTACTTTAACCTCTGGAGCCAATTTTGGTTTTGGTCACTGGAATGCAGGTGAGGGTGAAAGAGGTAGAAGAGCTAGACCCCTTGGTGGTGCATGGTGTCATGGTAATAATACAAGATGTAACTACTATGGTGGTTGGACGGGTAGTGCACCAGACGTAGGGCGTAGTGTGGAATGTACTAGAAATTCATGTTTGAATGTTGGAATAGGTCCTAATGGAGCTGCAAATGCTATGGCAACACTTGATACTCTAGGAGTTGAATGGGGAACAGACTCAGAGGCTTTTTCTCAAATAGCTTTAGAATATTTTGCAGGACCCGTGTCCTCTCCGATTGATCCAAACTCAGATTGTCAATTAAACTACGTTATAGTTATTGGAGATGGTGAGCAGTCAGGTACAGGTGTTAATGGTCAGGCAGGTCGAACCGCAGATCGATTGACAAGATTAAGACAGGAATTTGGAGTAAAAACTTTAATGGTTGCTTATGGTGGTGGTATTAGTAACAGAGGTATGAATTCATTTAATGCTTTAGCAAGAATAGGTTCATGTGATAATGCTGGAGATCAAGAGTGCATGGATACAATTGTTGCAGATACTCCTCAAGATTTAAGAACCCAATTGCAATCCATTATCAGACAAATAATAGCTGAAAGACTGGCTTTTACTGCACCATCGATAACCGCAACAATTCAAGAGGGAGGTTCATTGTATCAAGCACAATTTGCTTATGAACAATTTGGTGAATGGCAGGGAACAATCTTGAGAAAACAATTAAATGCAGACGGCACTGTAGAACATGAAGAAAATCATCCAGGAAATTGGAGTTCAGCTGAACGGGTTAGACTCCAAGCTGCTCGGGATGACAGAAATATTTGGACTGCAATGCCAGCGGTGTCATACATTGGCAATTGGAATAATTTCAGAGACTCGGATGAAACTCGAAATGAGATTTCCGCATTATTCAATCAACTAGACTTTAATCTAGTTGACTATTACGACGGCACAGCTGGTCAGCGCTGTCCAAATCTTGGTGAAGCAGGTACCGTTGATGAGTTAAGGGGTTTAATTAGTTTTATGAGAGGTGCTGATTATTTTGATTATAATGGTGATTGTGATATTACTGAGATACGTGATCACGTCCAAGGAGATATTTATCATTCACAATTGATTGAAATCGGGTCTCCAGACGGAAGCACTCAGTTCACAGACAATAATCAAGAAGCTTATTATAGAACTATTAATAATTATCAAAACTTCAGAGCTATGTATTCTCAAAGAAGAAATGTTCTTTATGCTGGATCTAATAGTGGAATGTTACATGCAATCAATGCAGAAACTGGAGACGAAGAATGGGCATTTATTCCACCGTTTGTAGCAGGAAGATTACCTATAATAATTAATCAACAGCTTGATGATGTTGGCAATAATAATACTGGAGGATCAAATGCAATATTTGGTGTTGATGGTTCCCCTATTGTGCATGATGTTTTTATGAGAGGATTGCAGCCCAATGGTGAGCTTGAGGATGATCCATCTTGGCATACGATACTGATGGTTCCTTATGGTAGAGGAGGAGCGGGTTTCTCAGTTTTAGATGTGACGAACCCAATCATCTCGCCTGGTTTGGGTCCATTACATATGTTCTCAGTATATAATGATTATATTAATCAAGTTGTCTACATCGCTGATGAAAACGGAAATATAACAGAAAGACAATATACCTCTAACACTGTTAACATAGAAGATTCGAGAGAAGCACTGCGAGCAAATACAAATTTAGATGATGTTTTAACTCAGGATGGCTGGCCAGGTAGTGATGCCACAGATATTCAAGACCAATTTGCAGTTTGTCAAAGCAACGATGACGTCACTGGTGGTTTTGCTGCTAATGGGACCAATACATGTTATCGAGGAACAACTTATACATTTGATAGTATTCAATTTGATGTACCAGATAATTCTGTAGTTCCACCGGAGATGATTAATGTCTCAGCAGCGGTAAGTGGTGGAGAATTTGAACCAGTGACATTTTCTGAAGCTAGAATGGTCAATGGTTCATTAGTGATTACTTTTGAAGAACCCTTAACATATAATCCAGGTGGAAGCGTCGAAGAAACAAGACAAACAGATAACTTTTTTATACAATCTACTTGCTCAGCAGCAACAGGAATTCCACCTGAATTTGACTATAGCAAAATGGGAGAAACTTGGTCTACGCCAAGAATAGTTAGATTACCATCAGACAATCCAAACCAAATAGATGATAGAAATTTTGATAAGTATGTTGCAATTATGGGAGGTGGCCTTGCTGCGAACAACTTATGTACGGGTTCTGCTGTATACTTAGTTGAATTAAATAATATGGAAGATCCAGGAAGAATTTATGGAGCTGCTCAAAATAATGGACCAATTACAATAATAGACACTTCACCAAATGGTATTGCTATTGGAAATGATATCATTGATACACCCACTGGAAGTGACATAGACAATTCAGTTCCAACAACACCGATCGTTATCACACCAGATACAGCTTTTGGTATACCATGGCGAGGAGCGATGGTATATGTCAACGATCGAGAAGGCAAAATTACAAAAATAAATTTGACAGACTCTACAAAAAATGGAGCACAATTATTTGACCAGACTACACTTTTTAAACTTAATGCTACCGGATTAAATGGAAGAGTATCGTTCTTTGGCATGGATGCTGGAGTGGGAGTATCTACCAGAGACTTCTGGCTTTTTGGGGGAACAGGAAACTTTAATCAATTGGGAGCAAGAGGACAATTTATGGATAATATTTTATATGGCATAAGAGATAGAGACTATCCATTCTTTAGACATTTAAATGGTGTACAAATTCCAAGAGAGACGGATCCCGTATTTGTTGAAACAGCTCACTTAGGAGCAGATGCGGCAAGAACTATTGATGATGCAGCAGTATGTTCTGATGTAACTGGTGATATCGCCGGTGACCTTTGTCCTAGAACAGAAGATGCTTGGGTTATTCATTTGGATACCGTCGATGGTTTGCCAACTAATGATCTAAATACTTTAAATTCATTTAGAAAAACCTCAGCACCACCAACATTGTTTCAAGGACAAGTATATTTCCCTGTTTATGAACCACCGGCAGGTGCAAATAGATGTAATATAGGAAATGCATATATTTGTGCATCTGACGATGAATGTGGAACTAATAATTCACATGAATTAATTAAAGGAGGTCGGGGAAATGGAAGCGCATGTGTATTTGTCAGAGAGGGAGTTTTGTCTGAGCTAGTTATCTTTGATAATAAACTTTTTGCAAACGTTGCAGGACCATCTGAAACAGAACAAACTTTATATTCCATCTTAGCTATTGCCGGCGAAGTGTTATCCAATAGAGGTGGTTGGCGAGATGTTGGTTTTTAAATAAAAGTTTTTTTAAATCTTTAAATGGATCAAAAGTTTCACAATAATACTTATAAAAAAAATTTTTATTAATTAATTAGACTTTTAAGTTTATTCTTAAGTTTATCTTTATTCTTATTCAGTTTTTCTTTTACTTTATCTTCTATGACACCAGTATCAAAACTTTCAAACTTATCTAAAAATTCATTGCTTAATACTTTATCTTTGATGGTCTCCAGAGTACTATTAAAAACTTTTTTCAATTCATCTTTATAATCTTTACTCTTATTAGTATTACCAATGTTCTTAAAGTTTAAATCCTTCAATGAAAAATTTTTATCAATATTTAATTCTGGTGATAAAACTGATACCGAAATATTTTTGGCATCAAGATTTCCAATATTAAAATATTTATTTGATTGTGAACTTGTAGTTTTGTTTGAAAGATCTTTCTGTAGTGATCTGACATTATCTGTAAGCCGTTGATTAGAAAAATTAAAATAATAATTAACACTTATATCTTTTAATTGAACATCATTAATTAATATATTGTTTGAAAAAATTGACAACGCATCCAAATTTACCTTAACAGAATTTATTCTAACCAAGTAACCTTGAAATTCTTTGTTTAATAAATTAATACCTTTAGCATCTGCAGCGCCACTCAAATAATCAATATTTAATTTTTCGATTGTTACTTTTCTACCTAAAGAACTTGAAACATTATCTTCTAAAATGTTTTTTATTAATCTATCGCCGATAAATTCAATTAATAAAAAAAATGATATTGATAAAACTATGATTAAGGTAAAAAATTTTTTCATAACAAGTTATTATATCATTTGATATTTTTTTCTAATAATTAGCTGATCAAACTGGGCGCACTTATTAGTTTAAGAATAATTTAATCTGCTCATTTAAAAAAAGAAAAATTAAACATCCTATGATGAGGTAGGGGCCAAAAGGGATTTGAGATGAAAGTTTTTTTTTATTCTTAATTAAATCTGGTATCACACTGATCAAAGCAACAGCAGATGAAAAAAAAATAACAAAAGGTATAGAAATCCATCCAAACCAGAAACCAATTACAGAAAGAAGCTTAGCATCTCCCAATCCCATTCCTTCTTTATTTCTTAATTTTTTATAAATAAAAATTATTAACCAAATGATAATGTATCCGAACAATCCACCTATTAAGGAATTAATAAAATTTGGAAATAAAAAGATATTAAGATTAGGATCAAAGGATTTAAAAAAACCAATTAGGATTAATGGGTAAGTTATTTCATTTGGAATTATAAAATGTTTTAAATCGATAAAAAAAATTATCACAAAGCCAATAGATAAAATAAAAAACAATAGACTTGTTGAAGTGAAACCAAACAAATAAAATATAAATACAAAACTAAGAGCAGTGATTAACTCTACCATAAAATATTTGGAATTTATTTGTGCTGAGCAATCCCTACATTGAGCTTTTAGAATGATAAAAGACAATAAAGGTATGTTGTCATACCATTTAATTTGTTTTTTACATGCTGGACAATGAGACCGGCCATAGATAACACTTAAATTATCAGGAATTCTATGAATACACACATTACTAAAACTCCCCCATATACTTCCGAAGATAAATACTATAATATAGGACACAATTTATAGTTTTATTAGAGAGGAAAATTCTATGAGCCCATCAATGCAGTATTCTATAAGCATCATTGCATCTGTTAAGTGCAAATAGAAATTAGGCGCATGAATAATGAATTCCATCAAATTCAAAAATATCAAAAAATTAACGAATATCAATTTATAAATAGTATGTTTTTTGGCGCAAAAAAAAAGGAAACCACTAAAGTAGATGACACTAGTAGTAAAGATTTAGAGTTAGTGACTAAAATGAATCAAGAGTTTGCTAAAACACTTGATTTAAAAGAAACATTAAATAATTCATTAGAATTAATTATAAAAAGAATAAATGCACAAGCTGCTAATATCTTTTTAATAGATGAAAAAAATCAATCATTCCAATGTATCGCATCAAAACATCAAGCATACCTCGAAGATTTTGAAATACCTATCACCCAAGGAGTAATGGGTAAGGCAGCGGTGATGAAGAAATGTATTAGAGTTGGTGATGTGCGTAAAGATGTAAGAGAAATTGCTGAATTTTATTTTGATTTAGATAATAAGACAAATTTTACAACATATTCAGTTTTGTGTTCACCATTAATTGTTTCAGACGAATGTATCGGTGTTATTCATTGCTTGAATAAAAAAACAAACAATAAATTATTTGAGGAGAATGATAGAAAACTTTTAGAAACTTTGTCTGGACCTGCAGCATTAGCAATTAATAATGCCAAGATGGCGAAAGATTTAATAGATAAGAATAGAATGCAAAAAGAAATTGAAATTGTTGGTGAGATACAAAAAACTTTACTATCTCAAAACCAAAAAGAAAATTTTCCAATAGCAGGTATAAACATCCCAGCTAAAGTTGTTTCAGGAGACTTTTATAACTTTGCAGAACTATCTGAAGGAGTTTATGGCTTTGGTGTTGCTGATGTGTCGGGAAAAGGAATTAAATCTTCTTTGTTAATGTCTAAGGCATCAAGTTTGTATAGATGTTTAAGTAAAACAAATTTTTCTGCAGCAGAGTTGTTAGATATTCTCAATTCAGAAATTTGTGAGACAACATCAAGAGGCATGTTTGTAACAATGCTGATTGGAATTTATGATAGCAACAAAAAAGAATTAACCTTAGCTAATGCAGGACACGAACCTCCGTTAATTTATTCTAACGATGGAACCTTTTCTAATTTTGAAGAAGCAGGACCACCTTTAGGTATCGCTCCAAAGTTTAAATTTAAAGAAACAAAAATTAATTTTTCTAATAGCTCAATGTATATATTCACTGATGGTATTACAGAAATAAAAGATACTAAGGGCAACATGTTAGAGTCTGATGGATTTAAAAATTATATTAAAAAGTATCAACAAAACCCAAATCACGAACGATTAAATAAAATTGTTGAAGATATAATTAAGTCAGGACGAATTCAAAAAGATGATCTGACTATTGTCGTTGTTGACTCACTATAATTTATTTTTTTATGCTCGGTATTAGTAAAGTAATGATTATAGTTGCAATTGTTATCACAAGTCTTGTGTATTGGGCCACATCAAACGTTTGTAGATATAATTTTACCATTGAAAAAAAAACTAATGAATTAAATATTATTGCTGCTGAACTTGTGCCTGCGTTGCCATTAACAGAAGTTTATTATTTTAGAGAACTTAATTGCAATGATGTTAATCTTACATGGGACTATGAAAGAGTTATAAGAAATTTTAATGCATTATCGGTATTGATTTACCAACAATTAACAACTGACTTAAAAGGTAACCCAAACTAAAACAAAAAAAAAGTTTTTATGTTATAAAAACTTGGTAAAAGATTATTTTTTATTTTTTTTTTTTTGAATTTTATAAAAAAAATATTTTTTTTTATCAAATTCGCTTTAAAAGTGAAAAATTAGTAAAAATTTTCAAAAAAAAAGATCAATTCTTAATTGAAAATAAAATTTTATTAATTTTTTGCAACCTGTAGGCCTTAAAATTAAAATTTGATTAAATATAATTTTAAAAATTAATCTCTCTAACACAAAATAGATAATCTCTAACACAAAAAGATGAATTTTAGTAAAAATTAGTTTTTTGTTGATTTTATTGACTTTTTTAATTTTGGAAAAATGAAAAAAACTCTAACACAATCAAAAAAAACTCTAACACAAGTGAAATTTCTTTTTTGTGTTAGAATAATGCCAGCCTGTAAAATTTAACTTTAAAATAGAATTTAGACGAAAGTGGCTGTTTTATTAGCTTTTTTACAATTATTACCCATTTTGAACACAATATTTACTTTTGTGTTAGACTAAATTTCAATTTTGTGTTAGAGATTCACTAAATTGTGTTAGAGAAAAAATTTATAATTAGTTTATGAGCGATCAAGACGACGATAAAAAAAATATAAATGAAGATACAACTGACAATGAGTCAGTAAATCAACCTTCAGTTGATGAAAATAATCAACCTGAAGGTGTAGATTCTAATAATAATGACTCATCTGGTGATGAAAACAAAAATAATGAGCAAAATAATGACCAATCAGATGTTACGGCAGCTTCTTCTGAAAAAAAAGAGGAAAATAGAAATTTAGAAACTCAAATTAGCGAGTCAAACGCTGAAGAAAGCAGTATGCAACAAAGTCCTGACACTTCTAATGAAAAAAAAGATGAAGATAATGGATCTGGACACCAAGTTATACATAAAAAAGATGGTCGACTACACATTTATGTTAGACAAGACAAATACAAGGGTGAATTAAAATCAAAAAATTGGGTTGGCAGACTTTATATTGATGGAAAACAAAAAATTTCGTCGTCAGGTACAACAAACTTAGAAGAAGCAATTCCAATTTTGGAAAAATGGTTTGATGATATTCAAGAAGAAAGTGAAAGATTAAAAAATCAAACTAGTGAAACACAAGTTAATGAAAATCAAAATGTTATTAATGAGAATACTTCACCAACAGAGGATAAACAGAAAGTTGAAACACCAATTGTTGAAACTCAAACTCAAAAACAGGAACCAACTGCTCCCGTTGCATCTAATGAAAGCACGGAACTAAATAAGCAAGATCAATTAAAAAGTAAAATAACAAATATTTTTGGAAAATTAAAAGATATTAAATTAAAAAAACCATCTTTTGCAAATAATTTAAGTAAATCTTCTTTAAACAATTCAAAAATTGGTAATTTAAAATCAAAGTTCGAAAGTTTTTTCAAATCTAAGTTAGGTAAATCAAGTGTTCAGGGTGAAGAAATATTAGGAGTAGAACTTGCAAATAAAGAAATTAGATTAGTTCAAGTATCAAGCAACAAAGCAAATCAATGGGTATTGGATAAGTTTCATATTCATCCAGTCGATGTTAGCGATGATAGTGCTCCTATTGAAAATGCTGATAAATTTTCTGAAGAGCTTAGATTAGCTATACAAAAGTATAAAATATCATCACCAAACGTTGCAATATCCATTCCTGTAACAAGTGCAATTATTAGAGTTGTAACAGCTCCACTTATGAAAGATGAGGAGTTAAATAAAGCAATTGAAACTAATTCATTGTGGGAAAATTTAGTCCAACTGACAGATAGTTTAGAGGATTATTCTATTTTTCATCAAGTGATTAATAGAAATCAAAAAGACAATACAATGGATATCTTATTTGTGGCATCAAAATTAACAGATATAAATAGTTATACTTCAATTATAAAGAACGCAGGTTTAAACCCAGTAATTATTGATGTTAAATGTTTTGCCTTAAAGTCAGCGGTAGATCAATCTAATCAACTTACAAATAAAGTTGAGGATGCAAATTTAACTGCAGTTTTAGAGTTTGGATTAGATGAAAATTATCTAATGATATTATATGACAATAATCCAATAATTACTGATATTTTTATCAGAGGCCAAGATAGAAAAATTTTACAAGAGTCTGATGATGCCGAGGAAAAAGAAGGCTTAGTTAGAAGATATGTTACTCAAGTCAAACAAGCTATTCAGGATTTTGAGACAAAATATGAAAAAAGAATTCGAAATATAAAAGTCGTATCAGATATTGATAATGTAGAGGAATATTTAGGAAATTTTAGAAAAAATTTAATGAATGTTGGTTTTAATACTTTTGATCCTACTGAAGGGTTAAAAATTCCAAGTCAATTTCAACAAGCATTAGATAACAGAAATAACAGATCTTATTTATCAACTTCAGTTGGTTTGGCTTTTAGAAAACTTGACGTTTTTGGCTATTATAAATTTGTTACTGCGGTTAAAAATATTAATTTGTTGCCTGATAGATCAAGTGTCATGAAACAAAAAAAGATGAAGGCAATTTCTGGTTTTGCCTTCAAAGGGATAACAGCTGCAGTTGCGGGAATTTATTTAATATTATTTGGCTTATCTTTTTGGAATATTTTTTCATATAACGCTAAATTAAAAGATTATGAAAATGTAAAAGCTGAACATGCAAAATTTGTCAAAGAAAAGAAAGTTGTTTCCAAAGAACTTAAATTAATTAATACAACTCTTAAGTTAAGTAAAACATTAAAATCAAATAAAGAACTAACTTATAGAATTTTAGCTCAGGTGGCATCTAGTGTTCCGAAAAGAGTAAAATTTGATCAAGTAGAATTTAATGGATCCAATACACTAACAATTCAAGGTGTTGCTGCAAGTGACCAGGATATTTTAAAATTTATTGAAAACTTAAGTAAACAAAAATTAGTTCAACAAGCCTCATTGTCATCTATGAAATTGCCTAGGGGAAATACTGGTGGTGCAACAATGAAAGGTTTTAGAGTATTTGTAAAAATTAAAAGAGGTTAACAATGGACATGAACATAGACTTAAAAAATTTGAATATGTCTGATATTAAAGATCAGATCACTAAGTTAGCTGATAAAAAAACTTTAACAAAAATTGGAATCATTGTTGGTTCTATAGTTTTATTTTTAATCATTTATTACGCAATTTTAAATCCGATGGTAAAAACTAGAAAAGTAAAATTAGACGATATGAATTTAAAAAAACAAGAAACGCAACAATTCATTAGTGAAATAAATGCAATGAAAGCAAAAATTAAAAAACTCAAACCACAATATCAAAGATATTCAACTTTATTTCACTCTAAGGCTGAAGTTGAGGGTTTGTATCAAACATTAAGTGAATATGCTGGTCAAAATGACTTGGTAATTACTTCAATAGAAAAAAAACAAATTAAAGAAGTTTTAAAGGCAACAGCACTTGCCCAAGCAGCTGGAAAAAAAGCAAAAAAGGTTAAAAAAACTCAGGTCAAAAGTGTTAAAAATATCGCTTATTATCTGATCCCAGTAGATTTTGAAATTGGTGGCAATTTTATTGGTTATATTAAATTTAAAAGAGCTCTTTCCCTTTCTCAAAAGATGTTAAACTTTGACAAAGAGTCTATACAAGTGGTAAAAGGGGATTCAACTGGGACGATAAAAGTAAGAGGAACGTTAACTATAGTGGGGTTACCAGATGAATTTTTTTAGAATAGTACTTATTTCTATACTCTTTATATTTACGTCAAATTTAGCGATGGCTGATAATCATACTAAAGAACAAGACATTATAGACAAGGCAAAAGAAATAAATAAAAAAATAAAAGAAAAACAAGCAAACTCTCAATCAAATATTTCGTCAGAAATTGGTAATGAAGAACCATTGCCGTTGAATGACCCTTTTGTCGGGGATAGCTCTCTTACAGGTGGTAGTACTTTGATGATGAGTGATCCCGAGGAAGCAAAAAACGAAATGAGTTTATATAAATTCAAGTTAGTTGGCGTAATGTCCTCGGATAAGGATGATGGCTTTGCATCATTAATTAATGCTAGTGGTGAAGTAATTACATTAAGCTTATTTGAGGAATTAAGTCCAGGTGTAAAATTAATCGGATTAAATAATAGAGAAGCAGTTTTTGAAAAAAATCAAGATTCTCTTTTAGTAATAAATTTTAAAAATCAAATTATAGAGAGAAAAAGATAATTATGAGTTTTCAAAAAAAAATATCATTTCTTATTCTGCCTTTATTTATTTTATTTTTATCTGGATGTGCTGATAAATTGGCAAAAAAATCTAAGTCATTTAAGCATGACACTCCACTTATAAAAACTGATGTAAAACAGCTTGGGAAAAAGGAATTAAATACTAGCGCTTCAATGGGACCAGTGCCTGTTGATGGTGATGTTGTTAAACTAAAAAAAAGAAAACAATTATCTTCTGTTAAAGAAAGAAATTATCTATTGATTTCAGAAGAATTCACTTCCTTAAAACAGAATGTTTCGTTTAAATTCCAGGCACTAGATTTTAAAGAGGCGATGAGATTGATGGCAGAGATCGGCAATATAAATATTTTGGTTGGTGATGAAGTTGCAGGTTCTGTATCAGCTGAATTAGATAATGTTCCTTGGGACAAAGCATTTAATGCTTTATTGGATTTAAAAAGTTATGCAGCAGATATAGATGTTGCTAGTAATATTATAAGAGTTTCAACACCTGCAAATTTAACTTCACAAGAAAGTTACAAATCTGCTAGAGCGTCAGCAGTTAAAAAGAAGGTTGAAATTGAAGATTCTGTTGAACCAATTATATCTGAGATTTTTAGACTTTATTATATAACTCCAGCTGAAGCCAAAGCCACTATTTCAGAATTATTTACATCAGTGGGAACAGGTGGAAATTTCATTCCAATACAGGTAACAGAGGAAGCTACCACAAGGTCTATAATTGTAAGAGGAAAGGAAAAAGATTTAGATATAGTGGATAAAGTTATTAGAGAAATTGATAAGAGAACTAAACAAGTTTTAATTGAAGCATTTATTGTTGAGGCCAGTTCAACGTTTGAGCAAAATTTAGGAAAACGACTTGGTTTTGCATACACGAGAAATCGTGAGAGAGTTGGCGGTACTCAAGGAGGAAGTTCCATTGGTAATGCTGGAGGTAGTTCAGCAGCTATAGGAGACTCTACAGGAGGATTCACTAGCGGTGCTGGAACTGATAACTTACTTAATTTAGGATCAGCCGCTTCAACAGCTGGAATTGGTATTTTGAGAAGAACAGGTTCAGCAGTTTTAAAACTAGAACTTGATGCATTAGAAAATGAAGGTTTGTCCAAAACTGTTTCTAATCCAAAATTATTTACATTGGATAATCAACAAGCAAGTATTAACCAAGGGGAAACTATTTATATTGATGGTGGAGAAGGAGAAGATAAGGCTGTAGATGCCTCATTGAAGTTAATTGTTACACCAAATATTATTGGAGATGGAAATGTTATGCTTCAAATACAAGTAAATAACGACACACCTAATAGATCTAACCCTGGAACACCTGGGGTTAACAAAATGGAGATTAATACTAAATTATTAGTAGCTGATGGAGATATTGTTGTAATTGGTGGTATTAAGAAGAATAATGTTGCCAACTCAAAAGGAGGAGTTCCGGGTGTTTCAAAATTACCTGTCGTTGGAAAAGCTTTGAGCGGAACGTCTAAATCTGACACGATGAATGAGTTGTTGGTATTTATTGCACCAAGGATTTTATAATGCTTAAGATTAGTAGAGAAAGTGAAATTAATTTAGTCAATGTATTAATTGATAACGATATTATTTCTGGAAAAGATTTAATCAATATTAAAAAAGTGAGTTCAGAAAATAACAAATCTCAAATCGAATCTATTTTTGAATTAAAGCTTACGGATGAAGAAAAGATAATTAATTTATTAATAAAAGAGCAAAATTTAGAAACTATTGATTTGAAAAAAGTTGAAATTACCGATGAAATTAAAACTGTATTACCTTCAAATTACATCAAAGTAAATTTTGTAGCCCCTTTTAAGATTGATGGAAAGACTTTACATATCGCTATTCCTGATAGTTCAAAACTTGGATTAATGAGAAACCTAAAAGCCATTACTAAAAAAAATATTGAATTACATGCTGCAAAAATTACAGATATTTCAGAATATATCGAAAGATTATCAAGTGAAACTGATGAAGTAACTATCGCCTCAATCCGAGATGAAAACAGAAAAAAGATTAAAACTTTTGAATCTGATTTAGGAGAAGCGGGTGAAGTTTTAGAAAAGCCACCTGAAGAAGATATTGAAGCTATAGAAAATGAGTCGGAGGTAATAAAATTTAGTACCGCAGTAGTAGCAGAAGCTATCAAAATGGGAGTGAGTGATATTCATATTGAACCTTATAGATTTAGTTCGAGAGTGAGATATCGATTAGACGGAATGTTACAAGAGCAAGAGCAATATAAACAATTTCTTCACGACAACTATGGTGCAGTGGTTACTCGATTTAAAATTATGGGTAAACTAGATATTGCAGAAAGAAGATTGCCACAAGACGGAGCTATCAATTTTAAGATAGATAATAAAGTAGTGGACTTACGATTATCAATATTACCAACAGCGAGTAATGAAAGAATTGTTATGCGTATCCTTAATAAGGATGCAGGTGATATCAAATTAGAACAATTAAATTTTGAGGAACAAGATTTAAAAAACCTAAGAAAAGCAATTCATAGTACTCAAGGATTGATATTAGTAACTGGCCCAACAGGATCTGGTAAATCAACTACTTTATATAGTATTTTAAAAGAGGTCAGCAAACCTCATTTAAATATTTTAACTGCTGAAGACCCTGTTGAATACGAATTAGATGGTGTAGGGCAGGTTCAAATTAAAGATCATATTGGATTAACTTTTGCCTCAGCGTTAAGATCTTTTTTAAGACAAGACCCTGAAATTATTCTTGTTGGAGAGATGCGAGATAAAGAAACTGTTGATATTGGATTAAAAGCAGCATTAACGGGTCACTTAGTATTTAGTACACTTCATACAAATGATGCACCAAGCACAATTACTAGATTACAGAATATGGGAACACCTGATTATTTAATCAGTGCTGCAACGCAATTAGTTGTTGCACAACGTTTAGCTAGAAAAAATTGTAAAGATTGTAGAGTGCCTGACGATGATGTTAATCCAAAAGTTTTACAAGATTTAGGATTTAGTGCCGAGCAAGCATCGAGAGTTAAAGCTACTAAGGGTAAAGGGTGTGCCAAATGTAGTAATACTGGTTACAAAGGTCGACAAGGTATTTATGAAATTTTAGTAGTATCAAAACCACTTAAAGAAGCAATCTTAAGACAAGCTACTACACCAGAGCTAAGAGAAATTGGAATTAAAGAAGGTTTTCAAACGATGAAAGATATGGGGCGAAGACTAATTGCATCTGGAGAGCTTAATTTTAGAGAGTACGAAAGAGTTCTTTCAGGCGAGTAAAAATGGAAGCTTTTACTTATAAAGGAATTTCTGATGGGAAATACGTCGAGGGAGATATAGAAGCAATAAATCTTGATGAGGCTTCACATCTCTTAAAAGAAAAGAAAATAATAATCACAAATATTATTAAGTCTAAAAAAAAGGCAGCTGAAAAGAAGAAATCTAGTGGCTCCTCTCTTTTTGGTAAGAGTAAAAAAGTAAAAATAGAAGATATTCTAATATTTTCGAAGCAATTTGCGACTATGGTTAAGGCAGGTTTACCAATCCTTCAGGTATTAGCAATGTTGAGAGACCAGATGGAAAGTCAGGGGATCAAAGATATCATTGAAGATATACGAAAGAGCCTAGAGGGTGGAGTTAACTTATCAAAATGTTTTGAAAAATATCCTCAACATTTTGACAATGTTTATGTTAACTTGATTAAAGCAGGTGAAGCCAGTGGTAAATTAGATGTTTTCTTACTTAAAATTGTAGAATCGCTTGAAAAGAAAGAAAAAATTAAGAAAAAAATTAAATCTGCTTTAATGTATCCAGCAATAATGTTTACAGTGGCAATCACAGTTAGTGCATTCATGTTAATTAAAGTGGTGCCAGTATTTGCTAAAATGTATGATGGTATGGGTTTAGAGTTACCAGCTGCTACTGCAACCATTATGGCAATGAGTGACTTTTTAAGAGGAACAGGTGGAAAAGTTATTTTCTTCGGAGGTTTAATTGGTTTTTTTGGATTTAAATTTATCACCAAAAGAAATGCTGCAATTCGTTTTAAATGGCACAGACAAGTTTTAAAATTACCATTGTTTGGAGATATGATTTTAAAATCTATGCTAGCTAGAATTTCATTAATTATGGGAAATTTAAGTGCAGCAGGTGTAAACTTATTAGAGAGTTTAGAGATTGCAAAGTCTGTCAGCAATAATGATGTTATCACAGACGCTTTAGAGAATGTTAAAAAAGGAGTTTTTTCAGGGGATACATTAACAAAACTGTTTTTAAAAGAACCATTATTTCCTCCAACTTTTAGTCAATTGATTTCTGTAGGTGAACAAACAGGTCAATTAGATGAAATGTTTAATTCAGTAGCTTCTTATTATGAAGAAGAATTTGATACGACTGTCGATAATATGTCTAGCTTAATTGAACCGATCATGATTGTTTTTATGGGGGTGATGATTGGTGGATTAATGATAGCGATGTACTCACCAATCTTTAACGTTGGTGCTTTAATCAATTAAATTGATTATTATTATATTCTAAAAACTATTACTTAATAAAAGATCTGTGTTGTAATTTGGTTTATCAACAAAAAAATTATAGTCAGTAGAAATTTTAAAATCAAAACTATCAATTTTTTGAGAAAATTTTAAACTGGTATTAATAGCCTCATCCAACTCAAATGAAAATTTCATCTCATCTATTGGAACATATCCAAGTGAAAAATAAAACTCGTCGTAATAACCTCCCCGCGTACCAAATCTCTCAATGTTAACAACTGTCGACCAACCTGTTATCGATGTTCTATCAATACCATAACCAATTCTATAATTATATTTGGATCTATTATTAGACTCATATTCATAGGTAGTACTTTGATTATTCAAATAATAAAATTCTGCATCAGATGATGGACTTAAGTCTGCAATAAATTCTAATCTTCCATGGTGATTAATAATTTCCTTATCTTTATCTCCTTTATCTGTTTTATCAAAGAGTGCTCCAATAGTGGCTACTGCAGTCTTAATATTTTGATCTTTATAATGTAATGCATCAGCTAAACTACTACCTAAAATTGTTTTTTCATCAAATGGTTTAAGTTTGGTAAATCCAATTTCAAACTTAACACCTGGATTTAAGTTGATATCGTTTTCGTGGATTCTTTTCCCAAAATTTATTGACCCAAATATTTGTTGCCCATTTCTATTACCCTCTAATTTGTTGCCATTAATAACTCTTAGATGATCAATTTCTAGTAAGCTAAGTCCAATAATACTATCATTAAAATAATCATTATCTTTAATTTTTGTACGATAAGCAGCCAAGCTATAAGTATTTGTATTTAAATTAGATCCATGGCTTCCAATATCTACATCGTCCTTTCCAAATTGAAAAACATATCCGTACATTAAATCTCTATCGTCTTCATCAATTCTGTCAGTACCAAAAGATACTCCGTAATTTTGAATATCCCTTGAGGATGTATTTTTTACATTTTTTTCTCCTATAATAAATCTTCCCTCACTCCAATCGAACCAATCATTACTTCTATAAGTTCTATCTCTTTCTTTCTTAAAAGCGTCAAACGCACTAACTAGTTTTGCAACTTTTTGATTTTGAAAATCAATATTGGCATTTAAGTTTGAGAGATTGTCTTTATTTTTGTGTCTTCTAAGCCACTCAATTCTATGAAAAATCGGAAGCGTGTTGTTTCTTATCACACGTTTTGACATTTCCACGTTAGCCTCGATAATTGCTTTTACATCAGCATTAGCAGATGGATCAGTACAGGCAATGGTCCTAGCACATTGTAGGTCGTATTCATGAATCTTATCTGTAGTAGCTGCAGTTTCTTTGTCACTTGTAACAAATAATTTTGTAAAGTTTGCAGCAAAAATAAAACCTCGCATATCATCAACTCTGCTACCTAAATCGAAAGTAGAAAAAGTTGAGGACAAAGTTGTGATATCATAAGCAGTGCTCAAGGTATATTTGTTCATTCTGGCATTAGTATCTCCAGCTACATAAAGTGCAGTTCCATCTGAATTAAATTGAATATTTCTCATACTAGTATCTGAAGTTGCTAATGAGCCAGAAATTTCTCCTGGTGTTACTCCAGATCTCAGATCCCAAGCATTTGATAAATCAAATTGTCTTATTTTATCTGTCGTCTTTCCACCTACAAACATCCTTGTGCCATCAGGTTTGAAAGCCAGAGTTCTTAGTTGATTCTCTACATATACTCCAGTTTCTGTTACTTCATATATTTTCTCACAAACCAATGTTGACGAATCCCACGCAGTGTTTAATCTAAATTGAAAAATAGCAACACCCGGATTTCCACTGAAATCTTTATTAGTAGCTACAAACATTTTTGTACCATCGGGCTTAAATTCTATTGCATGTGGTAATTTCATATTAGTGCTACATGTTAATTGAGTTCCATCTCCATCATTAAAAGATCTTGTTGCAGTACTTATATCAAAGGGTGTACTAAGCGAATATTGAACTACAAATGCGTTTTCATTTCCAAGACGACTTGTGATATACATTATCTTACCATCAGGTTTAAAGTTTATTCCTCTAACACCAGGAGTATCACTCGTAACATCTTTTGTCTGAACAAATGATAATTCAGCAAATGAACGTGAACTAAATAAGATTAAAAAAAATATTAAAAATAAAAAAGTTTTTTTCATTAAAAATAATACATTTTATAATTAAATAATTTTCTTTTGGAGTCTATTAAGTATTAGTTTAAAATAAGTAAAAATTAGAGTTTTTTTGTTAATACTAAATTATTGATCCAAGGCTTATCACCTTCTTTAAATTTAATAGAATCCATTATTTCCTGAATAAAAAAAGTACCAAGACCACCTGGTTTGACGTCATCGATTGCTCTATGTTTAACTTTACTTTTTTCAACTGGTTTGCCTTTATCAAAAAACGAAATTTCAAGTTCTTTATCTGTACAAGAGATTCTTACTGCCATTCGATCTTGTGTATCGGGATAATCTTTATAAGCGTGTTTAACAATATTTTGTGCTGCTTCAGCAATTGCTAAAACTAATTCTTCCCTTAATTCTTCATTAATTTTAAATTTTTCAAAAACTTCTCTTGAGAAACTTCTTACATCTTTCAAACTTGATGAATTTACTAAGAAATCTTTTTTTTCAGATAAATTTGTTGTATCCCCGACTTCAGTGCTCATTATCTTTATCTTTAATTACTCCAAATTTAAAATTTGTTCTAACTTTGCCATCATAATTACTTTTAAAACAGATTTACTCACGTCTTTAACTATTAGCTTAGTTCCTTTCTCTAATGCTTTCTGATGACTTTCAATTAAAACTGATATGCCTGACGAGTCCATGTATTGAACATTACTTAAGTTTAAGTTTACATTTTTACCAGCATCGATCAGAGGAAAAATAACTTCTTTCGCCCCCTCTGTTTTATCCATATCTATCTCACCATCTAAAAATACAGTGCTAGTGTCACCTTCTTCTGTTACTTTATATGTCATAGAAACTTCCTTGCCATTGCTAAAACTTTTTCAACTGGTTGACTGACTTCTTTGAGCTCAACTTTAGTATTTTTTTCTTTTGCTCTTTGATTACTTTCAACTATCACTGAAATTCCAGACGAGTCCATATATTGAACGCCTTTAAGGTTCAAATGAACTTCCTTTCCAGAGTCAATAAGTGGAAATACTACTTCTCTAACGTTGTCAGCAACATCCATATCTATCTCTCCATCCAAGAATACAGTGCTGACATTTTCGCTTTCAGTAACTTTAAATTTCATTATTTTAATATTTTATAAAGCTAATAACAAAAAACATATAAAAATTAAACCCAAATTGGCCAACGAAATCAAATATTGAGTGAAATTAGGCAATATTTATAGTTTACATCATCGATAATTATTATAAATTTTCGTCATTAATTAATTAATAAAGAGGAAACATGAAAAATAACAAAGGTTTTACGTTGATCGAACTATTAGTTGTTGTTGCGATTATTGGTATTCTAGCAGCTGTAGGTGTTGTTGCATATAATGGTTACACTAAAAGTGCAAAAATAAATGCAGCAAAATCTAATCAAGCATCTGTAGTAAAATATATAGCAGCTGAACTTCAAAAATGTAATCTTGGTGGAGATACATCGATGAGTGGTAATTTATCTTGTAAACAAACCGATGGTACTAATGCTACTCCAGCTCAAGTTATAGCAGCAACTATAACAGCCCTAAGTGATTTTAAAAACCCGCATAGTACTAAATGTGCAGCTTTAACAAACGGAACAGATGCAGCTACAGCACTTGTGACTGGGGCGACATGTTTAAAAAGTGGAACTGGATACACAACTTTAGTTGTAGATACTACAGATACAGACGTAATAAATGTAGTTACAACAGTTGATGACGAAGGCGGTACAGCAACTAACAAAGTTGAAGTAGAATAATTCTTTAACTATTGAAAGAAATAAAAAAAATAAAAACTAAAAGCTCAAAAGGATTTTCTCTTGTTGAGCTTTTAGTCGTTGTTGCAATTTTAGGAATTTTATCTACAGTAGGTCTTGTTTCCTACAATGGTTATGTTTCTGGAACCAAAGAAAAATCTGCAAAAAATGTTATGCAACAAATTTCTTTGGCACAAACAGAGGAATACTCAAATAGTGGTAGCTATTTTACTCAATCCGAGGGAACTTGCACACCAACTGACATGACATCAAATGAGATTGAGGATGAATTATTTGGTGGCGGCGATCAAATTGCTTCTGATGCTGGCTACAATATATGTATCGCAAGCACTGGTTCAGCAAATTATGATATTTTCGCTTCTGAAATTTCAGGCAACACTCCCTGCACACTCACCCTAAGTCGAAATGGAAATTTCACTAGAGGTAATGATTGTTAAGAATTAAACATTAAAATCAATTTGATCACTAAATTAATTGCTAGTTGAAATTTTTTTGTTAGGTAATAAAAATTATGGACAAAGATATGGCGCAAGAAGTAATAGATGTGTTAACTAGTAATATAGACACTTTGTGGGTTATTGACTGCGCGATATTAGTTTTCATTATGCAGGCAGGTTTTATGTGTATGGAAACTGGTTTATCTAGACATAAAAATAGTATCAACGTTGCTTTAAAAAATGCTGCAGACTTTGGTGTTTCAGTAGTGATCTTTTGGATCTTTGGATTTGGTTTGATGTTTGGTACTTCCTATAACGGATTTTTTGGTACTGATTTATTTTTCTTTAAAACCGATAAAGCTGAGTACATGACTTACTTTGTCTTTCAAGCAATGTTTGTTGCAACAGCGGCAACTATCATCTCAGGTGCTGTTGCAGAAAGAATGAAATTTAATGGGTATTTAATCATGACTGTTTTAGCAACAGGAATTATCTATCCAATTGTTGGACATTGGGCTTGGTCTTCAAGTTATCTTTCAAAGTATGATACTGTTGATCAATTGTTAGCGATAACAGGTACTGTTAAAACTACTGGTTGGCTCTCAGATTTGGGTTTTGTTGACTTTGCCGGAAGTACTATTGTTCATTCTGTAGGTGGATGGATCGCATTAGCAGCAGTGATTATTTTAGGACCAAGAATTGGAAAATATTCAGAGGCTAATAAAGGAAAATTTACTGGGTCTAGTTTTCCTTTGGCAGTCTTAGGTACACTTATTTTATGGTTTGGTTGGTTTGGTTTCAACGGCGGAAGTAATGGTGCAATGGATGATGCGGTTCCTTTAATTTTAATCAATACTTTCTTAGCAGCAGCTTTTGGTTTATTAACTGGATTAGGTATTTCATATTTAAGATTTAAAAAGCCAGATCCATTTTATATCATTTTAGGTCCTCTAGCTGGTTTAGTTGCAATTACAGCTGGTTGTAATTCAATGACTTCAGTTACTTCGATCTTTGTTGGGATTATAGGTGCAATTGTTGCAATTATTGTAAACGAAATATTAAATAAATTTGAAATTGATGATGTTGTTGGAGCGGTACCAGTTCACTTAGCTGCAGGGGTTTGGGGAACACTAGCAGTTGGTTTATTTAGTGACTTAAGTATTTTGGATACGGGGCTTGATAGATTTTCTCAAATAAAAATTCAGTTAATTGGTATCATTTCGATTGGTGCATTTACATTTATATCTTCATTTATAATTTTAAGTCTTTTTAATAAATTTTATCCACTCAGAGTAAGTCCTGTTCAAGAGGAACTCGGGTTGAACATTGCAGAACATAATGCGGTATCAATTGAGCATGATTTAATTACTATTTTAGATAAACAATCAGAGTCTGGTGATCTCAAAATAAGAGGACCACAAGATCCGTTTACTGCCGGGGGCGTGATTGGTCTTTATTATAACAAGCTTATGAGCAAACTTGAGACTAGTGAAGATGAAAAAAACAAATGGCGAGAAAGAATTTCAAAAGAGGTAAAACTTGCTGTTAAAGTTCAAGAAAATTTTTTACCTAAAAGAAATTTAAAAAATTATCCAGTGCATGGAATTAATATTGCAGCAAGAGAAGTATCAGGTGATTTTTTTAGTTTTTATCCTCATAACGATAGTATTTATTTTATAATTGCGGATGTGGCTGGCAAAGGAATTCATGCTGGGATGGTCATGGCTAAGGCATCTACTTTATTTGAAGTTTTAGCACAATCTAAAGTAGACCCTGATGAAATGGTTTTTCATATGAACAATGATTTAAATAATACTAAAACTGCTGGCATGTTTGTGACCTCAATTGTGGGAGAATATAATTTAATTACAGATGAGATCAGATGGGTAAATGCAGGTCATCAACCTGCAATTTTAAGAAACGGACAAGGTAAATATGATCAGTTTGAAAGTTCAGCTCCACCATTAGGAGTAATAAAACAAAAAGATAAAAGTGTTTACAACATTCATAAAACAAAATTAAATGCTTCAAGGTTTTATGCTTTTACTGATGGTTTATCTGAAAGTCTAAATGATAAAGGTGAAGAAATAGGGATCGAAGGTTCGATTGGTATCATCGAACAAAATTATAGTAAAGATACAGTTAAACAATTAGATGGTATTACTCAATCTGTAATAGGAACGAGCCAAAATAGAAAATTATCTGATGATCTAACATTGATAAGTATTGGAAAATAAGAGTTATTTCTAAAATTAATTAATTGAAAAAAACAATATACTTAATATCTTTTCATTTTTATGTTTTTGTATTTCGTAAGATTTAAATTATTTTTGATATCAATAATTTTGTTGATTTCAACATCGGCATTTTCGTCAGAAAAAAACATTACCTACATGCAGATATTACAAGATCCTAATAATTTAGATTTAAATTTAAAATATGCTCAACAACAAGGAAAAGTTGGTAACTTTAAACAAACAATCTCAACACTAGAAAGATTAAATATGCTTTATCCAGATAACATTGAAATCAAATTATACCTGTTATCTGTTTTAGTCCAAGTCGACTCTCCAGAAAAAGCTAACACTATTATTGAAGATATGAAATTAAGAAGAGATCTTTCAGCAGAGGACTTAGAAACATTACAAGAAATTGAAGAAGAGTTAAGAGATCGTGAACCAAGTTTGTGGAATTTTACAGCCGATGTTGGTTTTGGTGCAACGTTTTCCAACAACGTCAATAGTGTATCTAAAACTAGATTGAAATACGATTCTGGTTCAATCGCAGCTTTTACATCGCCAAAACATGATAGAACTGAAAGTGCATCTATAGGTATTGGTGCTACTAGACCTATAGGAGAAGAGTCGTCATTATTATTAAATTTTGCTCATACTACCTCTAATCAATATCAAGAAGCAGATGATGATTTTCAAAGTTATGGTTTAACGATTGGTTTAGATACCACTTTAGGTAATCAAAGTTTAAGTCCATACATAATTATGAGTAAAACTGATGCACAACATGATGCGGATAGCTTTTCATTGATGCTAGGAGTAGGAGGATTTTTTACAGTTGGAGAGAGACATTCTTTTAGTTATGGATATTCTTACTCAGACTCTAAAGCAAATCAAAATTCAGAAGACACAACAGCTGATGAAACGAATGCAATTGGTCATGGTTATACGTTTGGTTATGATTTAATAATAACTCCAATAATTTCTAGTTCACTCAGTTTAGGTTATAGTGATAGTGATGCAAAAGTTGATGCTGGAAATGATTACGAAACTTATGAATTTGGTATCGGTTTAAATTTTGCATTTCCATGGGCTTATATTGCATGGAGTGCTTCAACCAGTTTTAATGATTACAAAGCTGTCGATACGTCAGTAGACTCAACAAAACTGAGATCTGACCATGCGACTACAACAGACATAATGATTACGAAAGCTATTGGAGATATTTTTCCGATAATTGATCCAAACAGATCGTTGTTTATTAACTTGTCTTATGAAAAGACTTTTTCTGAGGCAAATATAATGAACTATGATTATTTAGCCGATTCCTTTGCATTAAGTTTTTCTAAAGCTTTAAAACTAAATTAATCAATTTTTTTTAAAATACCTTAAATTAAGGCTTTTTTGCCGTTCAATTTGAGTTTTTAAAGTTTATTTTTTTTATATTTTTGTTAGTTTTACGAAATGAAAAAATTATTGTCAGTTCTGTCAGGTCTAATTTTTATGATCAGCACGAGTGTTTTTGCTGAAGAAAAATTAACTATTGAAAAACAATTAGTTGGAATTGTTGGTGCAATTTCAGGAACTGTTAAAACTGAAACAAGAGAATTAAAAGCTGGTGACAAAATATATTTAAATGAAACAATTGTTGCTGGTGCAGGATCTGGAACACAAATTTTACTTTTAGATCAATCAACATTTACTATAGGCGAAGATTCTGAAGTTGTCATGGATACATTTATATTTGATCCTGCAACAAATGATGGAAAAATAGTTGCAAGTGTTAAACAAGGGAGCTTAAAAGTTATCTCTGGTTTAATTAGTAAAAAAAATCCGGATAGTTTAACAGTAGAAGTGCCAGAGGGAACACTTGGATCAAGAGGAACAGAGTTTCAAACAATCGTATCAAAAGGTAAAACTGATACTTTATTAATAGGTCCAGGAAAAAATAATACTTTAGGAATGAGACCAGGAGCAGTTCTGGTTGGAAATAACTTAGGCTCAACTTTACTAGATAATCCTTACAGCATGGCTTCAATGACCAAAGGTAAAGCACCTGGACAAGCAAAAAAAATTACCAAAAATCAATTAAAGAAATTTAATAAAAAGATGAAAGCCCTAAGAGTTGCTAAGCTCTCACCAGAAGAAAAGAAAGGTAAGAGAAAAGAAATGAAAAAGCAATTAAGAAAAGAGCTTAAGTCTATGGGTTTTGAAAAAGAGGAAATTAAATCAATTATTAAAGAAAATATTCAAAAAGATAAAGAGAAGAAAGTAGCTATCAAAAAAGAAAGAGCTGAGAAGAAAAAAGCTAAAAAGAAAAAAGCCAAAGCAGAAAAGAAAAAGAATAAAAAGAAAAAAGCTACTAAAAAAGGTTCTAAAAAGAAAAAAGTAGTTAAGAAAAAAGAAGGTAAAAAGAAAAAAGCTACTAAGAAAAAAGCTACTAAGAAAAAAGCTACAAAGAAAAAAGCAGTTAAGAAAAAGCCGGCTAAAAAGAAAAAAGCAGTTAAGAAAAAAGCAGTCAAAAAGAAAAAGGTAGTTAAAAAGAAGAAGAAGGTAGTTAAGAAAAAACCTAAAAAGAAAATTAAGAAAAAAATAGCGAAGAAAAGAAAGATCGTTAAAAAGAAAAGAGCTGCTAAAAAGAAAAAAGCTAAAAAGAAAAGAAGAAAAAAGAAGTAATTAGCTAGTTCCTAATAAGTTTCATTTACATTACTTAAATTAGATATAAATTTCACTTTGTGAAAGCTTTTGTACAAAAAAATTTAAATTATTTTGTTTTCTTAATTTTACTCACACTATTAATTTTTCTAAAAATTCTAAATCCTGCATTTATTAAGTCTGTTTCATATTTAAGTTTTGATTTGTATCAAAAAATATTTGTTGAGGAAAAAAATAGCGATGTGGTTATTATTGACATTGATGAACAAAGTTTAGGTAAGTTTGGACAATTTCCCTGGAACAGGAAAGTTTTTGCTAAAATACTTGACCAATTAAATATCCATAATCCAAAAGCGATTGGTTTCGATATTTTTTTTACTGAGAAGGACAAGCAATCACCTGAAGCAATTATCAAGTCATATGGTTTAATTCCTTCTGATGTTGCAGATATTCAGAACTTAAAAAGTCCCGATGATATTTTTTCAGAAAAATTAAAAGTGTCAAAATCAATCATTGCAGTTTTAGGTAGCAATATACCCTCACATTCTAATTATGATAGAAAGGCAAAAGCAAGATTTCTATCTAAAGGAGGTGATCCAAAAAATTTTACATATTCATATCCTCACTCCATAGGATCGTTAGAAAAACTAGAGAGGAATGTTAAAGGATTGGGTTCTATATCTTTTTTAGATCAATTAGATGGAATAATACGATCTTTACCATTAATTGTGCAATTTGATAAAAAAATATATCCAACAATGGGATTGGAGATGGTTAGAGTAGGATCCAAGCAAAAAAATATTTATGTAGAATTAAATGAAGTAGGCATTCAAAGAATAAGTGCTAGACCCCACAAAGTTGAGTCAGATCCTAATGGGATCATTTGGATCAAGTATAAAAAATCAAATAAAGATCAATTTATATCAGCTGGTGATGTTTATGATGGGAAATTTCAATCAGATTTTTTTAAAGACAAATACGTTTTAATTGGAGCATCAGCACAAGGACTTTTTGATCTTGTCAAAACTCCACTTGGTATAACTATTCCTGGAGTAGAAGTTCACGCAAATGTAATTGAAAACATTCTTGATCAATCTTATTTGGTTCGAAATCCAAATACTTATATTTTTGAATTATTATTTTCAATTATTATTGCTTTACTTACATTTGTTTTGTCTCAAAAAATCAAACCAAAGTATAGTTTATCCATATTCTTCGGGAATATTTTAGCAATTATAATAATTGGTTTTTCTATTTATAAATTTAGATCAGAGTTAGTAGATTTTAGCTATCCTATTTTTATTGTAACGCTAACATTTTTAACTGGTCTGTATTTTAGGTTTATTGAGGAAAACAAAATGGCTTTAGCCAACCTGCAAAAAGAAGCTAAACTTTTAAAAGAACGTGAGCTAGCAGCTGGAGTTCAAAAAAGCTTATTTCCTGATATTTCGAAATTTGAAAACTTTATTTTTGCCAAAAACGTTCCAGCACGAGATGTATCAGGTGATTATTTTGATGTAGTAAGATCTACTCCTGAGGAATATTTTTTTACCTTAGCAGATGTCTCCGGCAAAGGAGTGAAAGCTGGAATGTATATGGCAAAAGCATCTTCAATCTTTAGAACTTTAACTAATTTAAAATTTCCTTTGGAAAAAGTTGTATTTGGTGTCAACAATGAGTTGGTTGAAGCAAAGTTCAAAGGAATGTTTGTGACAGCTGTTTTTGGTAAATTAAATATTAAAACAGGAGAGTTAGTTTTTATTAATGCGGGTCATGAAAGCATTCTCACTTTCGATGAAAATAAAAATTACGAATATATCAAATCAGAAATGCCACCAATTGGTATTGTAAAGTATTTTACAGAGTCAATGGTTAAATCAAATACTATTAATCTTAAAGATAAAACTTTTGTGGTTTACACGGATGGAGTAACTGAAGGCTATATGAAAAATGGGGAAGAGTTAGGAGCTGAAGGGGTGCAAAAAATTATAAACGAAATGTCACAGGTCACGCCAAAGTCCATCGTCGAAGCTATCGAAAAAGAGCTTAACTGGGGTGCAGAAAAGTTAAGGGATGACATCACTTGTATGGCAATAAACATTAATAATACTGAGCTGATAAAGAAGAAATAATTTGAAACCCAAATTGAATAAATTGGTTGTTTAAAATTAATCATTTTTATGTAGATTGCAGTTGTGAAACGAATCTTATTTTTACTATTTTTATTACCTCTGTTGAGTAATTGTACTCAATACTCCGCAATGGTAAGCCCCGCTTTAACACTAGCGCATACAGGAAGTTTCGCTCAAGCAACAACTTCCTTATCAAGTTCATTAGCAATCAATGAAGTAAAAAAAGAATATGCAAATAATTTAGAGGCAGAAAGAATTTGTCCCACTTTTCATTCATCAGAATTAAATGCAATCTTTTTTGAGACTATAGAACATACAGGTTGCTACTACGATCCTCTCAGTATTCTTCGATAAATATCACCATTTTATCACTTTTTTTACACCAAATTATTTTTTTGACTCATGTATTAATCAAAATATAAATTTATCCAATGAAAGTTTTGAGAGAATTAAAATCAAAAAAAATCTTAAAATCCGTATTAAAAGGTTCTCTACAAACAAATGTATTCTTAATCCTTTTAGGGATTTTTTTTTCTTCACTAGCTCTCGCAGCCACTTTAACACTCACACATAAAGATAATAGAATTCCTGCGGGCGCAAACACTGGCGAATGTTTTAGTTCTAAAAAATCAGATGAGACAGGTGACTTTATAGACCTTGATCACGATAGAACAGAGAATCTACGAGATATTGTGTGGAGTGATGACGGTACAATGGTTTTTACAGTCAATAATAATATGAATAAAACAACTACTAGTAAAGGCTTCATGGGTGATCTTGATTTATCTATGAATAAAGTAAGAGATCCATTTGAATTAAGTACTGTAAAAACTTCGCTTGGAATACACACATGTGATGATATCGATGGCTTTGATGTTGATCATGACGATTTTCGAGCACAAGGTCTGGATACTCTTGCAGGTAATGGAGTTGCATATAGAGGTATTCATGTAGCTCAAGGTGGTAAAATTTTTTATATTATGAGTAATAGCTCTGAAGTACATAGATTTGATTTGAGTAAAGCTTTTGATTTTAAAACAGCTAACTATGTACATGAATTTGACTTTGATGTCTCCTCAGTAGGTGGTTTTTCGTTAAATAGAGACGGTACAAAATTGTATTCTATGGATGCCGCTAATGACACACCTGTAATAAAAACTTTTTCATTATCACCAGCATTTGATATTACATCTGCTACTGAAATCCAAAGTACGAATTTGTATACTGACCTTGGAACAACAGATCTTGATGGAAGTCAGTCATTTAGAGATATTGAATTTAGTTATGATGGTAGTCAAATGTTTGTTTCAGCTTTTGATGCAGTTGCCCCATATATTAATAATCGTATTTATCAATTTAGTTTAGGTAAAAATTTTGATGTTTCAACTGGAACTCTTTTAGGTTTCCATAATTTTCTTTATAGGGCGTCCCCTGGAGGAGCATTAAGAAGTGGAAGCGGCCGTGGAGCAATATGGGGTTTCTCTTTTTCAAGTGATGGTATGAGACTATTTATTTCACAAGCAGATGATGGAACTGCGGTAGATAATATTTATCAATTTGACCTTGAATGTCCTTTTGGTGTTGTTGCTTGTGTATCAAACCCAACTGCAAGTATCAGCTCACAAGTTGAATTAGCTAAACAAAATATTGCTTTAAATATCTCTTCAATTTTTTACAGATTTGAATGGATCAAAAGAAATAGGGATGAAGAAAACTTCACCAGTCATAACATCAACATCAATTATCCAAATCCTTTATTGAAGAGTTTAGCAATGAGCTTAAAGCCAGCTACTAAAGAAAAGATAGCTACTCTTGTAAGTACCCCAAAAAAGGATCAGAAAAAGTCTAAATGGTCTTCATGGAGTTTGGCAGATTTATCGTTAAGTCATTTTGATAAACTGGGGTTTGAAAATGCAAAAAATATCAGAAATGAGGGAATAACATTTGGTGCTGATAGAAAATTCAGTGATAATAAATTTTTTGGTTGGGCAATAAGATACGGCAATGGCAGATCGAACATTGCTCAAACAAAACAAAATATCCACATGGACTCCTTAACTTTGAATTTATATGGCATTATGCCAAACGATAAAGAAAATTATTTAAATGCAGTTTTAGGCCTAAGTGCACTCAAAATAGATAGTCTTTATTTAGGAAAAAAATCAGGGCAAAGATACGGTAAACAATTGTTCACTGCTATAGATTTTAGAACCAAAAATTCCTATGGTAAACTAAACCTAACTCCCACAACAAAATTTACTTTTGGAATTACAAGATTAGGTGAATATACAGATTTTATAAGTGATGCAATTTCGCCTGCGCAAAATATCAGATACCATAAAGATACGTTCACAAGTGGACAAATTTCCAGTGGATTTTTATTTGAGGCAGATCAGATAACTATAAATGATAAATCCTTCCAACCCATGGGTGGAATGGAAATTTATTATGATTTATCTCGTGATATTAACTACAATTATTCTCTAGTAGGTTCCAATCAAGTAAATACTGATACAATTGATGGAGCATATAATAGAGACAATTTAAGAACCAGTTTGGGTTTTGAACTGATCTATCCTGATGGTCTCACAATATCACCTTTGTATGAAAAAACATTAGCGCTTAAAAGTTTAAATGATGGTTTGCTAGGCAAAGGTATTACAGAACGATTTATAATTAAAATTAGCCACTCAAAAGAAATGGATGGAAATAATTTTGCCCTAGATTTTGATCCCCTTAATCAAAATTATGCCAATATCAGCTTCAATAAAAATCTTGGTAATCTTAATTTAAAATTAAATTCTAACTATAGTTTATTTGATAAAATTCCAGACTATGGGGCAAATCTAGAGATTTCTGGAACTTTCTAGTTTAAAAGCAAATAACCAAAATATTACTTAAAAAAATAATTATTTTTATGGTATAGAAATTAATATTTTTTTAAAGAAAGACTTTTAACTTTTGACTTTATTGATATTTTTTAAATTATAATATGAGTTATGCAAAAAATAATAAATGGTCTAATATTATTTTTACTTGTATTTCAATTTACACATTTGAAAGCAGAAGTTAAACCAACTTTTGTACGCTCAGCAGACACTACTAATGTAAATCAAGCGATTGGAGTAACTTTAACTCCAGATGGAACCAGAATACACTTTTCTCAGTATGGAACTTCGCCTGTTATAACCCAGTATGATTTAAGTATACCATTTAATGTGTCATCAATAGATACTGCTTCAATAGTTACTTTAAATGTAAATAGTGGCGATAGTGGTGATTTTTTAGTAAGTAATCGATTGGAAGGTCACACATTTAATAGCGATGGTACAAAACTATATGCAATAGATATGGCTGGGAATATGAATGTCCATAGTTTATCGACTCCTTATGATATATCTAATTTTTCAAAAGATGCAGATGATGGGGTAGATTGGGCAACCTTTGCAGCTGGTGAAGGTGGCTCGGATAGTGCTCGTAGGTCTCATGGTATACGTTTTAATAACGATGGAACAAAAATGTTCTTGATGGATGTCAACGGTACAGTTGGTATTGCTGAATTTAATCTAAGCACTCCCTTTTTGCCAGGTTCAGCAAGTTTTGGAAATTTTTTTGCAATAACCGAAAATTCTGTAACAATACAAGATTTTGATTTTGATGATGATGGTACAAGAATGTATGTTATTGAGTCAAACGAAGCATCAACAAATAATAAGATTTATGTTTATAAGTTAAGTACTGGTTTTGATACTTCAACAGCAACTTTCGTTGGAAGTGTAGCGAATGTTTTTAGTGCTGCAGGAGCTGATGGATCAGCAGGAGGTATGCGTTTTGCGAAAAATGGTATGAAATTTTATCAGGTTACTTGGGCTAGTACCTTAAAGAATAAAGTTTTTGAGTATGATCTAAGTTGCCCTTTTGGAATTGTAATTTGTGAAGCAGATGTTGCTACAGTAATAGGGGCTCAAGCGGAAATTGCTAAAAATATAATTTATCAAAATTCAAATACAATTTTCAAAAGATTCGATTGGTTACGTAGAAATGAGGAAAAAAGAAATTTAAACAGTCATAATATTAAACTAGATATCAATAATCCAATTTTAGCTTCATTTAAGCATAAGTTAGAGAACTCTTTAAAATATAATTTAGAAAACTCACTTAATAATAATCAATTTATTCATGCATCCTTAAAAGATAAAAATCCTTTTAAGAATATGAGGAATTGGTCTCACTGGTCTCACGTTGATATTTCATTTGGCAGAGTAGGAGAAAAAGGTTTCATTAAACCAAAAGACATTAGAACAAGAGGTATTATGTTTGGAGCTGATAAATTAATTGATAATAAAATTTTTGGCTTAGCTTTTCGATATGGCAATGATGATGTCAAAATTGATACTGGTTTAGGAAGTAAATTAGACGCCCAAGCATATACTTTAAATATGTATGGAAGTTTACCTCTAGATGGAAAATCAAATCTTAATACTCTAATTGGTGCAAGCTTTTTAAGCATTGATCAATTAGTTAAAAATACAGTTACAGGAGAAAGATACGGCAGACAAATTTTTACGTCAATGATTTATGAAAATGAAAACGAATATACTAGACATAATTTAACTCCATTTGGTAAATTTGAGATTGGTATTACCCAACTTTCAGAGTATACGGATTTCGGTACTTCCGCCACAAACAGCGTAGATGTTCATGAAAGACTGACTTTTAAAACTGGAAATGCTTCGGGGGGTTTTAAGTTTGATGACACTGTATATCTAGATAATAAAACTCTAAACAGAAATGGTTTTGTAGAATATATTTTTGATTTAACTCCAGATATTGATCATTTTTATAAAAATCACATTGACAATACAACAGTAAGAAAAACTATAAAAAAACATTCTTTGCATAATATTAGGGGAAATATTGGGTTCGAATATATGAATGTAAATGGATACACTTTTGCAATAAACTATGAAAGATTCCAAAGTCTTAGTAATAGTGCTTACTCAGATAGTTTATTATTTAAATTAGGAAAAAAACAAGTTAATCAAGCTAATTTCGATGTGATTTATGATCCAACGAATAACAATAATACTGAGATTAGTTATTTAAAAAATTTTGGTAATTTCAAACTTAAAATAGATTCTAACTATAGTTTATTTAGTAAAATCCCCGATTATGGTGCAAATTTAGAAATTTCTGGTACTTTCTAGTTTGACCTATGAAAAAAATTAATAGACTAGTTTTATTTTTATTATTTCTCTTTCAGATATCAAGTTCGTATGGAGCTGTAGTTACTTTAGTAGATAATTTTCAGGTTAGTAATGGAGATGAACATACCACGGTTAGAGCTGGGCTTTCAATTAACACAGATAGAGAAGTTGGAGGTGTACAATTCAATAATGATGGAACAAAAATGTTTGTAAGATTTTATAGAGATGAGGGCGGTGAGACAGATTATAGTTTTATTGATGAATATGACCTATCCATTCCTTTTGACGCCTCTTCAGGTACTTACGCAGGAGACGATGAAAGGTGTGATTTAAATCATGGACTAATAGGGACCATAGGTCATAACCCTTTTGATTTCTATTTCAGTAACGATGGTATGTATTTTTATTTTGCAAATAGAGCAGTAGGTGGCACACTTAAAAATAACGTTCTTAGATTTGATCTTACAGTTCCTTTTGATATTTCGACTTGTAGTTATTCTCAAAGAACTGAACATCTATTGACTGATGCAAATAGAAATAACTCTTTAGCAGGTGATGATGGGTTAGTTGACTCACATAAAAATAATAGACTTATGGGTGTTTCGTTAAGCAATGATGGAAAAAAAATGTTTATCATTACATATAATGGTAAGGTTCTTGAATTTAATCTCTCTACTCCATATGATGTTACAACTTTTTCAGTGAATAATAACGCTGGTATAGATGTATCTTCACATGTAAGTAATCCCATGTCAATTGAGTTCAGTGAAGATGGTAAAAGATTTTTTGTAGCAAATCATAGTAGTCATAGAGTTGTACAAATCTCTTTAGACGCACCATTTGATACATCTTCACATACTGTTGATGGTTTTGTTAATCTTAATACTACTGGTTTTGGTAATATGGACCAAATGAGACATGCAACATTCAGTAAAAATGGATTGATGATGTATATAAGTAATGATGACTCTAGTACTACTCATTTAATTGATCAAATATACGAATTTTCATTAGCTTGTCCCTTTAATATTATTGCTGGAAAATGTCCCTCGATTACAAAGGGTGACAGAACTGGAATGGCTATTGCACAAATAGAAGTTGCAACAAGAACTATAGAACATTCAACGGACACTGCTTTAAATAGATTAAAATGGATCAGAAGAAATAAAGACCTTCAAGATTTAAGCTATCAAAACATAAAGTTAAATTTCTCAAATCAGATGTTAGCTTCTCTTTCTGAGGCAATTCAAATCTCAACAAAAGAAAAAGAAAAAGATAATGATATTTTTTATTGGGCTGAAGGAAGCTTGGCTTTTGGTAAAGTTAGAGAAACTGATACATCATCTAAGAAAAAAATCTATACTGACGGTATTACTGTTGGTGCTGATAAATTTACAGTTGGTGATGGAATTAAAGGTTTGGCATTTAGGTTTAGTCAAAATGATGTAAAAGTTGGTACTGCTGGGAGCAAATTAGATGCGAATACATACAATTTAACTTATTATTCAACTGCGCCAGTAAAAGATGATAGCAGATTTTTAGACACTATTATTGGTGTTGGTGCTCTCAAATATAATATTTCAAGTGTCTTAGATGGTTCAAAACTAAACGGAAATAGAAATGGTAGACAGATTTATGGAACTTTGAAAATAAAAGAAGAAATTAAAAAAGATGACCATACTTTAATACCTGCTGCTCAAATTGACTTAGGTTATACATTATTAAGTAGTTATTCTGAAAGTGGAATTTCTTCAATGAAATTTGATAAACAAAGTATTCAATCAAGAAATTTAAGATTATCTCTAGCTTCAGTTGAAGAATTAAACAATAAAAAATATAAAATGAAAAGACATGGTAAAATTGAGTATCAAGCTAATTTACATCGGTCATCTAATATCAAGTATTCTTATATAGGTGATAGTGCAAGCGGTAAGTTTGATACCAAATTAAACTCGGGAGCGTTACATAATATTAATGGTGAAGTAGGTATTGATGTAATTTACGATGATAACTTTAGTTTATTTTTTATTTATGAACTTAATGAAGCGTTAGGAAAAGGTTATACGCAAAAAATTCACTTGGCAATTGGTTATTTACCTCAAAAAAATACAAATTTTGCTTTTAAAATTGAAGGAGATGATATTTTAAAATCAAAATATATTTATACCAAAAATGTTAATGGTTTGGATATTGATTTTTATTTATTAAATAACAATGCAATGAGACCAGAAACATTTGATGAAATCGCTTTGAATTTAAGAAAAGTTTTTTAAAATATTATTTTAAAAGCTCTTGAAGTTTATTTTCTTTCTCTAACGCTCTAACCTCATCATAACCACCAATATGTTGGTCATCAAAAAATATTTGAGGAATCGTTCTTTTACCATTTGCTTTTTGAATCATTTCATCTTTTGCCCCATCAACTTTGGCAACATCAATTTCTTCATAAGGCGCATTGTTTCTTGTAAGTAATCTTTTAGCTGCTTCACAATAATTACACATGGGACCTGTATAAATTGTAATTTTTTTCATAAGTTATAGATAATCACCTTTTTTTATTTTACTAGTAATTTGTTTTCTTGAATATTCAAATTTTTTTCTGTGTTTGATGCTTTTTTGATGAACTCTTTTTCTCCATAATCTAAAGGAGGATGGTTTGAGAGATTTTCTCATTATCTTAATAACATCCGATTCTCGGTAGCCAGTTTTTTTTTCGATATCTTCAAAAGTGATCCTATCAGCCCAGGCTGCCCAGATGACCCAATCTGGATCTTCATGATTTGGCTCTGGATTTTTGACTCGGGTAACTGGCCTGTGACCTTTTTTTTTCATAAATCCTTTATATTTGAAAAAAATCAATAATGCATTTTTTTTAGGATCTGTTATATTGTGATCTGATAGTCCTACTTAGCCATCTTTAGCTCCCGGTTTTTTAGGACTATCTTTTTTTTATGCTCCCCCTAGATTTTATCCTTTTTTTACAGATCATAATTTTTCTATTCATCACACCAGGTACCCCTAGGATAGTAATTATTTCTTATTCTATGAATTATGGTGTTAAAAATTGTATTTGGACAGCTTTAGGGGATGTTACCGCAAATTTATTTCAAGCAACTTTAGTAATTTTTGTTATCGGAACTTTTTTGTCGGATAATCCGAACTTTTTAAACTTTTTTAAGTGGGTCGGAGTTATTTATTTAATGTATTTAGCTTACGATGTTTACAAATCTTCTCCAAAAGATGCAAATTCAAAAATAATTAGCACAAAAAGTATTTTTTCTTTTTATAAAGATGGTTTTTTAGTTGCAGGCACAAGTCCTAAGGCATGGTTGTTCTTCCCTTTAATATTTCCGCAGTTTATTGACTTTAATAACAATTATATTGTTCAATTCTTTATTTTAATAACAACTTATGTTGTTTTAGATTTTGTATCTTTGATTGGTTATGCTTTGTTAGCACAAAAATTAATTACATGGATCAAAGCAAATCCAAAAACAATTAATACAATCTCAGCGAGTGTTTTAGTTATCATTGCGTTTATTATTATTGTTACACAACAATATTAAACCTATCTAAAGTTGTTTTTGCCTCTTGCAATAAAACAAAATTATTTATTTAATTAAGAATTAATTAATTAATAACAGAAGGAAATAAAATGAAAATAAACAAGATAATCTTGAGTTTTATTTCTGCAGTAGCAATTTTACTTTCAACTTCAGTTGTTTCATTGGCAAAAGTAGTTGGTGATAAAATTGTTTTAGGTGCTGCTATTT
Organism: uncultured Pelagibacteraceae bacterium; assembly: GCA_902616725.1. Classification (GTDB taxonomy): domain Bacteria; phylum Pseudomonadota; class Alphaproteobacteria; order Pelagibacterales; family Pelagibacteraceae; genus Pelagibacter. Next base: position 92,026 of record CACMTZ010000004.1, read on the forward strand.
CATTAACTGGAAAATATTCATCTAATGGTGTTCATACACAAAACGGTTATAACATGGCTGTTGATAGAATTAATAGCATGGGTGGTGTTAAAGTTGGTGGAAAAACTTATAAGTTTGAAATCATTTATTATGATGATGAATCAAACCCAAAAAGAGCAGCTCAATTAGCAGAAAGATTAATCTCACAAGATGGTGTTGAGTTTATGCTTGGGCCTTATAGTTCAGGTTTAACAAAAGCAATTGCACCTGTAACAGAAAAATATGGTGTACCAATGGTGGAAGCAAATGGTGCGTCTAGATCTTTGTTTACTAAAGGTTACAAATATCTATTTGCAGTTTTAGCTCCAGCTAACTTATATCTTGATGTAGCTATTAGAACAGCAGTTGAGTTAAATGGTGGAAAAGGTGTAAGAATTGCACAAGCATTTGAACAAGATGCTTTTTCACAAGACGTAAGATTAGGTATTTTAGATGCAGCGAAAGAAACTGGATCTGAAATTATAATCGATGATAAGCTGCCAAAAGAGCTTAACGATATGGCTGCAACATTAGTTAAAGTAAAACAAATGAAGCCAGACGTTCTTGTGGTATCAGGACACACAAAAGGTGCATTAACTGCAATCAGACAAATTGCTGAAATGAAAGTTGATGTTCCAATGTTAGCAATGACACATTGTGATGCTGCGAAATTATCAAAACAACATGGTAAAAATTCTCAGTATGCATTATGTGCTTCTCAATGGCATAAAACACTAACGTATAAAGATAACTTCTTTAAAGATGGTATGACGTATGCGGCAGATTTCCAAAAAGAGTTTGGATATGACCCGCCATATCAATCAGCAGAGTCATCTGCAGCATTGTTAGTGTTTAAGGATGCTTTTGAAAGAGCGAATTCTTTCGATCAAAAGAAAGTAAGAGATGCTCTTGCAGCTACGAACATGCAAACATTCTATGGAAATATTAAGTTCGCACCGGGTGGTCAAAATGTTGACAAGCCGATGGTACTTTTCCAAGTAATGTGTGATGGCGCTGGAAAATGTGAAAACAAAGTTGTTGCTCCACTGAAGTGGGCATCAGCTAAATTGATTCACCCAATTCCTAAGTGGTCTGACAGATAATAACAAATCTTTAAATACCCCCTAAACTCTAGGGGGTATTTTTTTTAGAGGCAAATTATGGATTTCATGGTTTTTCAGTATCCGATGATAACTGTTCAAGCTTGCTTGGACGGGATATTGCTTGGAATTTTATTTGCGTTAATTGCTTATGGCATGGCTTTGCAATGGGGGGTCATGAATATCATAAACATTGCACAAGGTGATTTAGTTATTCTTGGTGGATACATTGCATACTTTATGTATCTTTACGGAATTCATCCAGCCTGGGGAGTCATAGTTTCACCGATTATAATGTATTTTGTTGGTGTTGGAATTTACAAATTAGTAATCAATAAAGTTGTTGATAGAGACTTGTTTATCTCAATTCTTGCTACATTTGGCATAAGTATTCTTTTCATGCAACTAATGAACTTTGCATTTGGTGCAGATGTTGTTTTAGCAAATTCAGGTTATGGCACAACATTTTTATTTGATAGTGCAGTAGTTTTACCAAACTCAAAAATATTTTCAGCATTCGTTAGTATTGTTTTTGCTATTGGTTTAGTAATTTATATGAAAAAATCAAAACTTGGTCGAGCGATTAGAGCAACAGCTCAAAACGCAAGAGCTGCAAAGATTTTAGGTGTAGATACAGAAAAGGTTTATGCAGCAACTTTTGGATTAAATGCTGCTCTTTGTGGTGTTGCTGGAGCGCTAATTTCAATAACCTTTACAATACATCCTTATATGGGATTACCGTATACAATTAGATCATTTATGATTGTTATTGTTGCTGGACTTGGCAATTTACCTGGTGTTGCAATGTCAGGGATGGGTCTTGGTGTATTTGAAGAGTTTGCTGATTATATATTAGGAACAGAATTTAGAATAGGTTCAGTGTTTTTATTATTAGTTTTAATTCTCGTTTATAGAAGATTTAAACTTTCAAGAAAAAGAGAGTATCTAAAATAATGAGTAAAAATGTCATATTATATGCTGCAATTTTGATATTTGGACTCGCTGCGCCTTTTGTATTTCCAGCATTTAAGGTTCAATTATCTATTTTGTGTGTATTGATTGTTTTAGCCACCACTTGGAATATTCAGGGTGGGGAAATGGGATATAACACATTTGGAAATATTCTTTTCTATGGTTTAGGAATGTATTTGTGTGCTTCTGTGCAAGTGGGTATGTTTTTCCCTTTAGCAGAATGGACAGAAAGTGGAGGAGAAAAAACTTTTGTGCATACGCCCACACAGTTCTTTCAAGGAATGGCAGCTGGACTTGTAGTAGCCGCAGTTGTACCAACTATTGTTGCAGGATTAATTGGTTATGCCATCTTAGGACTTAGAGGACATTACTTTGCAATTTGTACTTTAGGTTTAGGAGTTGCTGCAGGAGAAATTTCTGGTGGTATAGAGATTATTGGAGCAGGACAAGGTTTTACTACACCACCTTTTCCAAACGTTGGTGGTCTAGAGGCAAGAGGAGAATTCTTTTATTTTTTAAGTTTTGGTGCGCTTGTCCTTACATTCATAGCAGTGAGAGCGATTTACTCAACGCGTTTTAGATTAATTCTTAATGCTATCAGGGATAATGAGGATAAAGCTGAGGCAATGGGAATTGAGACAATGAAATATAAAATAATTGGTTGGATGGTATCAGCATTTTTTTGTGGTTTAGCAGGAGGTATCATGGGCGGACTTGTTGGTTATATAGACTCAACAGATGTTGCATTTGATGGAAGAGAGATGGGAGTATTTATGGTTTTGATGGCAATCCTTGGCGGTAAGGGAACTTTGTGGGGACCTGTGATTGGAGCTACTGTATTTCATATTTTCAAAGAAGGATTTTGGACATTCTTTTTAGGGTGGCAGTATGTTGCTTTAGGAGTTTTGATTGTTGTTATCGTCATTTATTTCCCAGAGGGAATTATGGGATGGTTGAGAGAAAAATACCCTGAACGATTTGGTGAAGTTGTTGATGAGGCTGATCGAAAAGCACAGGTAGAATTGAAATGAGTATTTTAGAAGTAAATAATGTAAGTAAATCTTTTGGTGGTGTTAAGGCTAATGTTGACATTTCAATGTCAGTAGAAAAGGGAAAAATATTTGGACTAATTGGTCCAAATGGTTCAGGAAAAACAACTTTATTTAACTCCATTGTTGGTACCTATCCAATAGACCAAGGTTCAATAAAATTTAATGGTAAAGAAGTATCTGAATTACCAGTTCCTGTAATTGCTAAACTTGGTTTATTAAGAACTTTTCAACAAACAAGAATTTATGGAAAATTAAATTGTGTAGATAATATGTTAATCAGTCACAAAGGTAGTGATGAAAGTATATTAAAAATATTCTCAAAAATTCCTCAAAATTTAACCGAGAAGGCAGAAAATCTTTTAAATTTTGTGGGACTTTATCAAAAAAGAAAATTAAGAGCTGGCGACTTATCTTTTGGTCAGCAAAAATTACTTGAGCTGGCCATGGCTTTAATGAATGAACCAGAAATGCTTTTATTAGATGAACCAACCGCTGGTATAAACCCGACTTTAATCAATGGAATAATAGACAGGTTAATTAAAGTAAACCAAGATTTTGGGATAACTCTTTTAGTTATCGAACACAATATGAGGGTTATTATGCAATTAGCAGAAAGTATTTATTGTTTAGCTCACGGCAAAATGCTGGCTAATGGAACACCGGATGAGATTAAAAATGATAAAAGAGTAATCGATGCATACCTGGGAGCACAATAATGTCTAATCAATACGAAGTATTAGGAAAAGCACCTCAAGCAGAAGACTTGAAAAAACTTTCACCTAATGACATTCATCTCACGATTAAAAATATGAATGCTGGTTATGGGAAAATGGAAATTTTACATAATTTTGATCTTTATGTTAGCAAGGCTCAATCACTTTGTTTAATAGGTCCAAATGGTGCTGGTAAATCAACTATTCTTCATTCAATTTATGGATTTACCAATATATTTTCTGGGAAAATAGAAATTGATGGAAAAGAGATAACGAATTTATCACCAGCTGAAAAATTAAAATCAGTTGGTATTGCATATATTTTACAAGATAATTCTGTTTTCCCTGATATGACAGTTGAGGAAAATCTTTTAATGGGTGGATTTATCAAAGATAAAACAGAGGAGTCATTTCAAGAAGCTGAAAGAATTCTTGAGAAGTATGAAAGATTAAGAAATAGAAGAAATCAACCTGCAAAAGTTTTGTCTGGTGGTGAGAGAAGGTTATTGGAAATTTCAAGAGCGCTTGTTATGAAACCATCAGTTTTATTAGTTGATGAACCTTCGATTGGCTTAGAGCCAAGATATATTGAAATGGTATTTGAAATTTTAAGAGACCTTCAACAAAATGAAAAAAAAACAATTATTCTTGTTGAGCAAAATGCAAAGAAAGGTTTAGAGTTTGCTGACATTGGTTATGTTTTAGTATCAGGACAAACTGCAATAGCAGGTAAAGGAGATGAACTCTTAAATAATCCTGATGTTGGACGCCTATTCTTAGGCGGTTAATGATTGACTCAAAATATTTTTTGAAAGGTTTCGCATCCATCAAAGGTGTTGGCAGTCCAGCTATAGCCTTGGGAGCTAGCTTTATAGCAATTGGAGCTCTTTTAAAAAATATTGGTTTTACAATTCAAGAAAGTCTTTTTTCAACTTTTTTAACTTACGCATTACCTGGTTCATTGGTAATGGCAGAGTCACTTATAATTGGATCATCATTAATAAATATCTTCATTGCTGTTTGGTTAGTAAATGCAAGATTGTATCCAATGACAGTTTCCTTAATGCCTTTGTTGATGCACCATAAACAACCTAAATGGAAATATTATTTATCATGTCACTTCATTGCCGTCTCATCGTGGCTAATAATGAAAGATAATTATGAACAAATAAAAAAAGAAGCAAGGATAGATTTTTGGATTGGTATTGGCACAGCAACCTGGTCGGTAGCAATTTTTTCTACATTTATCGGCTATATTGCATCAGACTTTTTAAATAGAGATATGTTAATTGGGTTAGCAATAATTAATCCAATTTATTTCACTTGTATGATGGTGGGAGCGATGAAAACTATTAAAATTAGTTTATCAATCATCCTGGGTGCAATTTTAGGTCCAGCTTTTTATTTTATCTCTCCAGAGTGGTGTATTCTATTTGGTGGTTTTGTGGCTGGAACAATTGCATTTTTTATTGGAGAAATTAATGACAGGTAATATTTTTTTAGTAATCTTAATAACTTCATTAGCGACATTTTTGTCTAGATTTTTAGGTGTTGTAAGTTCAGAAAATATTAAAGAAACTTCCAAAATTTTTAGATGGTTTAATTGCTTGGCATACTCGACGTTGGCAGCATTAATAGCTAGGATTGTAATTTTTCCATCAGGATTATTATCTGAAATAGATTACTTAGTAAGACTAATTGTAATAATTTTATCAATTGGGCTTTTTTTTATCACTAAAAAAAATTTAGTTTACCCAACAATTTTCTCTGCTATCATACTTACACTTTTTAGCAGTTATTTATGATTGAAAAAATTGACGGATTTGAAATTTATGAAAATAAGCAATCTCCAAGGATAATTAACATAGATATAGGAGATGAAATTTTAAATAAACTTATCTTTCCTTTTAATAAGTTTGATATTACTGCATTAGAATATAAACCGTTTACCAGATTTACTATCGCAAAAAGTTTAGATGATTTAAGTAATAATAAATTATCTAAATTAATTAATAAAATTATTAGAGATCGAAATACTGGTTGTTTTATTATTAAACCTAAAAATTTAATATCTAAAATTGATGATAGTTTTTTAGTAAAGCTTTCAACTGCTGTTGCGCATCTTATTGGGAACCCTAATCATGATGCAATGGCTGGTAAATACTATGCTAGATTTCATGTTAAGCATGAGGATAAAAGTGACTCTTATTTAAGAAAGGCTTATAAAAATATGGATCTACATACTGATGGAACCTATGTCAAAGAAAAAACTGACTGGTTGTTAATGTCAAAAATAGAAGAAAAAAATGTTGAGGGTGGAGAAACTGCCATGCTTCATCTTGATGATTGGGAACATTGTGATGAATTATTTAATGATCCTGTCGGAAAAGAAGATTTTCTTTGGGGTTCTCCGAAAAGTAAAAATATTGATTATAAAGTTGAACATCCAGTATTTTCATCTGATAAAGATGGAAGAGCTCAAATTTCATATATTGATCAATTTCCTGAACCCAAAAATATGAAACAAGGTACTTTTTTACAAAAATTATCTGATAGTTTAGAGGAAAGTAATCAGAAGATTATAACTAAACTTCCAGTGGGATCATCTGTAGTAGCAAATAATTATTTTTGGCTTCATGGCAGAAAAGCCTTTAAAGAACATAAAGATTTAAGTAGAGAGTTGTTGCGAATTAGAGGTTCTTTTTTTATTAATTAATATAAATTAATCACTAAAAGATATTTATGAAATTAGGTTTTATAGGAACTGGAAAAATAACATCATCAGTTATATCTGGAATATGTTCTTCAAAAATTAATTATAAAAAGATATTTATTTCATCACGAAATAGTCTTATTGCAAAAGGACTAAAAAAAAAGTTTAAAAAGATATTTATTGAAAGGGATAATCAAAAAATTGTTGATAATTGTGATTGGATTTTTTTGGCAGTCACACCAACTGTTGGTCAGAAAATTATTAAAAATTTAAGATTTAGATCTAGTCAAACAATCATAAGTTTTATCTCAACTATAAATCTTTCAGAACTTCGAAAAATGATAAAAGTAAAAGCTGACTTAGTAAGAGCTATTCCACTTCCGCCAATTTCTCTTAAAAAAGGACCAGTGCCTATTTGCCCACCAAATAGAAGGGTTAAAAATTTTTTTAATAAAATTGGATCTACTATTGAAATTAAAAATGAAAAATTATCAATTAATTTTTGGTCAACGTCAGGGATGATGGCATCTTATTATGAAATATTAAATGTAATGAGTACTTGGTTGATAAAAAAAGGAATCAAAAGATCTGATGCACAGAAATATATAACAACTTTATTTTTGGCTTTATCCGAAGATGCAGTTGTAAATTCAAAAAAAGATTTAAAACATTTAGTTAAAGAATCTCAAACTCCAAAAGGTTTAAATGAACAAGGTTTAAAAGAAATGAGTAAGAGAGGGGCCTATAAATCTGTAGTAAATACACTAAATAAAATTTACCAAAGACTTAACAAATAATTAATGTCAGAAAATATTTTAGAAATAAACAATCTATCAAAATATTTTGGTGGATTAGCAGCAGTATCAGATTGTTCACTTAAAGTTAAGAAGGGAACTATAACTGGAATAATCGGTCCTAATGGATCAGGAAAAACTACCTTATTTAATTTGATTGCTGGAAATCTAAAATGTTCAGCTGGTAGTGTCATGTTTAACAACGAAAATATAACTGATGTACCTGCTTATGAATTATTTTCAAAAGGTTTACTTAGAACCTTTCAAATTGCACATGAATTTACAAATCTATCAGTTTTAGAAAATTTAATGATGGTTCCTGGTAATCAGTCAGGTGAACAATTGATAAATGCTATATTTAAACCCTCATTAATCATGAAAGAAGAAAATATTATTAAGCAAAAAGCCATTGAAGTTATAGAGTTTTTAAATTTAGGACATTTGAGAAATGAGCTAGCAGGAAATTTATCTGGTGGTCAAAAAAAATTATTGGAGCTTGGTCGAACAATGATGGTAGATGCAAAGTTAGTTCTATTAGATGAAGTGGGTGCAGGTGTGAATAGAACACTACTGAAAGACCTTGGTACAGCGATTGAAAAACTAAATAAAGAAAAGGGATATACATTTTGTATGATTGAACATGACATGGATTTCATAGGAAGACTATGTGATCCTGTGATTGTAATGGCTGAAGGATCAGTATTATTTGAAGGTTCAGTGGAGGATGCAAAAAAAGACGAAAAAGTAATTGAAAGTTATTTGGGTAGGGGATCAAAAATTAAGGATAATTGATAATGGCATTTTTTGAGGGAAATAAGATGACTGGTGGATATGGAAATGGTCCAGACATTATTAATTCTTGCTCAGTGAATGTCGACAAAGGAGAAATTGTTTCAATCTTAGGTCCTAATGGTGCGGGAAAATCGACTGCAATGAAAGCAATGTTAGGTTTATTAAATTTAAAATCTGGCTCAGTCATAATTGATGGTAAGGATATTACACAATTATCTCCACAGGATAGAGTTAAGTCAGGAATTTCATTTGTACCTCAAACGAAAAATGTTTTTGCAGGAATGACTGTTGAGGAAAATTTAGAAATGGGAGCCTTCTTAATTGATGAGAGTTATAATTCAGTAATCAATGAGATCTATGAATTGTTTCCAATATTAAGTGAAAAAAGAAATCAATTAGTTGGTGAATTATCAGGAGGGCAAAGACAACAGGTTGCACTAGGTAGGGCACTAATGATCAAACCATCAGTTTTAATGTTGGATGAACCAACCGCAGGAGTTTCACCAATTGTAATGGATGAATTGTTTGATCACATTGTAAAAGTTAAACGTACAAATGTTGCAATACTTATGGTGGAACAAAATGCCAAACAAGCGCTAAGTATTTCAGACAGAGGTTATGTGTTAGTCACAGGAGAAAATCGTTATTCAGGATCAGGAAAAGAATTACTAAATGATCCAAGAGTAAGGAGTTCATTTTTAGGCGGTTGATATGGATTATATAAACGCGATTGTACTTTTATTAAATTATATTTTTGTACCAGCATTAGCCTATGGATCTCAATTAGCTTTGGGTGCAATTTTTGTAACATTGATATATGGGATCTTAAGGTTCGCAAACTTTGCTACAGGAGATATGATGTCTTTTGGAACCATGGTTACAATTTTGTTTACATGGTATTTTCAATCTTTAGGAATAAGCTTAGGCATTTTACCAACTGCTCTCATCGCAATTCCTTTTGCTATTATATTTATGGTTGGTTATATGCTTTTGGTAGATAAATTTGTTTTTAAATATTATAGAGTTAATAAAAGCCCCCCTGTTCAATTAGCAATGGTGAGTATTGGAGTAATGTTCGTTACCCAAGCCGTTGTTCGAATAATCATTGGCCCCTCTGATAGAAGATTTTTTGATGGTGAAAAATTTTTAATTAAAGCTGGTGAGTTTAAAGAAATGACAGGACTTAATGAAGGCCTCGCAATCAAATCAACCCAGGTAATTACAATTGTTGTAACATTAATTTTAGTTTCAACTCTTTTTTGGTTTTTAAATAAAACAAAAACAGGAAAAAGTATGAGGGCTTATTCTGATAATGAGGATCTTGCATTGTTGTCTGGAATAGATCCAAAAAAGATTGTTATGATTACATGGATAATAGCGGGAGTTTTAGCTACAATTGGTGGAGCATTATATGGTTTAGATAAAAGTTTTAAACCATTTACTTATTTCAATAATATGCTCCCAATTTTTGCTGCAGCTATTGTTGGTGGTATAGGAAATCCTTTTGGTGCATTTTTAGGTGGATATGTAATCGCATTTTCTGAAATTCTTTTAACTTATGCATATAAAAAATTTTTCATGTATCTATTACCTGAAAGTTTAGAGCCAAATACTTTAGTGCAATTACTATCAACAGATTATAAATTTGCAGTATCATTTTCAATTCTTGTCATTGTACTGCTTTACCGACCATCTGGAATTTTCAAAGGAAAAATATTGTGAGAAAAAATTTAAATGTAATAGCAGCTTATACTATAATGATGGGATTAATCATTCTTGTAGGAATTTTTCAATCTTGGAATATAGCTTTATCAATTTTTAATCTTTGTTTGATTTCAGCTGTTATGACAATGGGAGCTAATATTCAATGGGGTTATGCTGGTCTTATTAACTTTGGTATAATGGGCTATACTGCCCTCGGTGGTTTAGCTGCAGTTTTAATCTCTGTTGATCCCGTTCAAGAAGCATGGAGCGCAGGTGGATCTAATATTCTATTAAGTCTTTTACTAATAATAGGAATGGTATTAGCTGTCAGATACGTACTAAAAAAATATGAAAAATCAAAAGTTAGAACCTATATTATTGCAACTATTATAATTGCAGGAATAATAATCATTAGATTTGTATCTGAACCTGGGATTGAGGCAATAGAGGAAGTAGATCCTGCAAAAACAGGATTTCTCGGCGGATTTGGTCTTCCAATTATTTTTTCTTGGATCGTTGGCGCTTTGTTTGCAGGTGGGTTAGCATTTGTAATTGGTAAAGTTGCCTTGGGTTTAAGGGCGGACTATCTAGCAATAGCCACTTTATTAATATCAGAAATTGTTATTGCAATAATTAAACACGAAGATTGGCTCACCAGAGGTGTAAAAAATGTTATTGGATTGAAGCGCCCTGCACCTTATGAGGTAAATTTACAACAAACAGATTGGTTTATAAATTTAGTAGAAAAATTTAATCTAAGTAAATTGAATATAATTACAGATTTAACTGAGAGACAAGCTGCTCTAAATCAATTTGTCATTGAAGGATCATCAATTTTTGTAAAACTTTGTTATTCAGGTTTGTTTTTAATTGTTGTTATCACTCTATTAATTTTAACTCAAAAAGCTCTGTATTCTCCATGGGGTAGAATGATGAGAGCAATAAGAGATAATGAAGAAGCAGCGAATGCAATGGGTAAAAATGTGGTGAAACAACATTTGCTAATTTTTGTTTTAGGTTCAGCTATAGTTGGGATAGCTGGTGCAATGTTAGTAACCCAAGATGGATTATTTACTCCAGGCAGCTACAGACCTATGCGATATACTTTTTTAATTTGGGTGATGGTCATAGTAGGCGGCAGTGGAAATAATTTTGGTGCTATTTTAGGAGGCTTTGTAGTTTGGTTTTTATGGATTGAGTCAGCACCTATTGGATTATATTTAGTTAATTTAACAACAGCTGGTTTAGCTGACACTCACTTTTTAAAAGTTCATTTAATTGAAAGTGTCCCATATTTTAGATTTTTAATGATGGGAATAGGCCTGTTATTGATAATGAGATATAGACCAAAAGGTATACTTCCAGAAAAAATAGAAATAAAATAAGAAAGATGAAATATATAATTTTAGGTGCAGCTTTTGCTTGGGCTTTATATATGGCTGATAAATATTTATTTTTTTAAAAAAAACCCCCAACATAAAAATGTCAGGGGTTTTAATTTTAAGATAAATTATCTTTGTTTTTTAGTTTTGAATTTTCCGCCTTTAACTTCTTGTTCTAAGAAAGAACCTTCAGCTTCACCGACGCTAGTAAAAGTAACTCCTGTTGCACCTTCATAGTCAACTTTTTTACCTTTAGCTAATAAATCTAAACCTTTTTTAAGTTCACCTGGATAAATTTTTGTTCCAGGGCCGTTAGCAACATCCATCACATTTTTTGCAATTGATGCTCTATCAGCTGAATTACCTGCTTGCATTGCTAAAACAATCAAAGCAGCTGCATCGTATGATTCACCAGTGTATGGACCAGAACTATCAATGCCAGCAGCTTTTGCTACACCAGCAAAAACTCCAGCACCTTTTCCAGTTGATCCAGGCATTGAACCAAAAGATTTTCTTAAATCTTTTCCAAATGCATCAACTAATGATTGTCCGATCATACCATCTGACAAAATAAATCTATCAAATGCACCAGAGTCTAAAGAAGCTTGAATAATACCTTTTCCACCTTGGTCTAGATATCCAATAACAGCTACTGCATCACCACCTGCTGAAGCTAGTGTTGCTACCTCAGAAGAATAATCTGCTTTTCCATCTTCATGAGCGTTTACTGTGGTCACTTTTATTCCGTGAGCTTCTACTGCTGCTTTATAAACATCAGCTAAACCTTTACCATAATCGTTGTTTGTATAAGTAATTGCTACACTTTTTACTTTTCTATCTTTAGTAATATCTGCAAGGATTTGTCCACCTCTAGCATCTGATGGAGCAGTTCTAAAGAAATATCCTTTATCATCTAAAGTCGTTAATCCTGGAGATGTTGCAGAAGGTGAGATCATTACCACACCATTTGGTACAGCAACATTTGATGCGATAGCACCTGTTACACCTGAACAATCAGCACCCATGATTGCAGCTACTCCTTGTGCAATCACACCCTCAGCTGCTGCCGTTGCTGCTGCTGAATCAACACAAGTTGAATCCGCTCTTACTACTGAAATTTTTTCTCCACCTAATAGCGAACCTGAGTCAGATGCTTCTTTAAAAGCAAGCTCTGCAGATGCAGCCATTGCAGGTGTAAGAGACTCAATAGGACCAGTGAATCCTAAAATTATTCCCATTTTTACTTCTGCAAAAACATTTGTTGTAAAACTTGATACAAATATAAATGCAGTAATAATTAATTTTCTCATTATATTCCTCTATTTGTTAACAATTTATAAAAGGGTAAATTAAATCTTATTTAAATAGATTTTCAACCGCCAAATTATCTTATTTTATAATGTCTTTATTTAAACTAGACTAATAAACAAAGATTTTTAAGGATTTTAATGAAGTCTAATAAAATTCAACCACAATTTATAGATAAATATAATCCCAGAATAGGATTAATTGCCTTAGCTACTGATTTTATAATTGAAAAAGATTTTATCAAAATAATTAAAGATAAAGATATAGATTTTTTCGTAAATAGAATTGAATGTTACAATCCATTATCAAAAGAAAATTTAATTAAAATGTCTGATAAAGTTACAGATGTTACTAAAAATATTTTACCAGATGAAAACATAGATTGCGTTGTCTACGGATGTACTTCTGGAACTATAGCTGTTGGACATGATACCATCGAAAGAAAAGTTAAAGAGGCGAAACCAAAAGCAAAAATTACAACACCAAGCACCGCAGCTATTAAAGCATTAAAAAAGTTAAATATAAAAAAACTAGCAATATTTACCCCTTATAGTAAAAAATTGAATAATGAGATTATAGATTATTTTTCAAGTCAAGGTTTTGACATTGTTGCAAATACTTATCTAGATATCGCAGCTGACTATGATATTGGAAAAGTAGATCAAAATTTTTTATTTGAAACTTTATCACAAATAGAAATTAAAAATGCTGATGCCTTATTTATTTCATGTACAGCTTTACCAGTATTAAATTTAATAGAAAGATTAGAGAAAGAATTAGGCAAGCCTGTCATTACAAGCAATCAATCATTAATCTGGGATACTTTAGAAAGTATTGGAATGAATAAAGATATTCAAGGGTTTGGAAAATTATTTAATTTAGATCAATGAGACTTTTTACAAAAGAAGAATATAGGAATAGATTAAAAAAAGTTCAAAAAATGATGCAAGATAAAGGCATCGAATTGTTAATTTCTCATGATACGAATAACATAAATTACTTAACAGGTTATGATGCTTGGTCTTTTTATTACGCACAATGTGCAATAGTTCATGTCAATGCTGATGAACCTTTATGTTTTGTTAGAGATCAAGATGCAGGAGGAGCTTATCTAAAAACATATTTAAAGAAGGAGAATATAATCGTATATGATGAACACTACATTCACACTTGGCCTAAGCATCCTTATGATTATTTAGTAGACATAATTAAGAATAAAAAATGGGACAAGCTTTCTATTGGTTTAGAGATGGATGCACATTATTTTACCGCATTCTGTTATCAGAAAATTAGAGATGGTTTACCCAATGCCAAAATCATAGACTCTGAAAGATTAGTTAATTGGGCTCGTTTAGTAAAATCAAACACAGAGATAAATTTTATGAAGTCAGCCGCAAAAATTTCAGAAGTTGGAATGAAAAAAGCCTACGAAGTAATAAGTCCTGGGATTAGACAATGTGATGCTGTTGGAGAAATTCAAAAAGCTTTGTTTTATGGAACTCCTGAATTTGGCGGAGAATATGCAAGTATTGCTACATTACTTCCTACAGGAAAAGGAACATCTGCTTCACATCTAACCGCAACACAAGATGAATTTATTGATGGTGAGGCTACAATTGTTGAACTTTCTGGAGTGTACAAACGTTATCATGCACCAATGGCCAGAACTATCTTGCTTGGAAAACCTGATCAACTTAAAATTGATACGATGAAAAAAACAATTGAGGCACTTCAAGCTGGAATTGATGCAACGAAACCTGGAAATACCGTAGATCATGTTGCTCAAGCATTTTGGAAAATATTAGATAAATATGGAATAGAAAAAAAATCTAGGACAGGTTATTCGATTGGAATTGGTTATCCTCCAGATTGGGGAGAACATACTTTAAATATTTATAAAGGCGACATGACAATTTTGGAGCCTAATATTTGTTTTCATATGATAGCAGTTATGCAATTTGGTGAATGGGGTGTTGAGGCATCAGAAGCAATAAGAGTTACAGATCAAGGAGCAGAATTATTTTGTAATATGCCTAAAGAACTTCACGTTAAAAGCTAGTTATTAAAGGTTGAAATTTATTCTTACAAATGTTTAAAAGTTGATTAAAATTATGGCTCTTAAAAAAGATTTCGTCAAATTCGATAAGGTGGATAAAAGCTATGACGGCAAAGTTTTAGTCGTTAAGGATCTTCAATTAGATATTGAAGAAGGTGAGTTTGTAACCATGTTAGGACCCTCAGGTTCTGGAAAAACAACTTGCTTAATGATGCTGGCAGGATTTGAAACACCAACAAATGGTGAAATATATTTAGATGGTAAGGCTATCTCAAGTATACCTCCACATAAAAGAGGTATTGGAATGGTATTCCAGAATTATGCGCTATTTCCTCATATGACAGTTTATGAGAACCTTGCCTTTCCATTAAGAGTTAGAAAAATTCCAAAAGATGAAGCAGATAAAAAAATTGATAAGGCGTTATCAATGGTTTCACTTCAAGGTTTTGCATCAAGAATGCCAGGGCAATTATCAGGCGGTCAACAACAAAGGGTAGCTGTGGCAAGGTCATTGGTATTTGACCCTCAGCTAGTTTTAATGGATGAACCTCTTGGAGCTTTAGATAAAAATTTAAGGGAGAGTATGCAATATGAAATCAAACACATACATGAAAACATTGGGGTAACTGTTGTTTATGTAACTCATGATCAAAGTGAAGCATTAACCATGTCTAATCGTATTGCTGTTTTTAATGATGGAAAAGTTCAGCAGCTTTCAAGTCCGGATGAGCTATATGAAAAACCTGTGAATTCTTTTGTCGCCGAGTTCATTGGAGAAAATAATACTTTTGTGGGTGAGGTTTCTGATATTTCAGGTGGTAAGTGTAAAGTTAAAATAGCAAATACAGACATACTTGCAAACCCTATATCTGTAAAAGGCAGAGGTGAAAAAACTAAAATTTCTTTAAGACCTGAAAGAGCTTTAATTAATCCAAGTGATCAAATGGATAATATCCATTCTGGAAAGATTGAAGAAGTAATATATCACGGAGATCATACAAGAGTTAGAATAAATCTTTTAGGAAACAATCAATTTATCTTAAAAGTTCCTAATAGTTCAGCCAATTTGGATATCAAGCTTGGCAAAGATATCAAGATAGGTTGGAACAGTGAAGATGCTAGAGCGTTAGATCCTTCTTAGACCACGAATATATTGCTAAATTAACTAAAATGGGCTGTTGACTCTCATTATCGATCTTGTTGTAATTGATTTTTATAAAAAACGTTTAAACGGAGGAAAAATGAAAAAACTAAGTAAAGTATTACTAGCTATTTCTTTTGTACTTTCACTAACTACTTCAGCATTTGCAACAACAGTAACGGCAGTGTCATGGGGTGGGGCTTATACTGAGTCTCAAAAGTTAGGTTATGGTGATCCTACAGCTAAAAAACTTGGCATAAATATTGCCTGGGTTGACTATTCTGGTGGATTATCTGAGATTAAAGCACAAAAAGAAGCTGGTAAAATCACGTGGGATATAATCGACGTGTTTGCAATGGATACTATTACTGGATGTGATGAAGGATTATTTGTTGAATTTGATTTCGATAAAGACTTCCCACCAGCTCCAGATGGAACTCCAGCAAGTAAAGATTTCTTTACTGCAATGCCTAGTAAGTGTGCTGTAGGAAACATTTTATATTCTTGGAATTATGCTTATAACACTAACAATGTTAAAGGTACTCCAAAGACTATCAAAGATTTCTTTAACACTAAAAAATTCCCTGGAAAAAGAGCTATCTACAAAAGCGCTTTAACAAATTTAGAGATCGCTTTAGCAGCAGATGGTATTAAACCAGGAAAAGGTGGAGCAAAAATCTACAAAGCTTTAGAAACAGAAAAAGGTGTTGAAAGAGCAATGAATAAGATCAAAGAACTATGCACAGACCCTAAAGGTGGATGTGTATTTTGGTCTGCAGGTGCTCAACCACCAGAACTGTTAGTATCAGGTGAAGTAGTAATGGCTACTGGTTGGAATGGTAGATTCTTCAATGCTGAAATTGGAGAAGGTGCACCAATCAAACAAGTTTGGGATGGCCAAGGTCTTGACTACGAATATTTCGTACAAGTTAAAGGTGGACCAAACGATGCTAATGGTATGGCTAAAAAAGCTTTAGCTATGATGACTAGCTCAGAGATGTTAGCAGGAAGTGCTAAATACATCGCATATGCTCCTTGGAGAAAATCTTCAATTGGTATTATGGAAAAAGGTGAGCCTTGGTATAAAGATGGTAAGACTAACATGGTACCACAAATGCCAACTGCACCGGCTAACACTAAAAACTACTTCCTAGTGGATCCAATTTTTTGGGCTGACAATGGCACAGAGCTTGGTGAAAAATGGGAAGCTATGAAAGCTGGTCTATAATTTAAGTTTTAAACAACTTAATTATATATTATAATTTAAGGGCGGTTATTATTAACCGCCCTTTTTATTTATGAGCTCTGAAACAAAACAAATTTTAACAACAGATGGGATACCTTTAGAGGTAAGTCTTAAAAAGGCAGAGAGAAAGAATAAGATCAAAGCTTTCCTACTTGTTGCGCCTTTATTGTTATTTTTAATAATTACTTATGTTTTTCCAATTGGTGATATGTTGTTCCGAAGTGTTGACGATAAAATGGTAACACAAATGCTTCCAAAAACTTTTAAGGCAATGGAAACCTGGGATGGTCAAGAGTTACCTGATGAGGAAGTTTTTGCTGCTTTCCATGAGGATTTCATAAAATTAGTTGAGGATAAACGTGAGGGCAAGTTGTCTACCCAGTTAAACTACACAAAAAATGGATTTAAAAGTATTATTAAAAAATTAAGAAGAAAATCAAAATCATTTGAAGAGGGAAACTACAAGGAACAAATAATGTCAGTTCACAAAAGATGGGCTAATGTCGAGTACTGGAGGGCAATTAAAAGAAGAGCCCCTGAGTTTACAAGTCAAAAGTATCTTAAAGGTATGGACATGTACGTGAATGAAGAGGGAAAAATAGTTAGTGTAGAGGAAGACAGACGAATTCATAGAGTGTTATGGTTAAGAACTCTTGAAATAGCATTCTTCGTAACTGTCTTTTGTTTCTTAATGGCCTATCCTATAGCTCATCTATTAGCTACTTTACCCATGAAGTATAGCAACTTATTAATGATCTGTGTATTGCTGCCGTTCTGGACTTCATTGCTAGTGAGAACTGCAAGCTGGATGATTTTGTTGCAACAACAAGGAATAGTAAATGATTTCTTTGTCGGAATAGGATTGGTAGCCGATGATAATAGACCTGAGATGATGTACAACAAAACAGGAAGTTACGTTGCAATGACACAAATATTGCTGCCATTCATGGTTTTACCACTTTATAGCGTCATGAAAACAATCTCACCTAGCTTAATGAGGGCTGGAAAATCATTAGGTGGAACGCCATTTGTGGCATTTTGGAAAGTTTATTTTCCATTAACAATCCCAGGAATAGGTGCGGGCTGTTTATTAGTATTTATTTTAGCGATAGGTTATTACATCACCCCAGCCTTAGTTGGTGGTGCATCTGGAACTTTAATAAGTAACCAAATTGCTTTCCACATGAAAAGCACTCTTGATTGGAGCTTTGCATCAGCCATGGGATTAATGTTGTTGAGTGGAGTATTGGTAATTTATTGGCTTTATAACAAACTAGTTGGAATTGATAATATTAAGTTAGGATAATCAAATGGCTTTACCAAAATATACTGAACCACATTATAGAATTTGGCATTATATTTATCTTACAATTTGTGGTGCTGTTTTCTTTTTTCTAATTGCACCTTTGTTTGTAATATTCCCATTGTCATTCAACGCAGAAGAATTTTTGAGTTTTTCTGATGGAATGAAGCGTCTAGATCCAGATGCATTTTCTTTAAGATGGTACAAGGATATGATTTACGGAACAAAAAATCCATGGGGATTAGCAGCTAAGAATAGTTTTATCATTGCTATTTTTGCAACAATTGGATCAGTGATACTTGGAACAGTTGCGGCTTTAGGATTGAGCAGCAGACATATGCCATATAAAGGATTAATAATGGCTGTGTTAATTTCACCAATGATTGTTCCATTAATTATTTCTGGTGTTGCAATATTTTTCTTTATGGCAAAAGCGGGTTTAGCAGCAACTCATACAGGAATAGTATTAGCTCATATTATATTAGGAACACCTTTTGTGGTAATTACAGTTACAGCTACTTTGTCGGGGTTTGATCATAGTGTAACACGAGCAGCTGCAAGCTTAGGAAGTGATCCAGTAAATACTTTTATGAAAATTACCTTACCTTTAATTTTACCTGGAGTAATTTCAGGTGGGTTATTTGCATTTGTAACTTCATTTGATGAAGTTGTGGTTGTTTTATTTTTAGCAGGATTAGAAAATACGACAATCCCAATTCAAATGTGGACAGGTTTACGAGAGCAATTAAGTCCAACAATACTAGCTGTTGCGACTTGTTTAATTATACTATCAACATTAATATTAGTGACTGCTGAGCTTTTACGAAGAAGATCTGAAAGACTCAGAGGTATTAATCGTTAGAAAAATAATTCCATGAAGATAAAGAATGTAGTAGTGATAGGGTCTGGGACAATGGGCAGTGGAATAGCAGCTCATTTGTGTAATGCAAATATACCCGTAACTCTTTTAGATTTAAAAACTGAAATAAGTGAAAATGCCAGAGAAAGAATTCACAAATCTAGACCACCTTTATTAATTGATAAATCTAAAATAAAAAATATTAAAGTTGGTAATATTGAAGATGACTTTTCAGTTGTTGAACAAGCTGATTGGGTTGTTGAGGCAGTTGTGGAGAGAATTGATATCAAACATCAAATTTATGAAAAAATTTTTGACAGTAGAAAAGATGGTGCAATTGTTTCATCTAACACCTCTTCGATACCTATTAAAGTTTTATCTCAAAATTTAAATAAAGAACAAAAAAAAGATTTTTGTATAACTCATTTTTTTAATCCAGTTAGATATATGGGTCTTTTGGAAATTGTTAAAAATGAAGACAATGACTTAAATAAGATAAATCAATTAAAAGAATTTTGTGAACTTGAGCTTGGAAAAGGAGCCATCATTTGTAATGACACTCCAGGTTTTTTAGGTAACAGAGTTGGTGTTTACGCTATGCAAATAGCAATGACTGAAGCATTTAAAATGAAACTTTCTGTAGAGGAAGCGGATGCAATATTTGGCAGGCCAATGGGTATCCCAAAAACAGGTGTTTTCGGGCTTTATGATTTAATTGGCATCGATCTTATGGCTGATGTTCTAAAAAGTTTTATCAAAGAGTTACCCGAAACAGATGAGTTTCATGAGGTTGCAAAAGAAATTCCTTTAGTAAAAAAATTAATTGAAACTGGATATACAGGTAGAAAGGGCAAAGGTGGTTTCTATAGAATGAAGAAAACTGATAGTGGCAAAGTAATGGAAGCTATCGATCTACAAACTGGAGATTATTCTCCAAGTAAAAAAATTGACATAAAATCTGACAAAGTAGACCTTAAAGGTCTAATTAATAGGAATGATAAATATGGAGAATATGCTTGGTCAGTATTAGAAAAGATTATTAAATATGCTTCATCATTAGTCCCAGAAATTACAAAAGAATTTAATGATATTGATGAGGCTATGAGGTTAGGCTTTAACTGGGCTAAAGGACCCTTTGAAATGCTAGAGGAGATTGGCGTTAAAAACTTTTTTGAAAAAGTTGAAAATTTTAAGGAAAATAATTTTTTAGAAAATTTAAGTAAAACAAAAAATGAAAATTTTTATGGTGAAAGGCAAAAATATACATCAATAGAAACTCTGGGTAAGGTTAAAAAAACAGC
The DNA here is from genome assembly GCA_902616725.1 of uncultured Pelagibacteraceae bacterium. GTDB lineage: Bacteria > Pseudomonadota > Alphaproteobacteria > Pelagibacterales > Pelagibacteraceae > Pelagibacter. Next base: position 112,480 of record CACMTZ010000004.1, read on the forward strand.
AACGAGTGTTGATGGAAACAGTTCAGCATCTATTTATAGATTCAATGATTATAATATAGTTGAATTTACCACCAAAGCTAATGCATTAGATTACGACTCAATGGATGCATTAAAGAAAGCAACCGATAAGCCTTTGATTATCATTAATGAAAGTATGCAATTTTCTGCAGGCGTAAATTTAACTTATACAATGGAATTTGCTGACAAAAATGATTTTAAATCAATTGAGAAATTTATTAAATATTTCCAAGAAACATGTAAACATCTTAAGTACTCTAAACACCCAGTTATATCTGCACCATCAGGACTTACTTTAGGAGGTGGATTTGAAGTTTTAGTACAAAGTAATTTTGTTGCCTCTCATACAAATATTGTAATTGGCTTAGTTGAAACTATCGTAGGTTTAATTCCAGCTGGTGGAGGTTGTAAAGAAATGTTAGCTAGATGGTTAGATACAGAACAGGCAAAAAAAGATTCAAATTATGCACCATTAAAAGTTTTTGATATCATTGGCTATGGAAAAACAGCAACATCACCTGTTGAAGCTGAGCCATTGAAATACTTACTGCCCGAAAATAAAAAGATTATGAATAGAAATAGTTTATTAGAAGTTTCAAAAAAAATCTTAGATGATAATAAGGATTTTAAAGCACCTAATGAACTTCAGTTTAATTTGCCTGGGAAAGCGGTTATTGGTGAAATGCATAAAATTTTAGAAAAACTCTATAATGATAAAATAATTTTAGATCATGGGGTAGAAGTTGCAAAAGAATTAGCTTTCGTCTTAAGTGGTGGAGACACGACTATGGATAAAGTGTTGACAGAAGACGATTTATTTAAATTAGAGCTAGATGCATTTATGAAATTAATTGAAACTAAAAATACTCAAGATAGGATTAAACACACCTTGGCTACTGGTAAACCTTTAGTCAATTAACATTTTAATAGAATTTATAAAGTCAGGCCTTAGAACATATTCAGATTTATTTAGATATTTTATTTTTTCTAGTGCCTCTATGCCATAAATCACTTTCCCAATTGGTGTATATTCACTCTCATATAATGGCTCATCTTTGAGTGTGATGAAAAATTGACTATCTTCAGTATTATATTTTTGTGTTCTTGCAAGACCTACACTTCCTCTTTCATAGTTAAATGGGACATCTATTTCTGAGTTTATGGTTCCTAGTCCCGATTGTCCTGTTCCGATTTTTCCATAATCAATATTACCTTTTTTACCAAATTCCAAATCACCTGCCTGTACAAGACTGTCTTTAATTACTCTATGAAATGCAACATCGTCGTAAGCTTTAGACCTCACCAATGTTTTAAATCTTTCAACTGCGTTCGGAGAAATATTTGGATATAATTCAATAATTACATTCCCGCATTCAACATTCAAAATTGCAATATTATTTGGCTTATCAAAAGAAAGTTTTTCTGGATTATAATTCTTAACAAATAAGCATTTATTCTTTATCAAAAAAAAGGAACTCAAAGAAAAAATAGCTAAAGATATTAAGAAAAAAAAAATTATCTTTTCTGACTTTGAAGCTTTAATTTTTTGAATCATAAATTAAAACTTTGATCAATTTTAAGCAAACCTGATTTGATAAAATCTATCTTTTTTTGAAGAATAGGATCAATTTGTTTTGGTAAATTTCCATGCATTAAATGAGAAAAAACTTCTGCCATATCTTCAGAAGCGGTTGATTTTGAATATTCAGTAATAAAACCATCAGTTTTAGAATAAGTATCAAGACCTATTTTTTTTGTACAAGTAGAACATTTTGCGTAATTAAAGCTATCTGAATTAAAACTTGACCAAGTTTTTTCATTAAAAATTTCCTTAAAACTATCATTAATTATATGAAAGACTTCATGATGTAATACTCTTTCAAAATATTTATTATCAAATTTAATATCAACAATAAGAGTTTTCATTACATTGTCAGGTATTCCAGCAGTATTTATTCCTGAAATTGATAAATCTTCACAAAGAACAATATATTTTAAATTTATTTTTTTTAAAAAACTTTGAGAATATCTTTTTAAATTTTTTTCTATAATTTCATACTTCTGGTCTAAATCTTGTTTTGATGGTCTAAAACAATTAATATTATTATCTGCCCCAATTGTAAAAGGTTGTTTAGCGTAAAGATATCTCAGACTATTAGTGGTTTTAATATTATAAATTTCAAGATTTGGAATTTTAATCAATTGATAAATCGTATCTGCTTGCACAGAAGAAATTAAAAATAAATATAATAAAATGAACTTAAATAATTTCATAATAAGTATTATTGAAGATATTCCAAATTGTAAGAATGTGATAGAGTTTTATGATGAAAAAAAAAAGTACCAAGAAACCAATCCAACCAGTAAGTGGAACCAAAGTACCGCGATTTGCTGGACCCTCGACTTTTGCACGATTACCAGAATTGAGAGATGTTGAATATTGTGATGTTGCAATAGTTGGCATTCCTTTTGATGCAGGCACAAGTTATAGACCAGGGGCAAGGTTTGGTCCTCAAAGCATCAGACAAGCTTCAAGACACTTAAGAACAAATTATCATCCAAGTTATGATGTAGAACCATTTAAAGTACAACAAGTTGCTGATGCTGGAGATATTACGTGTAACCCTTTTAATATTAATGAAGCGATCAAACAAATTGAAGAAGGTGCTACAGATTTACTGAAAAAAACTGGAGGCATAATTAGTTTAGGGGGTGACCATACAATTGCATTTCCTTTATTAAAAGCAGTTAACAAAATTAATAAAGGTCCAGTTGCTTTAGTTCATTTTGATGCTCATTTAGATACATGGGATACTTATTTTGGGGCACCTTATACGCACGGAACTCCATTTAGACGTGCTAGAGAAGAGAATTTATTTTTAGATGATGCGTCTATGCATGTAGGTATTAGAGGACCTTTATACAGTAGAGATGATATTAAAAATGATGAAAGTTTTGGATTTAAAATTATTCATTGTGACGAATTTCAAACAGAGGGAACTTATAAAATAGCTGAAAGGATTAAAAAAAGAGTTGGTGATAATCCATTATACTTATCAATTGATATAGATGTTTTAGACCCCGCTTTTGCCCCAGGAACAGGTACACCAGAAATTGCAGGAATGACTTCAAGAGAAATGGTTAATGTAATTCGCGGTTTGTCAGGAATGAATTTAATCTCAGCAGATGTAGTTGAAGTATCCCCAGCATATGATCATGCGGAGGTAACATCTTTAGCTGCAGCAACAATTGTTTATGAACTTACTAATTTGTTTGCAAAAAAATAAGGAAAGGTTAGGAGTCTGGTATGGAAAATAAAAAAAATTTTTACATCGATGGAAAATGGGTTGCTTCTAAAAGTAAACAAGAAATAAAAGTAATTAATCCTGCTACAGAGGAAAATTGTGCGGTTATTTCTTTAGGTAATAAAGAAGATATTGATTATGCAGTAAGTTCAGCGAAAAAAGCTTATAGCACTTGGGCATTTTCCCCTAAAGAGGTAAGAATAAGATTATTAGAAAAATTGTATGAAAATTATAAGAAAAGATGGGCAGATATTGCTGCAGCTATTACCACAGAAATGGGAGCTCCTAAAGACTTTGCAACAAAACTGCAAGCAGGCACAGGTGCAGCACATCTAAAATCATTTATTAGATATCTTAAAAATTTTGAATTTGAAAAACCTTTGGGTGAACATGCTCCTAATCAAAGATTAATTTATGAGCCAAAAGGAGTGTGTGCTTTGATTACGCCATGGAATTGGCCAATGAATCAAGTTTGTCTTAAAGTTGCACCAGCTTTAGCCTCTGGTTGTACTATGATATTAAAACCATCTGAACTTGCTCCTTTATCATCAATGATTCTAGCAGAGTTAATTGATGAAACAAAATTTCCTGCTGGAGTATTCAACTTAGTGAATGGAGATGGTGAAACTACTGGTAATGCACTCACAAGTCATCCTGACGTCAACATGATTTCATTTACTGGCTCTACTCGAGCTGGAGCATTAATTTCACAAAATGCAGCTAAAGATTTTAAAAGAGTAAGTCTAGAATTAGGAGGAAAGGGAGCAAATATAATTTTTAAAGATGCTGATCCAGATGCTATTGAAAGAGGAGCTTTAAGATGTTTCAGAAATTCTGGTCAGTCGTGTAATGCTCCAACCAGAATGCTTGTTGAAAAATCAATGTATAATGAAGCTGTAGAAAGATTAAAAAAATATACTGAAAATTTTGAAGTAGGTGATCCAAAGAAGGAAGGAGAGCATATTGGTCCTGTTATTTCTGAAACCCAATATAATAAAATCCAAACCTTAATTAAAAAGGGTATAGATGAGGGTGCAAAATTAGTTGCAGGAGGCGCTGGTAAACCAGAGGGATTTGAAAAAGGATACTTTGTCAAACCAACGGTTTTTGTTGATGTAAAAAATGATATGGAAGTTGCAAGAACAGAAATTTTTGGTCCAGTGTTATCAGTAATGCCTTTTGAAAATGAAGAAGAAGCAATTAAGATCGCTAATGATACTCCTTATGGATTGACTAATTACATTCAAACGCAAGACAAAGAAAAAGTTAAAAGAGTTGCGAGAAAGTTAAGATCAGGAATGGTAGACGTAAATGGAGCTGGAATTGCTGTAGATGCACCATTTGGAGGTTTTAAACATTCTGGAATTGGTAGAGAAGCTGGTGAACACGGTCTTGAGGAATTTTTAGAAGTGAAAGCTGTTGGTGGCTGGAATTAATTTAAAGAAGATTTTTTTTTAAGACCATCTAAAAATTTTAAACATTTTTTAATTTCATTTAATTCAATAAATTCATCAACTTTGTGAGCTTGTTCAATCGAACCAGGACCACAAACAACAGTACTCATCCCGATTTCTTGAAATAAGCCAGCTTCAGTGCCAAAAGAAACAACCTCTCTCGAATTGTCCCCAGTCAAACTTGAAACTAACTCACATGCCTCTGAGTTTTTAATACGATCAAAACCAGTGACTTCACCTATAATTTTTTTAGTTATTTTTGAATTCGGAAATACTTTTCTCATTTCTGGTAATAAAATTTCATTAGCATATTTGTCTATTTCTTGATTTAAAAAAACTCCATCTTCTTTAACCACCGGTCTAGTCTCCCATTCAATATAACATTTATCAGCTATCACATTGTGTGCTATGCCGCCAAATATTCCTCCCACCTGCAAAGTAGAAAAAGGGGGATCGAATATCGAATCTTTAGGAGCTCTTTTTTTTAAGTCCTGTCTTAATTCGATGAGTTTGTTTGCGTAACGTGAAGCAAACTCAACAGCACTAACCCCTTTATGTGGCATTGAACTATGACCCGCTAAACCCTCAAAATAAGTTGTATATTCATAACAACCTTTGTGAGCATCTATAATTTTCATTTTAGTTGGCTCACCAATTATACATATGCCGTCTTGAATCTTTCTTTTTTTTAACTCCTCAATTAATATGGGCGCTCCAAGACAAGCAGTCTCTTCATCGAATGTAAATGAAAAATGGATATCTCTATTTAATTCCACCTTTGAATAAATTGGCGCATAAGCTAAAACACATGCGATAAAACCTTTCATATCACATGCACCTCTACCATAAAGCTTATCATCTTTGATTGTGGCTTTAAAAGGATCAGTGCTCCAACTTTTTGAAACTGGAACAGTGTCAGTATGACCAGATAAGATAATTGGTTTTATCCCGTTTGTTTTTTTTGCCTTAAATGTAGCAAAAAGATTTACTCTTTTCTTTTCTTCATCAAAAGTTTTAAATGAGGTTGCACCTAATTTGTGAAGATAGTCTTCACAATAATCTATTAAATTACTATTATCGTCTCCAGAAATTGTTTTGAAACCGATTAAATCAGTCAAAATTTTGATGCAATTTTCATATAATCTTTCATTATTAATTTCTGTACTCATGAATAATAACTAATATATATACTGAATTTATGAAAGAACAAATAACATACGATATATTTGATAAAGTTGACATACGAGTAGGAACAGTTATTTCTGTAAAGAAAAATGAGAAAGCTAGAAAACCATCTTTAGTAGTTGAGGTGGATTTTGGAAAAGAAATAGGCATTAAACAATCTTCAGCTCAAATTACTCATTATTATAATGAAGATAACTTAAAAGGAAAACAAGTTATTGGAGTTTGTAATTTTCCTGAAAAAAATATTGCTGGAGTGGTGTCTCAAGTTTTAATTTTAGGTTCAATTGATAGAGAGGGCAAAGTGATTCTTGTTCATCCTTCTCAACCATCAGAAAATGGTCTTCCAATAGCCTAAGTATGCATCCTGAAATATTATCAATTTCTTTATTTTGGTTTGTCACAGCTTATACACCAGGTCCAAATAATGTAGTTGCATCTTACTCTGGTTTTAATTTTGGGATAAAAAAAACAATCCCTCATATTCTTGGTGTGACTTTAGGATTTACCTCATTAGTCTTGTTCTTGTCGATAGGTTTAATTAATGTTTTTAAATTATTTCCCATCATTCAAATAGTCATTAGATATCTTGGGACTTTATTTTTAATTTATCTAGCTTACAAAATTGCATTTTCAACCTCTTCAAATGAAACTCAAAAAGAAAACCCTGTAAAATTTATTGAAACCTTTTTATTTCAATATTTAAATCCCAAAGGTGTTACTGTTGCAATTATTGTTGTCTCTACTTATGTTGAATTAGGGGTTAATTATATAAGTTATGCGACTCAAATAGTTGGCCTTGCTTTTCTATTTTCTGTCACAAGTATTACTTTGTGGACATTTGTCGGTAAATTTTTGAGGAAATTTGCGACAAATGATAAATTTATTAAGTACTTTAATTATGTTATGTCAGGGCTTCTTTTATTAAGCATAATTACATTTTATATATAAATTATGAAACCAGGTAAAATTAACTCTTATAAAACTCTTTCTGATATAGAAATAAATAATAAAAAATTTAAATTTTATTCATTAAAGAAAGCAGAGAAAAATGGTTTGGAGGGTATTTCTAAATTACCGAAATCCCTTAAAGTTTTGTTAGAAAATTTGTTAAGATATGAAGATGATGTATCGGTTACAAAAAATCAAATTGGGGCAATTAAAGATTGGTTAAAAACAAAAAAATCTAAAACAGAAATTGCCTATCGACCTGCAAGAGTATTACTACAAGATTACACAGGAATTCCTGCAGTGGCTGATTTGGCAGCTATGAGAGAGGCTGTGAAAGAAAAAAATAAAGATCCTAATACAATTAATCCACTTTCTGCAGTAGATCTTGTTATTGACCATTCAGTTCAAGTTGATCAGTCTGCTAAGGCAGATTCATTCGACAAAAATGTTGAAATTGAATTTAATAGAAATGGTGAGAGGTATTCTTTTTTAAAATGGGGTCAGCAAGCATTCAATAACTTTAGAATAGTTCCTCCAGGTACTGGAATTTGTCATCAAGTTAATTTAGAATATTTATCCAAAGTAGTATGGAGTGAAGAGTTTGAGGGACAGAGTTATCTTTTTCCAGATACATTAGTAGGAACCGATAGTCATACTACCATGGTTAATGGACTTTCAGTTTTAGGATGGGGAGTAGGTGGTATTGAAGCTGAGGCGGGTATGTTAGGTCAGCCTATTTCAATGCTTATTCCCGAAGTAATAGGTTTTGAAGTAAAAAATAAAATGCCAGAAGGTACTACTGCAACAGATTTAGTCTTAACAGTTGTTAAAATGTTAAGAGACAAAGGTGTGGTTGGAAAGTTTGTAGAATTTTTTGGCGATGGTTTAAAGAATTTAACTTTAGCTGATCGTGCAACAATTGCAAATATGGCTCCAGAGTATGGAGCAACTTGTGGATTTTTTCCAATAGATGAAGAAACTTTAAAGTATTTAAAATTTTCTGGCAGAGATGAAATGACAGTAAAAATAGTTGAGGAATATGCGAAAGCCCAGGGTTTGTGGTCTAGTGAAGATATTGATTTTACTGACACTTTGACTTTAGATATGACAACTATTGTTCCTACTATTTCAGGACCAAAAAGACCACAAGATAAAGTCTTATTAACTGATGCTTCAACTAGTTTTAAGAAAAGTTTTTCTGAAGTAACTGGTAAAAAAGATTTTTCAGTTTCAAAAGTTAAAGATAAAGAATATTCAATTAAAGATGGATCTATTTTAATTGCAGCAATTACATCTTGTACAAATACTTCTAATCCAAATGTTTTAATTGGAGCGGGACTTTTAGCCAAGAAAGCAGTAGAATTAGGATTGGAGGTAAAACCTTGGGTTAAAACTTCATTAGCACCGGGCTCACAAGTTGTTACAGATTACCTGGAGAAAGCAGGATTAAATACTTATTTAGATAAACTTGGTTTTCATTTGGTGGGTTATGGTTGCACTACGTGTATTGGAAATTCTGGTCCACTAGCCGATGAAATAGTCGACTCTATTCAAAAAGAAAATATCTATGCAGTCTCAGTATTGTCTGGCAATAGAAATTTCGAGGGTAGAATTTCTCCACATATAAAAGCAAATTATCTTGCTTCACCTCCATTAGTCGTTGCCTATGCTCTTGCTGGTCATATGAATTTTGATTTGTATAAAGATAGTTTCGGTAAAGATAAAGATGGCAAAGATATTTTTATGAAAGATATTTGGCCATCAAATAAAGAAATTGAAGATGTGTTAAAATCATCTTTAAACCCAGAAATGTTTGTGAAGAGATATTCAAACGTTTCTGAAGGACCAAAACAATGGCAACAAATTAAAACAGAGAAAAGTAGTATTTATAATTGGGAAGAAAATTCTACATACGTAAAAAAACCGCCTTTTTTTGAAAATCTTCCAGATCAACCTGAAGGTTTTAAAAAAATTCATGATGCTCGCCCATTATTAATTTTGGGTGACATGGTAACAACAGATCATATTTCCCCTGCTGGTAACATTCAAAAAGAAAGTCCTACAGGTGAATATTTTATGAAACATCAAATTTTACCGAAAGATTATAATTCTTATGGTGCTAGAAGGGGAAATCACGAAGTAATGATGAGAGGAACATTTGCTAATATTAGAATACGTAATGAGATGGCACCTGGCAAAGAAGGTGGATTTACAACGCTTTACCCAGAAAAAAAAGTGATGCCAATTTATGATGCAGTTGTTGAATATAAAAAAAGAGGAACAGATTTAGTTGTTATCGGTGGTAAAGAATATGGAACTGGCTCTTCAAGAGATTGGGCAGCGAAAGGAACTAAACTTTTAGGAGTAAAAACTGTAATTGCTGAAAGTTTTGAGAGAATTCATAGATCTAACTTAATTGGGATGGGTATTTTACCATTACAATTTATTGATAATATTGATAGGAAAAACTTAAAATTAATTGGTTCAGAATTAATAAGTATAATCAATCTTGAAAATGGAATTAATCCTTCTGATAAAGTTAAAATAGAAATTAAGTATGCTTCAGGTGAGATTAAAACAATCCAAGCACTCTGTAGAATAGATACTAAAAATGAGTTAGAGTATTACAAAAATGGAGGCATATTACAATACGTCCTTCGAAATATGATTTAATTATGGATGAAGATATAGCAATTATTAATAGCAATACTAGAAATCAGAGAATAAAAGATTTTTTTACAAAAAATAAAAAACTACTCATATCTTTTTTAATCATTTTGATATTAATTCTGTTAGGTTTTTACTCATTTCAAATCTATCAAGATAAAAATAAAATTAAAATTTCAGATAAGTATAATAGTTCAATCATTAAACATAAGAATGGAGATAATTCTGGGATAGTATCAGCGATGCAAGAGATAGTAGAAAATAAAGATCCAACCTATTCTCCATTGGCCTTGTATTACTTAATAGATAATGAGTTAGTGAGTGATAAAAATAAAATTAATAGCTTGTTTGATATATTGATTAACAAAACTTCATTAGATAGTGAAATTAAGTATCTTATTATTTATAAAAAAGCTCTTTTCAATGCTGATACAATCAATGAAGGTCAAATTTTAGAAATTTTAAATCCTGTAATTAATTCAAAAAGTGTTTGGAAGTCTCATGCTTTATATTTGATAGCAGAGTACTTTTACTCTAAAGGTGAAAAGCAAAAATCCAAAGAATTTTTCAGTCAAATAATTACTTTAGAAAACGCTAATTTGGATATACTCAAGGAAACACAAAAAAGACTAAACAGAGATTTGAGTGAATAAAATATTTGTAATATTAATATTTTCAATTTTTTTATCTAATTGCTCTCTGAATGAAAATTCACGAATATGGAATAAAAAAGAAAAAATTGAAAATGAAAATAAGGTCTCTAAAAAAATTCTTACCGAAAAAAAGATAATTTCAACAGAATTTAATCCTTTATTAAAGTTAGATCTATCAAAAAATAAGCAAAATAACAAAATTTTTGATCCACTAAATAATTTTGGATCGTCAAAATATAATGGTCAACTGAATAAAGTTAATCAATATAAATTTTCAAAACTAGAAAATTTTAATCAATTTAATTTTGAGCCACTGATTTTAGATAATGGCGTAATAGTTTTTGAAAAAAAAGGAACTATTATTAGGTTTAATGATAATAAAAAAGTTTTTTGGAAAAATAACTTCTATACAAAAACAGAAAAGAAAATTCATCCCACTTTATCATTTGCAATGACAAATAAAAATTTATTAGTTGCAGATAGTATAGCAAAAGTTTCAAGTATTAATTTACAAACTGGAAATTTAATTTGGTCGAAAAAAAGTGAATATCCATTTAATTCAGAAATCAAAATTTTTAAGGACAAATTTTTTGTAGTTGATTTTAAAAATACCCTGAGATGTTTTTACTTAAAAGATGGTACAGAGTGCTGGAATATAAAAACTGAAGATTCTTTTACTGTGTCTAATTCAAAATTCTCAGTGTTAATTAAAGATAATTTAGTGATATATAATAATTCCCTCGGGGATATAACTGCAGTTGATATTTTATCTGGTTTAATTCAATGGCAGCTCCCAACACAAACAAGCAGTATTATGAATGAAACATATAATTTTAATTTCTCAAAACTAGTTAGTGATGGAAGCTCAATTTATTTTTCTAATAATAAAAATCAATTTTACTCTGTGGATTTAAAATCAGGTACTATGAATTGGATGAGTGAAATTAACTCTATTCTTAAACCAATTATAATTGGAAATTTCATTTTTACTGTGTCTGATAACGGCTATCTTTTTACAATTCAAAAGAATGAAGGGGATATTATTAGAATTAATGATATTTATAAAAATTTTAATTTAAAAAAAAGAAAAAGAATAAAACCAACAGGTTTTACCATAGGTGGAAATAATCTTTATCTTACAAATTCTGATGGAAATTTAATTGTTATAAGTTTAAGCGCCGGAAATGTTATAAAAATTGAAAAAGTTGGCAGAGATTTATTATCAAAACCTTTAATATATGATGAAAATTTATTTATTGTTAAAAATGGTTCTATAACCCAATATGATTAGTTATGTTTTTAAAATTTTTAGACAAAATAGGAAGAAAAAAAGTTGTTTTAGATAGGGGTCCTTCACATCCCAAGTATCATGAAGCTAAACCATGGATGAATAGATATTATCTTATCTTTCGACACAGACCAAAGTGGTTTCCGTTTAATATTCTAATTCATGAAATGTTAGCGGATGATCATGGCGAAGGTGTTCACAATCATACATTTCCATATATCACCATAATACTTAGAGGAGGATATTGGGAGACATTAAGCACAGGAAAATTCTGGCGACCGCCTGGTTATATAGGATTTAGATCTGCAAATAACTTACATAGAGTAGACTTAAAACCTGGGACAAGGCCTTTAACATTATTTATATCTGGTCCGTTTGGACTAAGGAAAGGACCAAGATCTGAATACGGAATTGATTTTAAAAGTAAAAAAAATTAATGTCTTTAAATCTTGAGGAAAAATTTAAAACTCATTGTAATACAGAAAATCTAGAGTTAAATCCAAATCAAATAACTTTAGTAAAACAATTAGATAATTTTTATAAAGAAAATTTTAGAAGTAACTTGTTGAATTTTTTTTCCAAGCAATCCTCAAAAAAAGGTTTTTATCTTTATGGTGGTGTTGGTGTTGGAAAAACTATGATTTTAGATTTTTTTTTTAATCTAATTAATCAAAAAAAACAACGTCTTCACTTTAATGAATTTATGTTAAACTTCCATGATTTTGTTCATGATAATAAAGATCAAAATGAGGAAAATGTAATTACTGTATTTGTCAAAGATTTAAAATCAAAATTTTCACTCATCTTCTTTGATGAATTTCAAGTTACCAATATTGTCGATGCTATGATATTAGGCAAACTATTTCAGGAAATATTTAATCAAAATATTAAGGTTATTGTGACCTCAAACACAAAAATATCAGAGTTGTATAAAGATGGGCTACAAAGAGATCAATTTAAACCCTTTATTCAAACAATGCAGGAAAAATCAATAGAGCATGAGTTGATAATTGATGATGATTACAGAAAAATCAAAGAAACCGAAAAACGAAGATATTTCCATCCTTTAAACCAAGAAACTAATTTTAAGATAAATAAGTTTTCTAGAATAATTACTAAAAATAAAAAATTATCTCGAAAAGTTTTGAATATCAAAGGTAGAAATTTTGAAATAAAAAATTTTTATGAAGGGATTTCAAAGTTTCATTTTGATGAATTGTGTGATCAAAATCTAGGTGGTGAAGATTATTTAAAAATTGCTGAAAGTTCTGAATTTATAATAATTGAAAATGTACCAGAATTTAATGATATCAACTCAAATCAACAACAAAGGTTCATAACCCTTATTGATGTAATTTACGATAAAGATAGAGCAATAGCAGTCACTGCTGAACAAAGTTTAGAAAAATTGTCGAGCTCTAAGTCTTTAGAAAAACCATTTAAACGTACAATTAGCCGTTTATTTGAGTTAACATCAAAAAATTATTAATATGAAACAAGAATTTTATAATCTCAAAATAAATACTAGTGGTCAAAGATTATATGAATTTACTGATCAAACATTAAATTGGATTGAAAAAAACAATTTTAAAAATGGAATTTTAAATTTAAGTATTCAGCATACGAGCGCCTCGATTATTGTTCAAGAAAATGCTGACCCAGATGTGCAGACTGATTTAATTAATTATTTTGACAAATTGGTGCCGATGAATAATAAATTATATATTCACACTACTGAGGGAAAAGATGATATGCCGGCACATATCAAGTCTGCTCTTACTAATAATCAAATTTCATTAAGTGTCAAAAATAAAGAACTATTACTAGGTACTTGGCAAGGAATATATCTTTTTGAACATAGATTGAATCCACAAACAAGAACTATAATTCATCATTTTTTTGGTGAAGCCTAATTTTTTAAGCTTTGGAAAGCTTTAAGAGCAGCAGCACGAGCTTCTTCGTGAACGACAATGGGTTTTGGATAATTTTTTCCAATTATTGTTTCAATAGCTTCTTGATATTTAGTCTCCATTTCCCAAGGTTTATGAATAAATTTTTTTGGGACTTTACTTAATTCTGGTATCCATTTTTTTACATATACACCATCTTTATCAAATTTTTCTCCCTGAAGAATCGGATTGAATATTCTAAAATAAGGTGCAGCATCTGCACCGCAACCTGCTACCCATTGCCATTGTGCAACATTATTAGCTTTATTAAAATCAAGTAAGCAGTTTCGAAAATGTTTTTCTCCTTCAGTCCAATTTATCCTTAGATGTTTTACTAAAAAAGATCCAACTACCATTCTAATTCTATTATGCATCCATCCTGTTTCATAAAGTTCTCTCATACCAGCGTCAACAATTGGATAACCTGTCATTCCAGATTTCCAAGCCTTTAAAAATTTTTCATTCTTTACCCAAGGAAATCTATCAAATTCCTTTCTATAATTTCCTTTTAAAAACTCTGGGAAATAATTTATTAAGCTATGTGAAAATTCACGCCAGCCCAATTCATTAATATATTTTCTATAACCAATCCCTTTAGATTTCATCTCTTTACACTTATTCCAAATTGTATTTACATGTATTTGTCCATGTTTAATATAAGGAGATAACTTGGATGTACCTTCTATTGATGGATAATCTCTAGCAGTTCCATAATCTTTTATTTTATTTGCAATTAAGTTATTTAAGATCTTTTTCGAGTCATTTTCAGATACATTCCAATAATTTTCAAATTTCTTATACCAGTTTTTTTTTGGCAGAATTTTTGTTGGCTCAATAGAATTTTTAAACAAAGAGTACGTTTTTATTTTTTTCTTAACGACGTAATTTTTGCTTGGAGGTAAGCCTAAAAATTTTTGCTCAGCATTTCTCCAAAATGGGGTAAAGACTTTAAAAGGAGTTCCGTCATTTTTAGTTACTTCTTGAAATTCATTTAAAATATTTCCTTTAAAATACTTAAATTCGATTTCATTTTTAATAAAGACATCTCTAATTTTTTTCCCCTTAGCAATTACGTCAGGCTCATAAATTTTGTTCCAATATATTGAAACATCATCTTTTTTTTTTATTTTTGAAAAAACCTCTAATTCATCTCCTTCTAATATTTGAAGATTAATTTTATATTTCAATAGTTCTAACTGAAATACTTCTAAAGATTTACAGAGCCACCATTTTTGCGCTTCTCTTTTATTATCAAAGTCAGCTTTATTATAAATGTATAAAGCAACTACATTCTCATGATTTTGCGTAGCATAGGCAAGAGCTGGATTGTGCTCAATTCTAAAATCTTCTCTGATCCATGTAATAGCGTTTTTTGTCATAGAAATTCTATTTTCTACCTTTAGATAGCAGTTGTTTGTAAAGTTTTACATCTGCATTTCCTTCGCATCCTATGACTAGAATATTTGAGCTTTCATTAAGATTAAGGAATTTTTTAGCTCTAATATTATTACATATTCCTATCAAAGCGATAACGCCTGGAGCTGCGCATTCACCACCTGTAATAGAAATCTTGCTGAACTTTTTATCTTTTAGGCCGGCTATAGTTTTTGCAATATTTTTATCTGAGATCGATACACAACAATCGCTGGCACTTTTTAATATTTGCCATGGTACCAAAGACATCTCATTACACGACATTCCACCCATAATGCTCTCTTTTTTAATTCTAATCTTTTTTAGTTTATTACTTTTAATACTTTGAAGCACACAATCAGCTTGATCAGGTTCGACGATTATAATTTTAGGTATTCTTTTAAAATATTTTGCAACACCAGCAACCACACCAGCTGCTAATCCTCCAACACCTGCTTGTAGAAATATATGAGTTATATACTGATTAGTTTGTTTAGAGATTTCCTTTATCACGATTGAGTATCCCGCCATAGTAAGTTGAGGAACATACTTATAATTTTTTGTTGATACATCTTGAACAATTTTCCAATTATTTTTTTTTGATTGTTTTTGACATTCTCTTAGGGAGTTTTCATAATCCCCTTTAACTCTTATAACTTCAGCACCAAATTTTTTAATTTCATTTACTCTTGTTGCACTCACATATTGGCTTACAAATATTTTACATTTTAATTTTAATCTTTGCGCTCCCCACGCAACCGATCTACCATGATTACCTGCTGTTGCAGAGGAAATTGTAATATTTTTTTTCCCTTTAGATATTTTTTCTACTGCATAAGCACCGCCAAGGGCTTTGAAGGATTTTAAATGAAACCTTTTAGATTCATCTTTGTAAAAAATATTGTTGAGCTTTAAATTTTTTTGAAGTTTATTAAGTTTTAATAGAGGAGTAGCTCTATAATTTCTCCAGCTAGAAATTGAATTAAAAGCATTGGAAAGCATAGTGGAAGGTAAATATTTAAGGACATAATTTCTTTTGAATTTAAAATTGCCGTTGATTAAAAATTTCGTTAACTTCCAATTCACTTTAGCAATCTAAAGTATTTTGACTTTCCCATTTAGTAACGGGTTTTGACTTATTAAATTTTTCTTTCCTATTAAATTCTTTAATCTCTGAACTTCTTAGCTTAACAAAGCTATTAATAGTATCTTTACCAAAACTTTTATTCATTTCCTTATTATTCTTTAATTGTACTAGTGATTGTTTCAATTCATTTGGAAGTTTTGGAAGGTTAGGATATTTTTTATAGTCCGTATACATATTACAATGCAAAGGTTTTCCTGGATTGATCTTATTTTTTAAACCATGTAAACCAGCAGCTAAAACTCCAGCTTGTAATAAATACGGATTAGCAGACCCGTCCATTAATCTTAATTCAAATCTACCAGGATCAGGAATTCTTATCATGTGAGTTCTGTTATTTCCTGTGTAAGAAATACTACTTGGAGACCATGACGCTCCTGATTTTGTTGGTGGGGCATTTATTCTTCTATAGCTATTGATTGTTGGATTAAAGAAAGCTGACAACGATGAGGCATTCTTGATCACTCCTCCTAAAAAATTATATGCCATTTTACTTAAACCAAGTATATCTTTTGGATCTAAAAATTTATTTTTCTTACCCTGCCAAACAGAAATATGCGCATGACAACCATTGCCTGTTAAATTTTGAAAAGGTTTAGGCATAAATGTTGCTCTTAGTCCGTGTTTTTCAGCAATTGTTTTTACCATATACTTAAAGAAAGTATGTCTATCAGCTGTTGTTAAACAATCTGAATAATCCCAATTCATTTCAAATTGACCATTAGCATCCTCATGATCGTTTTGATAAGGACCCCATCCCATTTCTATCATACAATCACAAATTTCTTTTATAAGCTCATATCGTCTCATTAATGCAGATTGATCATAACAAGGTTTTGATTGTGTATCTCTTGGATCTGCAATGGATTTTCCGTCCTCTGAAATTAAAAAATATTCACACTCCACACCAGATTTCATCGTTAAACCACGTTTTGCAAGTTCTTTAATTTGTTTCTTGAGCATTACTCTAGGTGAGGCCTCAACAGGTTTCCCATTCATCCAAAGATCTGATGCCAACCAACCAACTTCTTTATTCCAAGGTAATTGAATTAAACTATCTGGGTCAGGAATACCAAACATATCAGAGTCTGCTGGTGTCATGTCAAGCCATGCAGCAAAACCGGCAAAACCTGCACCCGATGTTTGCATTTCTTTTATTGCATTAGCTGGAACTAATTTTGATCTTAAAACTCCAAATAGATCTACAAAACTTATTAAAAAATATTTTATCTTTTTTTGTTTAGCGATTTTGAACAAATTTTTTGCCATAGATTAGGGTAACATAGTTATTTAAAAAAAGAAAAAATTGTTTCTTTATAATAAACTAAATTTACAACTATAATTATTATGACCGCAAGTATAACTCCGTATTTAGCTTTTGGGAAAGCTACGCCACGCATCTTTCTTGGTCTCAGTTCTTCATTGTTATTCTCGTCAGACATTATGATTTTTAGATTAAAAAGGGCGCTACAAAGAAATGTAGCGCCCAAATTTTACTTTATATTACCAATCAGTAATATTGCTTTTATGGTCGTTTGCACCATGTCTTTTCCTCGCCAATCTTTCCAGTTCCTCACTTTCAGATTTTGAAGTTAAGACGTGCCAACCTATCCACACGATAATAGCAAGTATTACCAATAAGCCTTCGCTAGATCCAGCACCAGGATAAACAGCACCTGCAACTTGATCTGCAGGTTTATTTAGGTGATCAATCCAGTTTGTAACTGTTGCCATAATTTCCTCCTTTACCTGGTTGCGGACGCGACTGCTTTTTCATCTGACTTAGCAGTCTCCATTATTTCATAGTCTAGTCCGGCTATTTCAACTTCACGCGGAATTCTAAGTTTACCCATTCCGTGTAAAACTTTAGCTATGATATAGCCTGGAATTAGTCCAAGAACAAAAAACATTATTATTGCTCCTAAGAACATTCCTAAAGGATTTATTGAAGCATAAGTTGTTCCGTCCCACATAGCTCCAACACTATAACCAGATGATGGATAACCATTTAGAACAAAACCACATATAACTAAACCAATAAATCCTGCATAACCATGAACTGCTACTGCACCAACTGCATCATCAATTTTGAACTTACGCTCAACCCAATAATGTAGTTTGTACGAAATAACAACACCGATCATACCTATGATCATTGATTGTATTGGATGATATAAATCATTTCCAGCTGAAGCACAGATGATACCCGCTAGTCCACTAGAGTACGTCCAGAAAGGATCACCTTTAGCAATCCAGTATCCAGCTAATAAGCCTCCTGATAATGACATCAGAAAGTTAAAGGTAATACCACTAAGTGTAGTCGGAGTTACATATATGTTTGTTGCTGTCCAATATGAAATACCTTCCATACCATACTCCGGTCCAAGATCAAATATCGGTATATTACATGCCGCATAGAATCCCCAGAAACCAGTATAAATCAGAAATAATCCAATTGTTACTAGCCAAGGATTTCTTGGCCCTATATTTCTTGGTTCACCACTTGATGAGAATTTTCCAATTCTAGGTCCTAAAACCATTAGAACTCCAAGAGCAAATCCACCCGCAATCGCATGAATTACTCCTGATGCATATGCATCGTGGTATCCTAAAATTTTAAGCATCCAACCATCAAAATGCCATCCCCAAGCAGCATCGATTGTCCAGAAAACAGAACCAATTGCTATTGCTAAAATACCAAAAGCAAAAGTTGTTATTCTTTCAATAATCGCTCCTGAAACGATAGATGCAGCAGTCCAAGAAAATAATAAAAAAGCAGCCCAGAAAACACCATTGATGTGATCTCCAAGGTTAATTGCCATTATACTACTTGTTGCCACCTGAAATTTTGCACTAAACAAACTATCATCAGTGATTAAAGCTGTACTTTCGTTCATTATTGAAGGTGCTATCCCAGGTCCTGTTGGGAAAGCCCAGTAAATCCACCAACCAAATAAAAACCAAGTTACTGTTACTAGAGGTATCAGCATCGTGTTTTTCATAAGAGTATGTTGATGGTGTTTGTATCGAGAAGCTCCAACTTCATACATACAGAAACCGACGTGAATTAAAAACATCAGAACTACTGTTATCCAGTAGTAAAATTCTGTAAATATAGTAGTAAGAGCACCTAACTGATCAGTCATATTCTCTCTCCATATTAGTTTTTTTAAAAGCCTATTAAATTTTAAGATATGTTACAAATGAAACAGAGCTTAAAAACCTTACATATGTGTAAGGTTTAAAAAAAAAATCAACTTTAGATTGAGAACTTAAAATTTAAGATAAGCTTTTTTCAAATCAACAAGAGGATGTTTTGGTGACATTTGGAATTTAACTAACAATTCTCTTGCAATCATGTCTCTGTCTTGTTGGTTATTTGGTAACTTAATTGATTTTGGAATTGTTACCCATCCATTTGCATTTCTGCAAAATACTGCTGGTTTACCTTCCTCATAACCCATATGTACATCCTCTAACCAATTAAGATCATCCCATCCCATAGCTTCAATGTATTTTTTTAAAAATGGCGTGATTTTTTTATAATCAGGCAAAAGATTTACGTCATATCGATAACCAATCGACTGACCAATCATTTTTTCTCTAGCAGTTTCTTTTTTTTTACCTAGCTGACTAGAAGTTTCTTTTTTTTTATTTTTTTTCTTTGCCATATTAAAGTTTAGATCTTATGGAAATTATCAACACCAACTGTATAGTTCGTTCCAGCTAATGGAACTTTAGCTAATGCAGAAGCTTCAGATGTTAATGCCGCTAAATCCTCAGGTTCTAGAGAATGGATATTCGTTTTACCACATGCTCTAGCTAACAATTGAGCTTCAAGTGTCATTGAGTGAAGATAATTATAAACTCTTAATGCAGCATCATCAGGATTTAATCTAGCTCTTAATTTTGGATCCTGAGTTGCAACACCAACAGGACATCTTCCTGTATGGCAGTGATAACATTCACCTGCTTTAACACCCATTTCCTTTTCAAAATCAGCTTCAGGAATGTCTTTATTACAATTTAATGCGATCATTGAACCAGTACCAATCGCAATTGCATCAGCACCTAATGCTAAAGCTTTTGCCATATCTGCACCATCTCTTACACCACCAGCATAAATCAATGTAACTTTTCCAGTTTTACCTACATCGTCCAAAGCTCTTCTTGCTTCTCTTATAGCTGCGATACCAGGAATACCTGTATTGGCAGCAGCAATGTGTGGACCTGCACCTGTTGATCCTTCCATACCATCTAAGTAAATAGAGTCTGGATCACACTTTGCAGCCATACGAACATCATCATAAACTTTTGATGCACCTAATTTTAATTGAATTGGCACTTTATTTTTTGTTAGTTGTCGTAATTCTTCAACTTTTAAAGCTAAGTCATCAGGACCTAACCAGTCTGGGTGTCTAGCAGGAGATCTTTGATCAATTCCTGATGGTAATGATCTCATTTCTGCAACTTGGTCAGTAACTTTTTGACCCATCAAGTGTCCACCCATACCGACTTTTTGACCTTGTCCAATAAATACTTCAATTCCATCTGCTAGTTGTGCATGATGTGGGTTAAATCCATATCTAGATTGAATACATTGGTAAAACCATTTTTCAGAATATCTTCTTTCATCAGGGATCATTCCACCTTCACCAGAACAAGTAGCACTTCCTGCCATTGTTGCACCTCGAGCAAGTGCTGTTTTAGCTTCATAAGATAAAGCACCAAAACTCATACCAGTAATATAAACTGGTATATCTAATTCAATTGGGTTCTCACATCTTGGACCAATCACAGTTTTGGTTTCACACTTTTCTCTGTAACCTTCGATTACAAACCTAGTTAAAGTTCCTGGTAAGAAAACTAGATCATCAAATGTAGGAATTTTTTTCATTAATGCCATTCCACGCATTCTGTATCTTCCTAACTGAGATTTAATATGGATGTCATCAATTACCTCTGGGGTAAATATAGCGTTGTGACCAAGTAAACTTTTGTTTCTTGATCCATTGCTGCTTACGTGAACATCGGCTTTACCACCAACGTTACCATTTGATTTTCCGTTTTTTTTCTTTTTTTTCTTAGCCATTAAATTGCTCCTTTTTTCTCAGCAGGTTCTAAGTTGTCGTAATTCCAAAGTTTTTTACCAGCTACAATTTTTTTCATTTTACTTACATCAAAGTTTTCACCAATTTCAGCAACTCTAAGTTTTCTTCTTAACCAATCTTGATCGCTTTGCGTCAACTCTGAATCTACTGCATCACTACCATATGAGCCAATTTCTCCACCTACGAAAATTGTCCCATCATACATCGAATCACCTAAATTTATGCCAACATCTCCTAATATGATTATTCTTCCTCTTTGCATCATAAACCCTGTAAATGCACCAGCGTCACCACCAATAATGATAGTTCCACCTTTCATATCGATGCCGGTTCTTGCACCGACACTACCTTTGCAAATTAAATCACCACCTCTGATAGCTGCTCCAAAACAAGAACCTGCATTTTTTTCAATTACAACTTTTCCAGCCATTAGATTCTCTGCACATGACCAGCCAACTCTTCCATTGATTCTTACAATCGGACCATCACTAGAGCCCATACCAAAGTATCCTAAACTACCTTCAAAAATTAAATTCAATTTATTTAAAATTCCAACTCCCAAACTATGTTTTCCTTGAGGATTTTTAATTACGATTGTTCCATAGCCTTGGCTCATTAAATTATCGAGTTCTTTATTAGCTTCAGCTGCTGTCATATTTTTTACATCAAGATCTGTTCTTTTGTTAAAATCGACATCATAAGTTCCAAAGTAATAAAAATTTTCTGCTTCATCTGGATTAAAAAATTTCTGTTGAGTTCTTCCAGTTAAAACTTCCGAGTGCATTCCCATTGCCTGGGCTTTTGTTTTTTTGGTTACGTTTTTTAAATTTGCCATACTTTAACCTCCCCATCGAATGGATCATAAGTATCAATTTCTTGTGGCAAAATTGATCTTATAGCTATCTCCTCTGAACCCATTGCTACTAAATCATCTGACTCATATAAAACTAAAGGTTTTGCGGCCATTGTATCTTTAGCCATTCCCAAAGAATCTTTTGTAGCAACAAAATAAGTAAATACACCATCAAGACCTGTTAATGACTCTTTCATCCCTTCTTCTAATGAAGCCCCATCTCTCATTTTTTCAGCAAGGTAAACTGCAATTAATTCAGAGTCACATTCTGACATAAATCTCATTCCCTTATTTTCTAAAGCTCTTCTATTATTCCAATAGTTTGTTAGTTGACCATTGTGAACAACGGACACATCACTGAAAGGATATCCCCAAAAAGGGTGGGCAGATTTAATATCTACACCAGACTCAGTGGCCATTCTTGCATGGCCTATTGCATGAGTACCAACAAGTTTATCTAAGTTATATCTATCGCAAACCATTTTGGCATTCCCTAGATCTTTGATTACTTCTAATGATTTACCCATAGATAAAATTTCAACACCAGGAATACTTTCTATTTTTTGTGAAAACTCTAATAAATCTTTTTTATTGTATTCAATCTCATATCTTAATGAGTAAGGGAGTATTCTTTCTTCTTTAATAATTTTTGCACCCATCTCTGCAAGATAACTATCAACAATTTTCTTTCTTTCATCATATACAGACACATCCTCAGCAACTGACGTACTTCCTTCACCAACGTTTTCACCAACTTTAAATCGCATGATGAAATTTTTGCCATCTGTATCACCATACAAAGCATAACCAGTAGAGTCTTCTCCCCGATGTTTTAAGGCTTGCAACATTCCTTGGAGTTCATGACCTACGTTGGATGATTTCCCTCTATGAATTAATCCCGCTATTCCGCACATATATTTCTCTCTCTGTATTTATTATGGTAAACAATCTAAATAGGTGTCTAAATCCCATTGAGTTGTTGCACCTAAAAATCTTTCCCATTCATCATTTTTATACCAATGGAAAACTTTATACATCTCATCAGGCATTGCAGATTTAATGATTTCATCCTCTGATAATCTTTCTAAAGCCTCACCTAAACTCAAAGGAAGTTTCTTAACATCTTTACCTGCCTTTTGAGCTTCATAAATATTTCTAGACTCTGGAGCAGCTGGTTGCATCTTTTTACTAATTCCATGATCACAAGCTTTTAGTAAGGCTGCACCTAATAAATATGGATTATGCATTGAGTCTACTGATCTGTATTCAAATCTACCTGGTGCAGATACTCTCAATCCACAAGTTCTATTTTGGTAACCCCAGTCAGCATAAACAGGAGCCCAGAAACCTTGATCCCACAATCTTCTATATGAATTTACAGTTGAAGATCCTAATGCTGTCAAAGCTGGTAAATGTTCCATTATACCTGCTATTGATTGTAATCCAATTTTTCCAGGTAATTGCATATCCTTAGTATCTGGCATGAAAGTGTTTGTTCCACCTTCAACATAACCAAAAACTTCTTCAACGCCTGGTAAAGATTTGTGTCCAAGTTTATTTGTTTTAACTTTTCCACCTTTCCATAAAGACATATTAGTATGACAACCACTCGCTGAAACTCCCATAAATGGTTTGGTCATAAAACATGCAATTAGATTATGTTCTCTTGCAACTTGAGCACATATTTGTCTGTAAGTTGATAGTCTATCTGCATTTCTTAAAACGTTATCATATGTCCAATTCAATTCTAATTGACCAGGTGCATCTTCGTGATCACCTTGAATCATATCTAGACCCATTGCTTTTGCATATTCTATCACCTTCATAAAGACAGGTCTTAAAGACTCAAATTGGTCTATGTGATAACAAAATGGTTTAGAAAATCCTTTTCCTGTTGGAGTTCCATCATCATTTTTAGTCAACCACATCATTTCTGGCTCAGTTCCTACTCTTAGCTCTAAACCATGTTTCTTTTGAAATTCATCCATGAAAATTCTTAAATTTCCTCTGCAATCAGAAGTTAAATGACCTCCAGGATTATTTCTTTCTTCTCTGTTTCTAAAACAAGTTACAAAAACTCTTCCAACTCTTTTATCCCACGGTAACTGACAAAAAGTTTCAGGGTCAGGAATTCCAACCAATTCCATTGCCTCTGGTCCATAACCAATATAGTTGTTGTGTCGATCTAAAAATAAGTTCGCAGTTGCTCCGTAAACTAATTGGAAACCTTTTTCAGCTGTTCTTTCCCAATGATCAGCGGGTATTCCTTTTCCAACCACTCTTCCTGTTACAGAAATAAATTGATAATAAATATAGGTTATTCCTAATTCGTTTATTTTTTCTCTGACTTTTTTGACTTGCTTATCTCTACCTGGTCGGTTTACGTGTTTTTCTAGATCCGTCATTTTCCCCTCAATGAATTATAAATTTACTCAAGCGTAACTGAAAAATTTATTAGTGTCTAGGCTTGAAGTTTAGCTCCAAGGAAACGGACTGTTCGAAGTAGGGTGTAATTCTCCCTTCTCGTAACGGTTGAATCTAAATGGTTTTAATAAATCACTTTCAGTACCAAGAATTTCTTTTGCCACCAGTTCGCCAACACCAATCATTTTGTATCCATGGTTAGCATCAGCAATCATATAAACATTTTCAAAAAATCTATCGAAGATCGGAAAAGAGTCAGGGGTCATACATCCAAGTCCACCTGAAGGACCTTTTCTATACAGGCCTGATTTCCCTTCAAATCTTTTTTGACAATGAGCTAAAGCTGAGCACCACATTTCACTAAAAGCATCAGTTGTTTGATATTCTGGTGACTCAATCCCATATGGATCAACGTTAACTTTATCAAAATGTTTTTTAACAATATAAGGAGAAGTTCCTCCTTGAACACCTAACCCTTCTATATCAGGCTTGTAATAAATCCCCCAAATTTTATCTGTAATTAATTTTTTTGTTTTATCTGAATATAATGGTGCAGTAGAGTCGACATGAACCACAGGCGGTTGTTTGCCATCATTTGTTTTTAAGAAATCTGGTTCTACTCCAATAACACCCTCTTGGAGCATCCAGTAAGTCCACATGTCAGTAACATGCATCTTACCATCTTTGCCTTTGATGTTTGCAGTTTTTGGTAGCTCTAACATGTTCCAAAAATCTCTTGCCCAAGGTCCCGCTCCAATTACGACTTGTTCACAATCAATTGTCCCTTTGTCTGTTTCTACTCCAGTTACAGCTTTACTATTACTTCCTCTTTTAAAACCTGTAACTCTAACACCCTTCATCACTTGAACACCATTTGAGGTAGATTTATTTTCAAGTGCTTTAATTGAATCTTTATTAAAAGCATACCCACCTTTTTTTTCATGCAGAATAGATGTGATTCCTTGAGCTTGCCAATCATCAAAGATACCTTTCATATAATTCATGCAATCTTTTTCACCTTCTATAAATTCAGACTCATAACCAATTGCTTTTTGTTGTTGATAAATACTGGCGACATCCTCATGCATAACCTCAGGTGATATTTGCAAATAACCAACTGGATTATATTTAAATGCTTTTGGATCACTCTCCCAAACTGAAACTGAATGGGCCATTAATTCTCTCATTGCTGGTTGGAAATAATTATTTCTAACAACACCACAAGCTATGCCGCTCGCACCTGCCGCAGTATCTTTCTTTTCTAAAACAACAATATCTCCAGGATTTTTATACGTTTCGGATAGTTTCCAAGCAGTACTTAATCCGTGGATCCCCCCACCGATAATTACTACTTTTGCTTTTGTCGGTAATGACATACACACATCTTTATTTTTCATGCGACGTAAATATATAATTTTTTATATATATAAAAAATATAAGTAAAAATAATAAAGCTTTAAAAGCTTAGATGTTTAAGGGTTTCAATGTATTTATTAAACTCTTCAATAAAAGATACACTTGGCTTTATGTGCTTTTTTCGCTGGTCTCCAGAAGTTTTTTCTAAGAAAAAAAAACCTTTTTCACATGCCTCATTAATCATTAAAGCTGACTTAGGACGTGAAGTTTTAAACAATTTAGTCTTTAATTCTTCGACTGTTAAGTCTTCTTTATACTTATAAGCGTGCATAACTAAAAGCATCATATGATAATGCGAAGGTGATTTTCTAAAAAAATAGTTACTAGACATGTGAGAAAGTTTCATCTGATCTTCCCAAAATTCTAATAAATCTTTTGCTGTTTTGGGCATTAAGATCTAACTCTGGTTTTTTTAGGATCAAAGTGTGGGAAAGCAACTACTTTAGCAGAAATTCTTTTTTGATGACCATCAATTTTACCCACCTCTACCTCAGTGCCTATTTCAGAATATTGATTGTCAATTCTACATAAAGCTATATTTTTATTGAGAGTAGTAGATAAACAACCACTTGTAATTACACCTACTTGAGATCTTCCGACATGTACACAGTCACCATGACCCGAAGGTTCTTTACCAATTAACTCAAGACCAACAAGTTTTTTTTGTGGATTTGCTTTTCTTTCTTTCAAAACACTTTTACCAATAAAATCCTCTTCCTTTGATTTGAGAGGTACTGCAAAACCAATTCCAGCTTCAAACGGATCCTGTTGACCATCAAATTCATTTCCAAACAAAATTAAACCTGCTTCAATTCTCAATTTATCTAAAGCAGCAAATCCAGCAGGTATTAAATTATCATCTTTGCCATACTCCATAAGTTTATCCCATACTTTTGGTGCATCTTTTGGATGGCACCATATTTCATAACCAAGTTCACCGGTGTAACCAGTTCTAGAGACAATTAATGGTATTCCTTGGAGTTCTTCAACTCTGCAAATTGAAAACCTAAACCATTCTAACTCATCGATTGCAGGCTGTGTTGGAGGTGCAAAAATCATTTTTTTTAAAATTTCTCTACTTTTCGGCCCTTGAATGGAAACATTGCTAATTTGATCTGTTGAGTTTTTTATATTTACTTTGAACTTTTTCTTTTGAGCAACTTCTTTAAGCCACTCTCCTGCATACTCGTCTCCACAAATCCATCTAAATCCAGTTTCACTTAATCTAAATAAAGTACCATCATCGAACATCATTCCATTTTCATAGCACATTGCTGAATAAACAATTTGTCCAACAGCAAGTTTTTTAATATTTCTAGTTAAAGTATAATTCATTAATTCTTCAGCATCTGGACCTATAATTTCAAATTTTCTCAATGACGATAAATCGATTAAAACAGCATTCTCTCTGCACGCATTATATTCTTCTACCACACCATGTTTTGTGTAGTCATTTGGAAGCCAAAAACCTCTAGCATCAATAAAATTCCTAGTTAATTTTGATGTTCTTTCATAAAAACCAGAATTTCTAGTAAGTTTTTTTTCGGAGTCTGTTTTCATTCTAAAAGCAAATGATTTTGAAAATTCTTTTTTTTTGTCATAGGTTCTAACAAAAATATCCGTGGGATTCCATGAATTACATGCATCAATATCACTTGGACATGCCGTCGTTCCAATAGTTAAATCTTTTAATGCTCTAAACATTACATAATCTCCAGGTCTTGCAAATGACTCATCAGAAATGACAGAATTTAAACCAGTTGCTGAGGTGTTAAAAAATAAATTAATTGCTTGCCAACCTTTTTGTTTTTCAACTCCATATGCGGCCATCGCATTGTTTAGATTATCCGAACAATTTGGATGACCAAAATAACCTGCATCTTCGTAATATTTTGATGTGCAAGCTAAATTAAAAGTATCATGTTTGCCAACTGTATCTCTTATCACTTCAACTAAAGGTTCATGATCTGTGTCATAAAATTTTGAGAACAATCCTGGCCCAGGAAAAGTATTACCCATGAAGGTTCGTGTGGTCTGCCAATCAAGTCCTTTTTCAATTTTTTTATCAAGTTTTCTTGTATCAAATGCAACAAAGTCAGAGCATTGTCTACCTGCTGGACTAATAATTTGGATGTAATCACCTTCTTTTACCTGAAAGGAAATAGCAGTTTGCCTATCAATATTTTTTTCGTAATGTGGCTCAAACACTGGGTCAGGAATTATTGATAATTCTTTATCATTCGTAATTTTAGCTCTTTTTATAAATAATATTAAATCACCAGATGGATTTTGTTCACTTACCAACATGTCATTTTGTGGTGCAGAGAAAATAACGTAGCACTTATCTTTAGATTTTAATTTAATTTTTTCACCACTAGGTGTTTTTTCATCAAATAAAATTGAAGAGTGCGATTTATTTAAATCTAGATTTCTTTTTTTTAATTGAAAATTTGTAGCTAAAGAACTTTCATCCTTTTTTTTTAAAATCTCTTTAATAAAACTTTTGTCGCTATTTTCTTTCAAATTTAAAATTGCGAGTTCAGATTTTCCATCTTTGTCGAAACAAATTATTTCACAAATTTGATTTCCCTCATCATTAATGATTTCTATTTCGTCATCTGGAAAAATTTGTAAACCAGTTAGCCCACCAGCGTTTACAACGTGTCTTTCAACTCCAGGTGGTAGTATGTTTAGACCAGGTTCTTTTATATCTAATGTAGTCAGCGACATTTTTTATATCTATTATTATATTATATAAATATCTATTAGTTGACTATCATTTTACTTAGGCACATACTATTCACACTTAATATTAAGAAAGGGGAATAAATGCGAAAAATAATATCATTTATATCTGCAATGATAATCTCAGCTGTAAGTTTCGCTGGTATTGCAAATGCAGATAGTAAAAAACCCATCGTTATTCCAACACATAACTGGTCAAGTCAAATTGTAATGGCCTATGTCATTGGTGGAATGTTCGAAAGTATGGGTAACAACGTAAAATACGTTAATGCTGACTCTCAAGCAGTATACGAGTCAATTAGAATTGGTGATGTAACTATATCTCACGAGGTATGGGAATCTGCTTTTGGTAAATCATTCACAACTGCTTTAGATAAAGGTGGTTTGTTAGATTGGGGAGATCATGAGGCAAGAACTCTAGAGGATATGGGTTATCCTAATTGGGTTGCTGAAAAAGGATTATGTCCTGGTTTACCAGATTGGACAGCATTAAAAAATCCAGATTGTGCAAAAAACTTCACAACACCTGACTCTCCAAATGGAAAAGGAAGAATGTTGGAAGGTCCACAAACATGGCATGGTGATTTAATTCCACAAAGAGTTGACGCTTTAGGTTTAGGTGATCTTTGGTGGGTTAAATTTGCTGGAAGTGCAGATGCTTTATGGGCAGAGTTAGCTGCAGCTGAAAAAGAAGGAAGAGGAACAATCATCTTTAACTGGACACCAAACTTTACTGATGGTGCTGGTTTTACATTTATTGACTTTCCTCCATACACAGCTGGTTGTAGACCAGAGGATGGTGGTGATGGAAAATGTGGTTCGCCAGATGGTTATTTGAAAAAAGCAGTTAATGCTGACTTTCCAAAAACTCATCCAAAAGCAGCAGCGGCATTTAAAAAACTTTCGTTCTCAACAAGTCAAATTGGTGCAATGGCAGCTTTAGTTGACGTTGACAAAATGACTCATGAGGATGCAGCTAAAAAATGGTTAGCAGACAATAAGAAAGTTTGGCAAGCTTTTACTAAATAAGGTTAAGAGCTATTAAATCTTTAAATCTCTCCCAACAACGTTGGGGGAGATTTTTTTTTAGATGAAATTTATGATTAAAATATTACTTTTTATATTTGTTAATTTCTTTTTTTTTAATGGAGTTTTAGCAAAAGATATAAATATTAATGAAGACATTAATCTTGAGTTCAAGTGTTCACTAGAAAAAAAAATCATTAAAAATTCTGAATATAATTATCAAACTTTTCTGGCAAAAGATTTAAAAGAAAAAGATTTAGACAAATTTAAAATTGAATCAAAAAAACCACAAACTCTTTTTATAACAGGATTAACATTATTTCTTTCTGAGTCTGCATCATTAAATGTAAAAGTTGTAAATAAAGATGTGGTTTTATTTAAATCTATCGATAAAGAAAAAAATTATTCTGAGTCAGGTATTATCACTAGGAAAACAGGTGAATTAATTCACGAAATTACCAAAAATATAAAAAGTGAAAATTCTGAAAAATATATTTCTATTTATTCTTGCACTGAAAATGACAAAAAAGTCTAATTTTTTTTTAATTGTTTTTGTGTAAACTATGCTAATGAAAAAATTTCTTCTTACCATAATTTTAAGTTTCTTAATTTCATCAGTTGCTTTAGCTAGAAGCACTGGATGTAAGGAGGGTAATTGTGAAAATGGTTTTGGTAAGTGGGTTTACACTGACAAAACAACTTACGAAGGAGAGTGGGTAGGTACAAAAAAAAATGGTCAAGGTGTTGAGACTTGGCCAAATGGATATATTTACAAAGGCGAATTCAAGAATAGTGAATGGAGTGGAATTGGTATTTTGACTTTTCCCGATGGGTCAACCTATGAAGGTGAATGGGCCAAAGGATTTATGAATGGTAAAGGAACTTTTACTTGGGCTGATGGATCAGTGAAATCTGGAATTTGGAAAAATGGTAAATTACAAGATTAAATGTCAAAAGAAAGTAACTTAGATAAGATTAAAAATTTACCTGAATTCACTAAACAATTTGGTGGGTTAGTAATTATTATCCTAATAGTCATATCATCTTTTTTCGTTTTAAATATTATGTTTGGTGGAGGTGATGAATTGGTTAGAAAAATGAAACTTGAGGAGGAAAGAATTGCTCAAGAGAAAAAACTAAGTGAGCTTATTTCAAAACTTCCCTCTGGCATATTAGTTACATTTGATGGCACTGATCATTTTAAACTAAGTGATGAAGTATATGAAAAAGTTTGTAAGGCAACAAAGTTGATCCCACAACGTGCGATAATGGGTGCAAATTTTTTAAATTTTAGAGCTCATGAAATTTATACAATTAATGGAAATAAAATTGATGAGACGTTTGTAAAATGGGATGACACAAAAAATAAGTGTTTTGCAGGTTTTACGGTAAGTGGAAATAATGTAGGAGTAAATGAATCGATAACTGTTAGTGGTGAGGCCCTAAGTTTCTTGAGTACTGGAATTGATACTAGAGTTTATTTTATTAAAAATTTTTAAGGGGAAATGGTTACAATATTATGGATTTAATTTTACCTTATTTTCATATAACTTAATTGAGATTTATGGCTGAGACAGTAATCAAATGTGAAAATGTCTACAAAATTTTTGGATCAAATGCCAAAAAAATGCTTCAAGAGTCAAATGGAAATGTTGATGCCAAAACTTTTCAAGAAAATGGATGTATCGTTGGTGTAAACAACGCATCATTTGAAGTCTCAAAAGGTGAGATGTTAGTTGTGATGGGTTTATCTGGTTCAGGTAAATCAACATTATTAAGATGTATATCTAGATTAACAGATGCAACAGGTGGTAAAATTTTTATTGAAGGACAAGATCTACTACAACTAAACAACAAAGAGCTTATTGAGCTAAGAAGAAATAAAATGGGTATGGTTTTCCAAAGCTTTGCTTTACTGCCTCATAAAACAGTTGTGGAGAACATTGCTTTTCCGCTTCAGATTAAAGGTATTAAAACTGAAGACAGCATCAGTAAAGCAATGGATATGGTCAAGCTAGTTGGACTTGATGGAAGAGAAAACTATTTTCCAAGAGAATTATCTGGAGGACAGCAACAACGAGTTGGAATCGCTAGATCTCTAGCAGTCGAACCAGATATTTGGTTTTTAGATGAACCTTTTTCAGCTTTAGATCCTTTAATCAGAAAAGAAATGCAAGATGAATTTTTAAGATTACAAGAAAAATTACAAAAAACAATTATGTTTATTACGCATGATTTTGATGAAGCTTTAAAACTTGCTGATCGTATCGCAATTATGAAAGATGGTATAATTGAGCAATTAGATACCCCTGCTAATATTGTTTTAAATCCAGCCACAGAGTACGTACGTAAGTTTACAGAAGAGGTCCCAAGAGAAAAAGTTTTATTAATTGAAGATGTAATGGATGCATCTAAAAATGATTTAGGTGATTTAAAAGTCTCAAAGGATGAAATAATCGAAAATGTTGCAGAAAAAATTCTTACTCAAGAAAAAGCGGTAGCTGTGATCGACAGTAAAAATGAAATTGTGGGCTCTATAAACCCAACTAAAATTATTAATACAGTTTTTGGAGGACGAAAAAATAATAATTAATTATGGAATTTTTAAAAAAATACCCCAAAACATTTCAATGGTTATTTTTATTAATCGTATTTTTTGCTTTATGTTTCGCTATTGAAGTTCCAGAAACATATAAATTTATCCGTGGCCAAGCAGAATTTGTCAAAGATCCAAATCAGAGTAGTTATGTGTTTTTAGGGAAAGAGGTAAGATATTACGCCTTTGATGTGTTTTGGCGGTTACCTCCATTATTAGGTTGGTTACCTATTTGGATTAACGACTCTTTATTTTTCTTAATGAATGAATGGATGCCAATTGAGGTTTGGAATGAAGATACACAAGAATTTAAAAGTCGTCCTATAGTTTTACAAATAAGTAGAAATTTAACAGCGTTTATGACCTTTTTAATACAGTTAATAAGAGAGGTTTTGTTAGGTGGACTTGAAACTATAGTGGCATTTAGCAGTTGGGATTGGATCGATAAAAATCCTTGGGCTGAACTCCCAGGATTACCATGGACCATTGTAGCAGCAGGTGCAGCAATCCTTTCATATAAAGTGAGCGGAAAAGGTCTAGCTTTGTTTGCTGGTTTAACGATGATTTATATTTCAATATTTGGTCAATGGAAACCATCTATGCAAACTCTTTCATTTATATTAGTTGCAGCACCCTTGTCGTTTATTTTTGGATTAGGTTTAGGAATAGCAGCATTTAAAAGTAAACGTGTCGAGAAAGCTCTTTATCCAATATTATTAGTGATGCAGACTATGCCGCAATATGCAGTATTGGTTCCTGCTCTAGTTCTTTTTGGAGTTGGTGATCATGCTGCAGTTATAATAACTATGGTTGTAGCTATACCACCGATGATATTACTAACCATATTAGGTTTAAGAGCAGTACCTCCAGAAGTTATTGAGGCTGGTAGAATGAGTGGGTGTAACAATTGGCAATTAATGTTTAAAGTTTTAATTCCAACTGCAAGAAGAGATATTTTAATTGGTGTCAACCAAGTCATTATGGTCTGTTTTTCCATGGCAGTAATCTCAGCTTTTATTGGTGCAAAAGGTTTAGGATTTAATCTGCTATTAGCGCTAAATCAGTTAAATATAGGATTAGCACTAGAAGCAGGCTTGTGTATTAGCTTAATTGCGATTTTATTAGATAAGATGTCATTAGCTTGGGCTAACAAACAAACAGATTATTTTGGTAATCTGACATTCTTTCAAAGAAATAAAAATATCTTATTTTTTGCAGCAACAGTAATTGTTGGAATAGTACTGGCTTATATTGGAACCTTTTTATTTAAAGGTAGTTTTAATTATCTATTTGAAGTTCCACATAATAAAGGAATATCAACTGCTGATTTTTGGAATAAAGGGGTTGATTGGATTTTTGATACTTTTTTTGTTTATATTAAAGCATTTAATACATGGCTCATTCAAGAGGTGCTTCAACCAATGAGGGCTTTATATTTAAGGATGCCAGCTGTAGCAACTATAGTTTTAGTTGTTGGTGCGGGATATCTCATTGGTGGAATTCGTTCAGCTTTAGTTGTTTGTGGATTGACACTATTTATTGCCTTAAGTCCTTGGTGGGATAGAGCTTTAGTAACGACTTATATGGCAACATTTGGAGTAATTGTATCTTGTACTATTGGATTTACAGTTGGAACATTATGTTTTCAAAATAAACGCTCTGCTAATTTCATGTTAGGAGTATGTGATATTTTTCAAACATTCCCATCATTTGTTTATCTAATTCCAGTGATGATGTTATTTGGTATTACGGATACATCTGTTTTAATAGCTGTTATAGTTTATGCAACAATACCTGCTACCAGATACACCATTGAGGGATTGAGGAGTGTTCCTGCTGGTTTACACGATGCTGCAACCATGTCTGGTGTCAATAAATTTCAAAGATTAACAAAGATAGAATTTCCTTTAGCTTTTCCTCACATGATGCTTGGTATAAATCAAACAATTGTATTTGCTTTATTCATGGTAATTATTGGAGCTTTCATTGGAACTGAAGATTTAGGACAATATATATTAAAAGCACTATCAGATAAAAAAGGTGCTGGGATTGGGTTAACACTTGGTATTTGTGTAGCTTTTATAGCTCTTATATTTGATAATCTGATTAGATCTTGGGTTGAAAAAAGAAAAAAACACCTAGGTATTGATTAAAACTTAATTATTTATTCAAAAAAGTTTTTAAAGTATCATCCATTGCTTTTGCCCAAGGCGTGTGGTGAACCGGTGCAACAGATCCTGTTACCGGAGATGAGAAAGATTTATCTCTATAAGTTGATATGTCCTCAACTTTATGATGTTCCCATTCTTTAAAATGTTTTCTTATTAATTCAAAATCAATTTTAGGATAATCAGACATTTCATGTAGCTCCTTGGTATACTCTGTTTGAAAATCAATCATTTGATCAGGATTTTCAAGTTTTTCTTCCATTGTAACCCATTTGTTTATGTCATTTTCAATTTCTTTACTATCAGGCATTTTTATTTTACCCATAACTACATCACGAGCATACCAAGCTTGGCAATCGAACATATTAAATGTATGAAATTGATCCTGCATGCCAAGATACATTAGTTTATGATTATCTTGCCAGACTACACCTTTGTATAATTTAGGTGGATAGAGTCTATTTCTTGTCTTCAGTTGTAAGTTTTCCTCTAAAAATGGAAAATGGTGTAAGTATCCTGTACATAAAATTATAACGTCGGTTTCTTGTTCAGTACCATCTTTAAAGATAGCTTTCTTTCCATCTAGTCTATCTAGGTAATGGACTTCTTTCATGCCTTTAGGCCATTTGAATCCCATTGGGTTGTGTCTATATCCAATAGTTACACTTTTTGCTCCATACTTATTACATTGAAGCGCAATATCTTCAGCTGAATAACTACTGCCTAATACCACAATATTTTTACCTCTAAACTCTTCTGCGTCTCTAAAGTCGTGGGAGTGCATAATTCTTCCTGGGAATGATTTCATTCCATCATACTCAGGAATAAATGGAACAGAAAAATGACCAGTTGAGACAATTACAAAATCGAAATTTTCTTTTAAAATTTTATCATTTACTTTGTCCTGATAGCTAATTTCAAATTTTTCATTTTTAAAGATTGTATTGATGACCCTTGTATTAAATTTAACTTTATTTTTTAAATTTCCACTTTTAGCTCTTCCAACTATATAGTCGTATAGTACCTCCCTTGGAGGAAATGACGGAATTGCTTTGCCAAAATGTTTATCAAAAGAATAGTCAGCAAACTCTAAACATTCCTTGGGTCCATTAGACCAAAGATATCTATACATACTATTTGGAACTGGATCTCCATACTGATCAGAACCTGTTCGCCAACTATAATTCCAGAGACCACCCCAATCTTCTTGTTTTTCAAAACAAATCACTTCAGGAATTTTTTCACCTTTTTTTTCTGCTTGCTCAAATGCTCTTAACATTGATAAGCCACATGGACCTGCACCGATAATAGCTACTTTACTCATAAGATTTAATAAAAATTAAGTTTATTTTACTAACAAAATATTAAAATTTAAAATAAAATAATGACTTAATATGAAAAT
Organism: uncultured Pelagibacteraceae bacterium; assembly: GCA_902616725.1. Classification (GTDB taxonomy): domain Bacteria; phylum Pseudomonadota; class Alphaproteobacteria; order Pelagibacterales; family Pelagibacteraceae; genus Pelagibacter. Next base: position 148,245 of record CACMTZ010000004.1, read on the forward strand.
TGACATAGAAAATTTTCACGTATGTGTTGCATTTTAAATTTTCGTTTAATTAATATTTTTGAATTTAAATCAATATGAAAAAATTTTTAATAATTGGAGGAGGGACCATGGGATCTGCTTTCACAGTTCCCTGCCTGGAAAATAAGAATGATGTTGTAATTACTGAGCCTTACTCAAAAAAATTTATAAAAGAATTATCCTCAAAAAGAAAATACCATTCTGCATTAAAAATGAATTTACCAAAAAAACTTAAATTTCGAAAATATTCTGGTGATTTATTAAAAGAAAAATTTGATTTAATAGTAATTGCTTTAAGTTTACCTGGAATAGACTTTATTGGTAAGGAGTTGAAGAAAAATAATATTAATACACCTTTGCTGGTTCTTACCAAAGGGTTAAAATATATTTCTAGGAGTAAGAAAATTTTTACTATTTCTGAAAAACTTCAAAAAGTTTCTGGGATAAAAAATATTTCAGTTTTAAAAGGTCCATGCTTAGCAAAAGAATTAGCGAGAAAACATCAAACAAGTGTAATAATTGCAAATAAAAATATAAATTTTGCCAAAAAAATAGGAAAAAGAATTTCTACAAAATATTATTTAAATGAATTCTCGAAAGATATTATTGGTGTTGAAGTCTGCTCAGCAATTAAAAATATATATGCAATGATTATAGGTGCTGGTCAAAGTCTAAATACGTCATCAAGTTTATTTCAAAGATCAATTAATGAAATGAAATATTTGACAAAATATTTTAAAGGAAAAGAAACAAGTACACTCGGGCTTGCTGGTGTGGGTGATTTATATGTTAGCGCTGCGGGTGGTCGAAATAGTAAAATGGGCAGTTACTTAGGAAAAGGATATACATTTAAAAATGCAAAAAAAAGATTTATGCCTAATGACACTGTTGAAGGAGAACAGTTAGTTAGAGAAATAGCTCCATATGTTATGAGAAAAATTAATAAGAAAAAAATTCCTTTAATGATTAGTTTATTTAAAGCAATATTGAATAATAGAAAACTTACAGTCACTTAAAAAAATATGAAATCTAATTGGAATTATCCAACAACAGTTTGGGTAGGCAAAGATAGGGTTAAAGATTTAGGAGAAGCTTGTCATAATTTAAAGGTTATCAACCCATTATTTGTTACTGACAAAGATTTAGTTAATCTTCCATTTATTAAGGAGATAATTAGTGAAATTAAAAAAAAGTTAAAAAAATTAATATTATTTTCAAATTTCGCAGGAAATCCATTTGGTGAGAATGTCGATGAGGGTGTGAAAGAATTTAAACAGAATGATTGTGATGGTGTAATTACGATTGGCGGAGGAAGTGCAATTGATGTTGGGAAAGCTATAGCTTTTATGTCAGGTCAAAGTAGACCTATTTGGGATTTTGAGGATGTTGGAGATTATTGGAAAAGAGCTAATGATAAAAATATTTTTCCAATAATTGCAATTCCGACTACTGCAGGAACAGGATCTGAAACTGGTCGAGCATCTGCAATCATTAATAAAAAAACGGGTGTTAAAAAAATCATATTTCATCCAAAAATTTTACCTTCAATTGTTATTCTTGACCCAAAATTGACTATTGAGCTTTCTCCAAGGTTAACTGCTGCAACAGGGATGGATGCCTTAGCTCACAATCTTGAGGCATATTGTGCACCAAGCTTTCATCCTATGGCAGATGGTATTGCTTTAGAGGGAATAAAACTTATTAAAAATTCACTTGTTGTTGCATACCAAGATGGAAAAAATATTGAGGCTAGACAAAATCTTTTGGCAGCTTCATCAATGGGTTCAACAGCTTTTCAAAAGGGATTAGGTGCAATTCATTCATTGAGCCATCCTGTTAATGCTCAATATAACATTCATCATGGATTGAGTAATGCAATTTTTATGCCGTATGTATTAACTTTTAATAAATCAATTATAGAAAAAAAAATTATCTCAATTTGTGATTATTTAGATTTAGATAAAAATTTTGAAAGTTTTTTATCGTGGATTTTGAATTTAAGAAAAGATTTAGCAATCCCCCATAAACTATCTGAAATTATGGATTGTTCCAAACTAGATTTAAATAAATTATCTCTAATGGCTTTAGAAGATCCATCTACTAGTGGTAATCCAAAAAAAATCAATCAAGAGGATCTTAAACTGATGTATCAGCATAGCATTTCAGGAGAATTGTTTGAATGAAAAAAATATTAATTGTAGAGGGAAACTTAAGAGAAGAAAATGAGAGCTTTTCAGAAAATGGTATTCAAACACATACAGAAAGCTTAAAGGACAGCTTAAGCCATTTTACTGATGAACTTTCATTTGATGTTGTTAACCCCTCTTCAGATCAAAATATTCAATTAATATCAGATCAACTCGAGCAGTATGATGGTCTTATTTGGGGTGGAAGTAGTTTAAATATTTATAATGATACTCCAGAAATTAGAAGGCAAATTGAATTCATGAAAAATTGTCTAAATAAAGTAGGGAAAATTTTGGCAATTTGTTGGGGCATGCAAGTAGCAGTCACAGCAGCAGGTGGCCAAGTCAAAAAGGCTGATAATTCACATATTGGTATAGCAAATGAAATAGAGATAAACAAAAATGGAATAAAACATCCACTTTATAAAAATAAAGATAAAAAATTTAATTCCCCAGCATTCAATTTTGATGAGGTGGTAAAAATACCTGATAAAGGAATTTGTTTAGCCTCTAACAAGATTAATAAAGTTCAAGGTTTATATTTTGAGGTTAATAAGACAAAAATTTGGGGGCTCCAATACCATCCAGAAATAACTTATGAAAAAATGATTAATCTTATTGAGTTTAGAAAAGAAAGATTAATTGAGAGTAGAAAAGTATTTAAAGATGACACTGAAGTTCAAAAACACATTGCTTTTATCAAAAAAGAAATTTCAGTTTCAGATAAAGAAAAGAGAATGTTAGAGCTTAAAAATTGGCTTAACGAATTAAATTAAAATAACCCTTCGATTTCACCTTTTTTATTTAGTTTAATAGAGTCTGCTGCTGGTACCCTAGGTAATCCAGGCATTGTCATTATTGCTCCACAGACAACAACTATAAATTCAGCTCCTGAGGAAAGCCTTATTTCTCTAATTGGTAATGAGTGACCTGTAGGTGCACCTTTGAGATTAGGATCAGTTGAAAAACTGTACTGAGTTTTAGCTACACAAATTGGTAATTCTCCATAACCTGCTTCTTCAAAACTTTTAAGTTGATCTCTAATTTTTGTATCAGCAATAACTTCATCGGCTCTGTAAATTTCTTTTGCTATTGTTTCAATTTTTTTAAACAATGGTGTCTTACTTTCGTATAAAAATTTAAATTTATTTTCTTTTTTTTCACATAAATCAGCAACATGTGAAGCTAATTCTTTTGTACCTTCTCCTCCATTTGACCAGTGGGTACAAAGACTTGCCTTTATTCCTAATTTATTACAAAAATCAACTAAAGCTTTTACCTCATCGTCAGTATCTTTTATAAAATGATTTACAGCTATCGCTACAGGAAGACCAAATTTTTTTACATTTTCAACATGTCTTTCAAGGTTGACTAAACCTTTTTTTAGTGCATCAACGTTTTCATTTTTAAGATCATCTTTGGCTACACCACCATGCATTTTTAATGCTCTAATTGTAGCAACAATAACCACACAACTTGGTTTTAAATCAGATTTTCTACATTTAATATCTAGAAATTTTTCAGCACCAAGATCTGCACCAAACCCAGCTTCAGTTACCACATAGTCAGCTAATTTAAGTCCGGCTTTAGTTGCGATTACAGAATTACAACCATGTGCAATATTAGCAAAAGGCCCGCCATGAATTATTGCAGGATTATTTTCTAATGTTTGAGTTATGTTTGGTCTTATAGCTTCTTTCAACAAAACAGTCATAGGTCCCTGTGCTTTTAAATCTTTAGCATATATTGGTTTTTTCTCTCTTGTGTAAGCAACAGTAATATTTCCAATTCTATTTTCTAAATCTTCCAAATTATTAGCTAAGCAAAAGATGGCCATTATTTCTGAAGCAACTGTAATATCAAACCCATCTTCTCTTGGGAATCCATTAGCGACACCACCAAGATTAATATTAATTGATCTTAATGCTCTATCATTCATATCTAAAACTCTTTTCCAAACAATTCTTCTTACATCTATATTAAGTTTATTTCCCCAATAGATATGATTGTCTATTAATGCAGATAAAAGATTATGTGCAGATGTAATTGCATGAAAGTCACCTGTGAAATGAAGATTAATTTGTTCCATAGGAACAACTTGAGCATAGCCACCACCAGCAGCTCCACCTTTCATTCCAAAAGATGGACCTAAACTTGGTTCTCTTAAACAGACGATAGATTTTTTTCCGATTTTATTAAGACCATCATTTAGACCTACAGAGGTTGTGGTCTTTCCTTCTCCTGCTGGAGTAGGAGTTATAGCAGTCACTAAAATTAATTTTCCCTCTTTTTTACTCTTGAGACTATCAAGGTATTCTAAATTTATTTTTGCGATGTGACGCCCCATGGGGCTGAAGGCAGAACTTTCATCAGGAACATTTATTTTTGCTAAAATGTCTTTGATTGGTTGCATTTTAGCTTCTCTTGCAATTTGAATGTCTGATTTTATTTCACTCATAAAATTCTCTAAATTTACAAAAACTGCTCGATTAGTATCTCTTTTTAAGAGCTTTGGAAATATCTAAAAATTATATATAAAAAAAATAGGAACTATTTATATTCATTATTATAAAATTTAATCATGCAAAAATATTCAGTATTTAGCCTAATCAAGAATGCTTTTTCTAATCATGAAAAATGGGATTTGGCATGGAAAGATCCTACACCTAAAAAAGAATACGATGTTGTAATTATTGGTGGTGGTGGCCATGGGTTAGCTACTGCCTACTATTTAGCTAAAGAACATCAAATTACTAATGTGGCTGTTATTGAAAAAGGATGGATCGGTGGAGGAAATATAGGAAGAAACACCACAATTATCAGATCAAATTTTATGTATGATGATAATGCTAGGTTTAATGAATTTGGAATGAACTTGTGGAGAAACATGAGTCAAGAATTAAATTTTAATGTCATGTTTTCACCGAGAGGAATAATAAATTTAGCTCATTCAGATGCACAAATGAATGCTTATGCTCGTAGAGGAAACTCTATGAGATTAAATGGAATTGATGCTGTTTTACTAAATAGGGAAGAAGTAAAAAAGATTATACCTATGGCAGATTTTTCTGATGATGTTAGGTATCCAATTTTTGGAGGCTTAGCTCAACCAAGTGCAGGTACAGCAAGACATGATGCGGTTGCGTGGGGTTATGCTAGACAAGCTGACTCAATGGGTGTCGATATAATTCAAAATTGTGAGGTAACAGGCTTTGATATTGAGGCAGGAAAAATAATAGGTTTGAGAACATCTAGAGGAGATATTAAATCAAAAAAAATTGGATTGTGTGTAGCTGGCAGTACAAATGTTTTGGCAGAAAAACTAAATATGACGCTACCTATAGAAACTCATTTATTACAAGCTTGTGTTTCTGAGCCAGTGAAACCAGTTTTAGATGGAGTGGTAACCTTTGGTGCTGGACATTTTTATATTAGTCAATCAGATAAAGGTGAGATGGTAATGGGAGGTGATCTTGATGGATATAATAGTTATGCACAAAAAGGCAATCTTCCAACGATACAACATGTCTTAACCGGAGGTGTTGCTTTATTTCCATTCTTAAGTCGTTTGAAAATGTTAAGGACTTGGGGAGGGATTATGGATATGTCAATGGATGGCTCACCAATTATTGATAAAACTCATATCGATGGATTATATTTAAATTGTGGTTGGTGTTATGGGGGCTTCAAATCGGTTCCATCTTCTGGTTGGACATTTGCTCATACAATTGCGCAAGATAGAGTTCATGAATTAAATGAAGGATTTAGTCTAAATAGATTTTCTAAGGGTTACTTGTTAGATGAGAAGGGCCTTGGAACAAAAACTTGGATTTCATAAATGTTAAATATTAAGTGTCCTTACTGTGGGGACAGGTCTCAAAAAGAATTTGCCTACGGAGGTGATGGAACAATTACTAGACCAAAACTTAATCAAGAAATAAGTGATGAAGAGTGGGATAATTTTGTTTATCTAAGAAAAAGTCCGAGAGGAAAACATATTGAATTGTGGCATCATATTGCTGGATGCAGACAATGGTTTAAAGTTGAGAGAGATACAACTACTCACGAAATTTTTAGAACTTTTAAACCAGAGGAATAATTTTGATGTCACAAAATTTTAGACTAAATACTGGTGGCTTAATCAATAGAGATAAACCTATTGAATTTAAATTTAATGGAAAAAAATATATTGGGTATGAGGGTGATACGCTGGCTTCAGCACTACTTGCCAATGGCATACATTTAATTGGACGAAGTTTTAAATATCATCGTCCAAGAGGGTTTTTTGGTGCAGGAGTTGATGAACCAAATGCAAAAATGCAAGTTGAGATTAATGGTTGTTCAGAACCAAATATTAACGCAACTGAGATAGAACTAGTAAATGGTTTATCAGCATCTAGTCAAAATTGTTGGCCATCAGTAAATTTTGATATTGGTGCAATAAATAACTTCTTAAATCGTTTTTTTCCAGCTGGTTTTTATTACAAAACCTTCATGTGGCCTAAAAGTTTTTGGTATAGAGTTTATGAGCCTTTTATACGAAAAGCAGCAGGGTTAGGAATTGCTTCTCTTGAAAAAGATAAAGAGAGATATGAGCATAAATATGAATATTGTGATTTATTAGTTACTGGCTCTGGACCCGCTGGTTTAGCAAGTGCTTATGCAGCTGCTAAAAACGGAGCAAAAGTAATATTAGCAGAGGATAAACCTAGATATGGAGGGACGCTTTTAACAGATGATGTTACGATAGATAACTTATCTGGAAAAGATTGGTCAGAAAAAATTATATCTGAATTAAAAGAGATGCCTAATGTTATTGTTAAAAATAGATCTCAAGTTTTTGGATACTATGATCATAATATGATGGTAATGTTTGAAAGAACAGGAGATCATTTAGAAAAAAAACCAAAGTACACACCGAGACAAAGACTTTGGTATATAAGAGCAAAAGAAGTATTGCTATCAACAGGATCTATTGAAAGACCTATTGTTTTTGGAAATAATGATACACCTGGAGTTTTTCTCTCAGCTGCTGCAAAAGAATACATGAAAGTTTATGGTGTTCTGATTGGTAAAAAACCAATTATTTTCACTAATAACGATAGTGGTTATGAAACAGCTATTGAGTTTAAAAAGAATGGTGTCAATCCAATAGTTTTAGATACTAGAGAGGATCAAAAATCTGAGTTAATTAATGAAGCCAAAGATTTAGATATTAAGATCAAGTTTTCTTATGCAGTGATAGTTGCTCATGGATATAAAAAAGTAAAATCAGCAACAATTGGGAAATTAGATAAAGATAAGATAGATTTTGAAAATACAGAGCAAATAGATTGCGACTCTATTTGTGTATCTGGATTTTGGACACCTACCGTTCATTTAGCATCTCAATCAGGCAATAAACTGAAATTTAACGACTCGATAGATGCTTTTGTACCTGACAAATCAAAACAAAATGAACATTCTTTAGGTGCTGCTAATGGAACATTTACATTACAAGATACCTTAAAAAACAGTTTTAATACTGGGTCAGAAGTTTCTAAAAGCATAACTAAAAAAGATGAAAAAATACAAATTCCTAATACTAATGAACGAAAATATAGCGCTCATGATAAATTTTGGTGTTCTCCACTTCCTAAAGGTAAAAATTACAAACGATTTGTAGATTTCCAAAATGACGTAGCAGTTTCTGATATAGAGGTTGCTTTAAGAGAAGGCTATAGATCAATTGAACATGTTAAGAGATATACAACGTTGGGAATGGCAACAGACCAAGGAAGGACAAGTAATTTAAACGGATTACAATTAGTTGCAAATGTTGAAAAAAAAATTGTTCCTCAAGTAGGTCACACTACCTTTAGACCCCCATTTACACCAGTTACCATCGGTACAATAGTTGGAAGGGAGATAGGTAAAGAATATATGCCTACAAGAAAAACACCAATGCATCATTGGCATGAAAAAAATAATGCAGTCTGGGTAGATGCTGGTGCTTGGAAAAGACCAAGGTACTACAAAAGAGGAAATGAAAATTTATTTGAGGCATCAAAAAGAGAAGCAAAAAATGTTAGAGATCACGTGGGTGTTTGTGATGTAACAACTTTAGGGAAAATTGATATTAAAGGTCCAGACGCTGCAGAGTTTTTGAATAGAGTTTACACTAATGCTTGGTTAAAACTTCCAGTAGGCAAAGCTCGATACGGAGTTATGCTTAGGGAAGATGGAATTGTGATGGATGATGGGACAACAACTAGAATTTCAGAAAATCATTATCATATGACAACCACCACTGCACAGGCCGCAAACGTATTATCACATTTGGAATATTACCTGCAAATTGTTTGGCCAGAATTAAATGTAAATGTTGTTTCAACAACCGAACAATGGGCTGGTGCGGCGATTGCAGGACCTAAATCAAGAGATTTGTTAGCAAAGCTTTTCCCTAAAATAGATGTTAGCAATGAGGCTCTTCCTTTTATGGGATATGTAGAGGGAGACTTGTTTGGTGTCAAAGCAAGAATTTTTAGAATTTCTTTTTCAGGCGAGCTCGCTTACGAAATAAATGTTGAGTCTGATTTTGGATTATTTATGTGGGAAAAAATAATTGAAATTGGTGAAGAATTTAATGTTCAACCCTATGGTACAGAAGCATTATCGACACTAAGAATAGAAATGGGCCATGTAGCTGGACCAGAACTTGATGGAAGAACCATTCCTTACGATGTTTCGTTAGAAGGTTTAGTATCAAAGAAAAAAGATTTTATTGGAAAGAGATCTTTAGCTAAAGAAGCATTTAATAAAGCAGATAGACAAAAAATTGTTGGCTTAGTCCCATTGGATAGGAAATCGAGTATTCCAGAGGGATCTCATTTAGTAGAAAATAAAAATGCAAAACTTCCGAATCCTAAACTTGGTCACGTTTCTTCATCATGTTGGAGTGTTGAGAATAATAATCCTTTTTCTCTTGCAATATTAAAAGATGGAAAAAATATGATAGGAAAAAAGCTTTTCGCGGTATCTCCACTTAAAAACACTTCTATTGAAGTTGAAGTTATGTCCTCACATTATGTAGACCATGAAGGAAAGAGAGTAAGATCGTGAAGCAAATTTCTTCTTTAAATAATGTGCATCAAAATGGAAAATTTGGTGATTTTGAAAATAAAAATGAGAAGGACTTATTAAAGATTTCAGAATTAAAGAATGTTTTAATATTCCAAATAGTTCAATATAAAAATTCAAGTTCAGATATTTCAAATATAAAAATTGATAACCTAGAATTACCTTCTACTTTAAAATCCTCTTCAAATTCAGATACTAGAATTTTATGGATGGGACCAAAGAATTGGATAGTTATATCTTCTAAAACAGATTTACTTTTAAAAAATGTAAAACAATTTGATGAAGTTAATTTTGCAATTACAGATTTATCACATTCAAGAACAATAATTGAAATTCAAGGTGATCTTGTAAATGAAGTTTTAAAAAAAGGATGCCCTATAAATATTGATAAATTTAGTCAGGGTGATTGTACTAATTCGATTTATAACGGAATATCAATTACGATTGATTTTATTTCTAACAATCCAAAAAAAGTAAGAATTTTTGGATTAAGAAGCTTTGGAGAGTCTTTGCATCATTCAATAACAGATGGCTCGTTAGAATTTGGTTATCAAAGTAATTAGTTTTTAATTCCTTGTTGCAATATAAACACCAACTGAAGCTATTAAAAAACCAATAACATCTATATTAGTTAAAGTTTCATTTAAAAAAAGCCAAGCCATAATAGCAGAAGTTGTTGGTATTAGAAAAAAAACAGAAACTGTTTTACTAGCTGAATTTTTTTTAATTAAAAACATCAATATTGTAAATGCACCAAAAGAAACTAAAAAAATTTGATGACTCATTGCTATAATAAATGTTTTTGTGAAATAGATGTAGGGCTCTATAAAAAAAATAATTATTAATACATGAAATAAACAACCACCTAATGCTTGATAAAAATTACTAACAGATAATGGTAAGTTATTACTCAATTTTTTCTGCCAAATGGTAGAAAACGTTATAGATAACAATGCAATTAAAGTTGCAATCAAACCAAATAGAGGAATACCAGAACCAACATCTATCCCTAGTACTAAAGAAGCACCAACAAAACCCATTAAAACTCCTATCCATTGCTGTGATGTAACTTTTTCATTTAAAAGCGGTCCACTCAAAATATTTGTTAAAATTGGCTGAAGTGTTACGATTAGAGCAGCTAAACTAGTTGGCATTCCAATTGAAATCGAATAAAAAACTCCTCCTAAATATAATCCATGAAATAAGATACCACTGAACATCGACTCGATCAGATATCTTTTTTTAATAAATATTGATTGTTTAAGGTAAATTGAAAACAATAAAAAACCAACAGCGACAAAAAAAAATCTGAAGGCTAAAGCTGCGAAAGGATCACTATTATCAATAATTGGTTTTGTTGTGATAAAGGCAGAAGACCAAAGTAAAACAAATATGAGTGGAAAAATTCTGACCATTTCAGGTCTTATAAATTATTTAATCTACAATATTAAGTATTATTAATTTACTTTGTTTTGTCTCTTTACACCATAATTCATAACTTTCACACATTCTCCATAAATGATCGAAAGCTCTTTGTGAAATTTCAAGAGGATAATGGCTCTTTGCATAATATAATTCAGGATATTGAATTAGCTGCTTAACTGATAAATCTTTTTGAATATGAAGTAATCTTAGAGTTTCTTCAGGCACCTTCTTTTTGGATACCTTTTCAATTAATTCATCATGGAATTTTCCACTACTTATATCATTGTACGTTGTTGTTCCAATAAAGTTTTCAATTGCGTTGATTGTTGTCAGCTCAGGATTTTTTTTCTTAATCTCACAAACTTTTGAGTAAATTGCTTCTGCAACCAGTAACACATAAGGCTTTTCTTTATATGGCATTATCTATTTTGATATTTCCTCATAGCAGCGTTAGCTAAAATCAAATTTGGGTCTAAAAATATTTTTGATGATTTAATTGTCTTAAATGGTTTATAGGCAAAAATGGCAATAGGAAGCTCTGTACAACCAAGAATAATTTTTTTACATTTTTTTTTAATTAAATAATTAATTGCTGGCTTAATAGCTTTGCTCGCTAGTTTCACTTTTCCCATTTTTACAAGCCTGATAGCTTTGTTTACTGATTTACTTTGAATAGAATTACTTGGAAACACTAGATTATAATCTTTATCAAAAAACTTATTATAAACACCTGTTTTTAAAGTTCCTTCTGTAGCAAGCAAACCAATTGAGGAATTTTTTCTACATTTTTTTTTAGCATGCAAAAAAACTTCCTTAGGCATATTTACTATCGGTAAGTTAATTCGTTTTTTTAAGTCATCATACCAATAATGAGCTGTGTTACAGGGTATGACTATAAATTTACAACTACTTTTTTTTAAAAGATTACAACCATAAATTAAACTTTTTAAAACAGATAAATATTTTTGTTTAGTTTTTTTATTACTTATTTTGTTTGATAGCTTGCCAGTATGGATACCAATCGACTCAGGTCTACCAGGAATATTTGATTTGTTATAAAGCATAAACAAAGGGTAATCTTGATCGATCTTACCTCTATATAAAATTGCCAGCTTATTACAAAAATCTAAACCTGCCTGGGTACCCATTCCACCTAAAATGCCAATCATAAATTATTTTCTAAATTTTGTTTGTAGAATAGTTCATTGGCTATAAAAATAAATTAATTCTTAATTAAAAAATTAATTAAATTTATAGCCAATTAATTTATGTGAAAATTATGCAGTTTTTAAGTTAACTGCTGAAGGACCTTTAGGACCATCTTCAACATCGAAAGTCAAAGCTTGACCCTCATCTAAACCGTTCATACCAGCATCTCTCACAGCTGAAACATGTACAAACACATCTTTTTCTTTATCGTCACGCTCAATAAAACCAAAACCTTTAGTTGGATTGAACCATTTTACTTTACCTTGTAGACTCATATTTTTTCTTCTTACTTATTGTTATATTAATTTATTACTTATAATTAAGTAATGTTGGCTTTGTTTATAAATATTAGGGTTTTGTCAACAAATTTAGTGCACAATCAGACTTTTTTTTATCATTCGTGGTCAATTAGCTTAGTTAAATAGATAGAATTAACATCTTCTTTATAATGGGCAAAGGGTTTGCAAGGTATAAAATCACATTTTTTAAATAATTTTCTTGCTGGATCAAAAAATTTTCCAGCACCGGTCTCTAAACTTATTCTTTTAATTTTTAATTTCTTAGCTTCATCAATGAGATGTTTGATGACTTTAATACCATTACCTTGATTTCTAAAATCATCATGTATTCTAATTGATTTAAATTCACCATGATCTTTGTCTAAGAACTTTAACGCTCCACAACCAAATATTTTATCATTTTCCCAAAGGCTCCAAAATTTAATTGATGAAACTTTTAACCCTGGAATATCAAGAACATGAGCACTACCCTCGGGTGATGCTGCTCTAAGTTCAATAAAATGTTTTGTAAGAAGTTTATTGACTTCCGGGTTATCAAAATTTCCCTCAATAGATTTTAGCATTTATATTAAAGTTGTTATGTGGCCCATTTTTCTTTTATCTTTTATCTCTTTTTTTTGATAATCAAAGAAAAATTCATTTTCATTTAATTTAAAATTTTCTCTATAGGGTTTGATTTGATTTCCTATTAGGTTCACCATTTTTGCATTAGATATTTTTTTGAGTGGAATTTTTTCTAACGAACAGACCGCTCTCACATGATTTTCAAATTGACTAATATTAAAAGCATTAATTGTAAGATGACCAGAGTTATGAACTCGAGGAGCTATTTCGTTTACATATAGATTTTCATTTCTATCAATAAAAAATTCAACACAAAGCGTTCCTACATATTTCAATTCTTCTGCAATCCTGATTGACCAATCTTTAGATTCATCAAATATCTTTTTACTGATTTCAGCTGGTATTATTGAATGTTTTAATATCTGATCTTCATGAGTATTTTCTATCGGCTCATATATTTCATAACTATTGTTTCCAAATCTGGTAATAATGACAGATATCTCCTTTTTAAGTTTTACTAATTTTTCCAGTATATATTCTTTTGAAAAATCAATATTCAGGTTATTAATTTCTTCAATTTTTTTAATCGGGTATTGACCCTTACCATCATAACCCATTGTAGTAGTTTTTAAAATCCCAGGTAAGAAATCTCTTAATGGTTCCATATCAGATTTATTTTCTATTGATGCGTATCTAGTAGTTCTGATATTGAGTTTGTTTACAAAATCTTTTTCTGCAATTCGATGTTGAACTATTCTATTTACTGATGGCTTTGGTAAAACTGGTTTCACCTTATTCATTTCATTAAGAGTTTCATAAGGTATATTTTCAAATTCATAAGTAATTACATCAATTTCTTTTATGAACTCTCGCATTTTGACTTTGTCATCGTATTTTCCATGAATAAATTTGTTACAAAAATTTTGTGCTGGAGCATCTACATCATCACAATAAATTGTTGTATTGATATTTAGCTTCTTAGCTGCCACAGCTAGTAAGCTTCCTAGTTGACCACCACCAATTATACCCAAATTTTTTATTGACATCTTTTATTTTGGATTTTTTTTAACTGATCTCGTTTGTGATGCACGCCAATTATTTAATTTTTTTTTTACAGCAGGATTGCTGTTTGCAATTATAGCTGTAGCTAATAAAGCAGCATTTATGGCACCATCCTCTCCAATTGCAAGAGTTCCAACGGGTATTCCTTTTGGCATTTGTGCTATTGATAATAAACTATCAAGTCCTTTTAGCTTTTTACTTTCAACCGGAACACCTAAAACTGGAATTGAGGTTATAGCTGAAATCATACCAGGTAAATGTGCTGATCCACCAGCACCAGCAATGATTACTCCAATATTATTTCTTGATGCCCTCTCTGCAAATTCATACATTCTTTTAGGAGTTCGATGGGCAGATATAATTTTTGTTTCAAATCGAACACCCATTTTTTTAAGTATATTTGCTGATAATTTCATAGTTTTGAAGTCTGATTGGCTCCCCATGACGATTGCAACTTTGAGATTTTTATTCTTTTTCATGATTTATTTGCAGAATATTTATTTCAAAATTAGATTAAAATTTCAATAAAATAAATAGTATTTAAAAAACAACTTGGTATGGTTAATCAAAATTAACCAAAATGAAATTTAAAATCGATAACCTTCAATATTGTAAATGGTCAAGAAAAGTTTTTGAGATTAATCGTGAGGCTGGTCTAGATGCAGTTCATGTTACAATAGTCTATCATGAAGATTTTGATGAACTTCAAAACGAAATAAGTAAGTGGCAAACTTTATTAAAAGAAAATTCAGATTTAATTTTTTTAGGCCAGAGTTATAAGGATATTGAAAAAGCAAATAATGAGAATAAAACCGCAATTTTTTTTGGTTTTCAAAATTGCTCTCCAATAGAAGATGATATTAATTTAGTTGAAAAAGTTCATAGTCTTGGATGTAGATTTATGCAACTTACTTACAACAATCAATCATTGTTGGCGACAGGTTGTTATGAAAAAAATGATAGTGGGGTAACTAATTTCGGAAGGGAAGTTATCCGAGAAATGAATAGAGTTGGTATCGTAGTAGACATGTCTCATTCAGCCGAAAAAAGTACTTTTGATGCAATTGAATTTAGTGAAAAACCTATAGCAATCACTCATGCAAACCCATCTTTTTGGCACGCAGCAAAAAGAAATAAGTCTTCTGAGTTACTAAAAACGTTAAGTGAAAGCGGAGGAATATTGGGTTTATCTTTATATCCACATCATCTTAAGGACAATACAAATTGTTCCCTAGAAAGCTTTTGTGAAATGGTGGCAAAAACAGCAGAAATAATGAATATTAATAATATTGGTATAGGATCAGATCTTTGTTTAAATCAACCAGATGAAGTTGTTGAATGGATGAGAAATGGAACCTGGTCTAAAAATAGAAATTATGGAGAGGGCTCTAAAAATAAACCAGGGTTTCCTAAACAGCCTAATTGGTTTGAGGATGCAAGAGGTTTTGAAAACCTAGAAGCAGGTTTAAAAAAGGTTGGTTTTTCAGAGACTGAGACTAATGGAATACTAGGTAACAATTGGTATAACTTTTATAAAACTATCTAAATATGAATATAGAATTAAGAGATCCAAACATCATAATGAAGTTATCAAGACTTGGTTCCTTTCATCAATCAAGATTATCTTTTTTACGAAGTTTTTTAAGTGAATTTAAAGATTGGCAATATAATCGAGACTTGTTTGATTTGGACCAAGAGGGTTACGGCACAGCAGTATATTCATTTAAAAAAAAAGATAGAGTTTATTCTTTAATCTGTTATGCGAACAAAATTAATGATGATGAAAGATCAGATAGAGTAATAGCCACAAAGTGGGATGCAGCTTTTACATTACATGATGGGGTACCTTTAAAAGAAGATATTGAAAGATTAAGAAATGAAGTTCCAAAACAGGAAGTTGGTAGGTTGTCTTACAAAGAGCTAACATTATCTAGAGCAAATAAATCTGTTAGGGTATTTGATCATGTTGTTGAAAGTTTAAGCAATGGAAACCAACCTAATTTAGAGCTACTTGAAAAAGTTGGATATTTATACAGAACGACTGCAGTTTATGGATCAGGAAAGTTTGGTTTAGCAGATCGATTTAGAATTAAAAATAGAGAGGAAATTAACGGACCATTTAGATTAGAGATGATGTTAGTTTATTTAGTTAGACAATTTACGTTTGATCAAGTCAATCATGTTGCAAAAAACAAAGATCCTAATTTAGCTGTTAAACTAGATCCTAAAATTTGTAGAAATTTGGGTATAGGAAATTCTACTGGATTGGGAATGGCTCCATTTATTGTTAATCATCCAACTTTATTAAATAATTGGATACTCAGTAGAGAAATTGCACTTAAAAAAATAAGAGAAATTAAAATTGTTAAAACACAAGATAGAGATTTATTTAAAGATTGTGTGAAAAGTTCTCTTAAAAATATAACTAGCTGGAATACAGAGAGTGAATATCAACTCAAAAAAATTAAACTTTTGCTTAAAGATATCAAAAAATTCATCAATTTCTTAGAAAATGAATTTGATTTTCAAAAAGATTATCCTTTTAATGAAATTTATCTTTGGCTAGAGAAAGAAACTTGCGAAGAGGCCATAGAATACGTTGTCTCAATAATGATGGAGCCATTTGGTGATATAGTTCAGCCGTTGGTTGCGCAAATGAGCTCTGAGGAAGAAAAATACTTTAATATTCCAACTGAACGTAATGTCGGAGATTTAAAAAAGATTTTAGAAAATAAATATTCGGATATTTTAAAAATTAATTTCAATATGGAAGAGAGCAATCAGAAATTTTGGTTTATTTCAAAAAATAAAGAAGAACCAAGATTAGCTAATCGTTTTGAGGAAAATGGTGCAGATTTAGAGCAACCCTTGGCAATAGCTAGAGATATAAAAAAACTATATGAAAGGTTATTACCTTTAAGAGATAATTTAAAGATTAATCAATTTTTAATTGATAATTCTGATTTAAGGCATGTTGTTAGAAGAGGCTTCATTATTGAAAAATTTCCATATTCAGAGATACAAGATAATACTATTGGAGAAAAATTAGTTCCAATTGACATGTTGAGATTAAAGTTATCTTTTTTTGGAGCTTTAAAGTTTGATCCAAGATCTGACAAGTGGTTGAGGATATGCATGTTTCAAGGTGCACCATTACCAAATGAGTTAAAAGATTATGATGAGCAATGGGTTTATAAAACTCACTCTTAAACTATGAAATCCTTAAGTGAGATAGAAACTACAGCTAAAAGGGCAAGTCGAGCTGCAGGTTATTCATGGGGTATAGCAGAGGAAGTTGGGAAATCTATAAGATTATTTGAATTATTTGGTTTTCCAGCGATCAAACATCTTAATCAATACTATCAAAATAAAAAAAAAGAAAATTTTGAAGAGGTAAAACTAATCAGTAAGATTAACAAATCAAATGGATCATCTTTTTGTCCAATTATGTTAGGTGTTAATTTTATTGACCAAGTAAAAAATATCGAGCCTTTAAAAAAGTGCTCAGTTGAAAATCTTGCTTATCCATTGCTGCTTTTATCTTTTTTAAGCAGAGCTTCAGAAATTATTGGAAAAAAATTATTAATTTCATTTGATGATTATAAATTTTTATTGAATTTTAATTTGAGTATCTCATCTAATATTTGGGAGAAAGAAATGCCAATGTTAGCAAAAAAAGTAGAAATAAGTTTTTTAAACAATGAAGATAACTTTTCAGATCAAGATTGGGAAAATCTCTACAAACTTGCAGAGGATACATTTGTAGAGGAAACTGATAGTTTAAAAGAGGGTGCAGCGGGAGCTGGTTTGACTGATAATGACTGAAGATAAAGAAATAAAAAAAAATCTAAAGGATTTAGATGATATTTGTGATGAATGTAAAGATCAGCATGAAAGTGTTACTCAAAACTTAATTCTAACTGGTTTTAAAATTTGCAAGTCTTGCAGAGTTTCTAAGACAATTTTTCCAATCTAAATATGATTGATCGGTAAGGCGTTCATTCGACTTATCACGAAAGAAATAGATAAAAAGACAATAATCAAAAATGACATAAAGACTATTCCAAATGATTTTAAATTGGATTTAAGATTAAGAACTTGTCGCGTCGAGATAATTAATCCGGCAAAAATCCAAAATTGAGTAAGAAAAATTATAGGGATCATTAATTCTGGTGTCACAGCAAAAAATCTTATAAGACCAGGCGCGTGAGCAAAACCAACAGCTGTTAATACTTTTTTAAATGGAACTTTACTATTTTTATCAGGAAATAGTTTGACCCCAATAACAAAGATTAATATTGCCCAGACAAACCAAGTTAATATTGCGGTCACTCCTGACATTGCTACAGCTGTTTTAAAAACTGTGTTTGCAGCAACTGCCCCAGCTATGCCATCTAAAATCATAATGATACCAGCAAAATAAACTGAGGCTTCACCAAAATTTTTACTATCGGAATAAAGTGTTTTATCTAGTTTGATAGATCTTAAAATAATACTTAGAAATTCACCGAACATTTATTTTTTTTTATTTTTTTGCTCTTTGTAAGAGACGATTAATGGGAATATTATTAAAGCAATAGCTATAAGAATGCAAATTACTATTAAGAAACCTTTTGTCATTTTAGATGATGGGGGAGTAAACTCCCCCAAAATCAGATTAACCTTTTGAAACTTCTCTTGTATTAGCGTTGAAAGATTCTTTAAATGGAATATCGACTATAACTGCATCTACAGGCTTACCCGGAGTATCAGAGTATTTTTCAGGTAAATGAACTTTATATTTAGTTCCAACCTTACCTTTTGGAAACCCATTTGCATTTAATGTCCCATCAAAAGGAACATATCCCATTGCAATGTTTGTTTTCTTTTCAGGATGCCACCATGGTGAAGTAATGAAACCAACTGGATCTCCACCACTCTCATGTGATATTAGCCAAAAATCTGGCGCATAATCATCAATAGGTTTTCCACCTAACTCCAATCCAACTAACTGAAGTGCGTATGGTTTCTTACCATCTTTAAGTTCTTTACCCATTTTTTCTAGAGCTGCTTTACCAACATAGTCAGATGTTTTGTTCCATTCACCTTTTCCTGATAAAGATACCTGGTAGCCTAAGTTACATTGATAAGGATTATGTTGTTGATCCATATCCTGACCCCAAGACAAAATGCCAGCCTGGATTCTTCTGTGGTGAGCAGGTGCAATAACCATTAGCTGGTGTTTTTTTCCAACCTCAAGCACAGCATTCCACATGTCATCAGCATATAAAGTTGCATCTCTTAAATAAATCTCATAACCAGCTTCTCCAGAAAAACCTGATTGAGAAATTACACAACTTCGCCCAGCAACTTTAACTTCAGCTAAACCATAAAACGGCATATTTTCTAAATCAACTTGATCACCTAACAAATCTTTCATCAGAGCTTTTGATTTTGGACCCTGTATTTGAACAGGACAAGCATCGATTTCTTCAATAGTGCAATTAAATCTTCCATCTGCATTAACACCTTGTAAGTACAAACCAATATCAGAGTCTGATAATGAAAACCAAAACTCATCCTTAGAAATTCTTAAAAGAATTGGATCATTTAAAACCCCACCATAAGCGTTACACAAAATAACGTATCTTGCCCTCATTGGTGAAATTTTTGTTGCATCTCTTGTGATTACATAATCAACAAATTTTTCTGCTTCTGGACCCTTAACTTGAATTTGTCTTTCAACTGCAACATTCCACATAGTTACATGATTAACAATTGCATCATATTCAACCATTGCTCCACCATCCTCTGGTTTTACATAACCCCTCGGATGATAAATTCGATTGTAAACTGTTGCTCTCCAACAACCCGCTTGCATAGATAAATGCCAATAAGGTGATTTTCTTACTCTTGTTGAAATTAACATTTCAACTTTTGTTGGTCCACTTTGTCTTAAGTTATATGGTACTTTTCGATCTGATTGATCTACAGAAGTAACATGCTTTAAATTAGTATAGTCAAATTCTTTAGACATAACTATTCTCCTTCAACCACTTGTTAGTTTCCTTCAAGCCGCCGAATGTATAAATGTGGAAAAAATCAGTATGCGATTTAATTTTCCCAATTAAATCATTAGGGTCTTTAGGTTTTAATAAATCTAATGCCTTACTAAAATTAGATTTAAGAAAATTTAAGGAATTTTTTGCTCCAACTATATTAGCAAACTTTATTAAGCTAGATATTTTTAGAGGCCCAGTAATTCCCACATGCACTGGTACGCTTTGTTTAGAAATAAAGTCTATAATTGGCTGAGGGTCGAGTAACCATTGAGTTACAATATAATCAGCGTAAGGCTTTTTATCTTTCATAGCTTTTTCTAAATCTGAATCGGATATATCAGGACTCCCCTCTGGGTGTCCAGCAATTCCTATCGTCATCTTCTCAAAATAACCAGTCTCCAAAAGTTGAAAAGAGCTATCGAATTTTCCCATTGGCTCTCTTCCTCCTCCTATAACTAAAACTTGTTTGACGCCACCATCTTTACATCTCGAAACATAATCTTTCAGTTGTTTTTCATCCTGCATAGATCTTGCAGGAAAATGCGGGACTGGATTGAAACCTTTCTTTACTAACTCAACTGCTTGGTGAGCTGTTTCTTTATAATCTCCCCCAGGTAGCATAGTAATATAAATATCTTTTACAGCTGGAATAGTATCTAGATCTGTTTGAGGTCCAATTTCTAAAGAAAAATTCATCTGAAGATGATTATATTTTTTGAAAAAGCTGTCAAAGAAATTTATCATGTAATATAATCTCAGTCTGTTAATTGTCTAAAAATCAAATAAAGTAAATTAATGAAAATTATATTAATAATGGGTTTACCAGGCTCAGGAAAGACAACATTAGCCTCTTATTTAGTACCTTTATTGAAAGCAAAATGGCTCAATGCAGATGAAGTAAGAAAAGAGGCAAACGACTGGGATTTTTCTCCAAGAGGAAGAACAAGACAAGCAAAAAGAATGTGGAGCAAAGCTGAAGAATATAGGAGTCAAGGACATCACGTAGTAGCTGATTTTGTTTGTCCAACACCAGAGGCCAGAAGCTTATTTCCCTCAGATTATGTTATTTGGGTTGATACTATTAAAGAGGGTAGGTTTGATGATACTAATAAGATGTTTGTCAAACCGAACAAGTATAACTTTCATGTTACTACACAAGATGCTAAAAATTGGGCACCAAAAATATATAAGGACATAATTAAATGACTTATCAATGGGATAATAAAAAGCCAACAGCTCAAATGTTAGGAAGATGGCAGCCATTTCACGATGGTCATTACACCTTATTTAAAGAAATTATCAAAAAAACCGGACAAGTTTGTATTCAAATAAGAGATGTACAAGGAGTAGATGATAATCCTTTCGATTTTGATACAGTTAAAAAAAATATAGAAGATAGACTTAATCCTGAGTTTGAGGGTCGTTTTAAAATTATATTAGTCCCTAATATTACAAATATTTGTTATGGTAGAGGGGTTGGTTACAAAATTGAAGAGATAGTGTTGTCAGAAGAAATACAAAAAATATCGGCAACGAAGATAAGAGCCAAAATGCGAGAAGAAGGCAAACTAAAATAGAATTTTTGATGAATATATTAGTGAAGAACTTATCTGGTGGTATATCTATAGTTCAAATTAATGATCCTAAAACATATAATTCATTATCTTTTAAAACTTTAAATGATCTAATTAAAGTTCTAAAAAAACTTGATCAAGACAAAAAAACAAAAGTAATCATTATAGAAGGTGCTGGAAAAGGTTTTAGTGCGGGTCATAACCTTACAGAAGTAAAAAGTTTAAAGGTAAGAAACAAATATCAAAAATTATTTAATCTGTGTTCTAAGTTAATGCTTCAAATAGTTGAAGGCAATAAGCCAGTCATTGCTAAAGTGCATGGTGCAGCCTATGCAGCTGGTTGTCAGTTAGTTGCTAGTTGTGATTTAGCTTATAGTACTAAAGATGCATTATTTGCAACACCTGGCGTAAATATTGGATTATTTTGTAGTACGCCAATGGTTGCTGTAAGTAGAAAAATAAATAAAAAACCAATGATGAAAATGTTACTTACAGGCGAGCCAATCAAAGCAAATTTTGCAAAAGAAATTGGTTTAATAAATGATTGTTTTTCAAAATCTAAATTAAATAACGAGGTTTTAAAAATTGCAAAAAAGATTGCATCTAAATCAAATTTAACAATTAAAATTGGTAAACGAACATTTTATAAACAATTAGAGATGCCCCTTCGAAAAGCGTATGCTCATACTAGCAAAATGATGACAGTAAATATGATGGCCCTGGATGCTAAAGAGGGAATTTCAGCTTTTTTGGAAAAAAGAAAGCCCAAATGGAAAAATAGATAATGAAAAAAAATATTTTACTTATTTTTTTTTTAATAATTGGAATAATTATTATCTATAACTTTAGAGGCCATAATCAAAATAAAGCAATTGAAGCATGCATTGCTGGGAGTAAAAAGTTAGACACCCCTATGACAGTTGAAGAAGCTAAAGAGTTCTGTAAGCAAAAAATCCAAAATAAACAATGAGTGATATAAAAGAAATCCTTTCAAAATATAAAAAGATCGCAATGGTTGGAGTGAGCAATGATCCTACAAAAGCATCAACCATTGTCATGAAATATATGCAGAAATATGGTTTTAAAGTTTACCCTGTAAATCCTAAAGCTGAAGGTCAAAAAATTTTAGGAGAAGACGTGTGTGGTAAAATTACCGATATTAAAGACAAAGTGGATATAGTAAATGTATTCAGACCTTCAAAAGAAGCTTTAGATATTGCAAAAGATGCAATTAATATTAAAGCAAAAGTTTTGTGGTTACAGCTTGGAATTAAAAATGAACAAGCAAAAAAATTAGTTATTAAAAACAAAATTGAATATATCGAGGATAGATGTACCAAAATGGAATATCAAAAACATTTCTTAAAAATACGTCAAGCCTTTCCTGTTCTACAAGACTAAAATCAATAATTTTTAGAAAATGATAAAAAAAATTCAAATAATATCAAACGCTCTTTTTATTTTTTTTATTTTTATAACAATAGCAAAGGCAGAATTACTAAAACCCAATAGTGACATCAAACCTGATAGAGTTATAGAAATTCAATTATCAGGACTTCAAAATAATGACCTTATTTATAAGGATAGCGGCATAGAGCAGACTTGGAACTTTGCTCATCCTAACAATAAAAAAGTTACTGGACCTTTAGATAAATTTAAAAGAATGATTAAAGGAGATTCTTATCAAATGATGATCAATCACTTAAGTCACACCATAACAAAGCTTGGAAGTGGTGAAAATTGGGCTCAATTTGAAGTGATCCTTTTAGATAAAGATAAAATTTATCATAAGTTTAACTGGCAAGTTGAAAAGTATGAAACAGATGGTCCACTAAAAGATTGCTGGCTAACAACCATGGTCTCCAGCCCAATCCCATTAGGGAGCTCCATATGATTAAAAATGACAATTTTGTTTCGTTATGAATAAAAATTTAGTAGGAATCCTTTAATGAAATCAAAAACTAAAGTTGTCGTAGTTGGCGGTGGTGTCGTTGGAGTAAGTGCTCTTTATCATTTAGCAAAAAAAGGCTGGTCTGATGTTGTTTTAGTTGAGAGAAAAGAACTTACATCTGGATCAACTTGGCATGCAGCAGGATTACTTCCGCTGTTTAATATGAGTTACTCAGTTGGTCAATTGCACAAGTATGCAGTAAATCTTTATAAAACATTAGAGGAAGAGACTGGAAAAAATGTTGGCTTTAGTGTTGTTTCAAATATTCGTTTAGCAAGTACAAAAGACAGAATGGATGAATATCATCAGTATGCTGGTGTTGCTAAAACAATTGGAGTTGATGTAAAATTTTTAACACCACAACAAGTAAAAGAAATTTGGCCTTTATGTCATACCGATGATTTAATTGGCGCAATTCAACATCCTGAGGATGGATACATTCAGCCAGCTGATTTAACACAAGCTTTAGCTGCAGGTGCAAGAAATAGAGGAGCCGAGATTTATAGAAATACGGCTGTTACAGCAATCAGACAAACAAAAAGTGGCTGGGTAGTTGAGACAGATAAAGGTTCAATTGAATGTGAACATGTTATTTCTTGCTCAGGAAATTTTGCGCGTCAAACAGGTGAAATGGTTGGATTAGACATTCCAGTAATACCTGTTGAACATCAATATATTGTTACAGAGCCACATCCAGAAATTCAAAAAAGAAAAAAAGCAGGATTGCCTGAGATGGGAGTCTTAAGAGATAGTGATAGCAGATGGTATATGAGAGAAGAGGCGGGAGGATTAATATTAGGTCCTTATGAAGATGGTGCTCCAGCTTGTTATGTTGAAGGACCTTCAAAAGATTCTGAGTACGAATTGTTCCAAGAAGATTTAGATCGATTGGCACCTCATATTGAAGGTGCTATTCATAGAGTTCCTGCTTTTGGTGAAGTGGGAGTTAAAAAAGTTTACAATGGAGCAATTTGCTATACCCCCGATGGTAATCCGATAGTTGGTCCAGCTTGGGGATTAAAAAATTTTTGGATTAATGAAGGTCATAGTTTTGGTATAACAGCTGCTGGTGGAGCAGGCTGGCAACTAGCAGAGTGGATTGTTGATGG
The DNA here is from genome assembly GCA_902616725.1 of uncultured Pelagibacteraceae bacterium. Lineage (GTDB taxonomy): Bacteria > Pseudomonadota > Alphaproteobacteria > Pelagibacterales > Pelagibacteraceae > Pelagibacter. The sequence goes on from CACMTZ010000004.1 coordinate 172,802, forward strand.
AGAACCAACAATTGATATGCTTGGTGTTGAGCCAAGACGATATGGAAATTACGCAACCAAATCTTATTTAAAAGCAAAAAATGAAGAAGCTTATAGCCATGTTTTTATTGTTCATTATCCTGATGAAGAAAGACCAGCTGCAAGACCATTAAGAACATCTCCATGTTATGAAAGAATGAAAGATTTAGGTGCTGTGTTTGGTCAAAAGTTTGGATGGGAGAGACCCAATTTTTTTGCGACAGATGGTATGGAGCAAAAAGATGATTGGTCATTTAGAAGATCAAAATGGTTTGATGCAATTAAGAAAGAGTGTCAGAATGTAAAAGAAAATGTTGGTCTATTAGATATGACGGCATTTGCTAAATGTCGAATTAAAGGTCCTAAAGCTGAGGAATTTTTAGATTATTTAGTTGCAAATAAACTTCCAAAAAAAATTGGCAGAATAAATCTATGTCATGCTCTTAATACAAAAGGTGGAGTTCATTCAGAATTTACAATCATGAAAGAGACTGAAAATAGCTATTACCTTGTATCAGCAGGTGCAAATCTAAGACTAGATCATGATTGGATACAAAAGTGGATGCCAACTGATGGATCAGTGATATTTGAAGATTTAACTAATAGTACAGGGGTACTTGTTGTAGCCGGACCGAAAGCAAGACAATTGATGCAAAAAGTTTCTACAGATGATTTTTCCAATGAAAACTTTAAATGGTTAACAGCTAAAAATGTTAATGTTGGTTATGCTCCAGTAAATGCAATGCGAGTAAACTTTGTTGGAGAATTAGGCTGGGAATTACATCATCCAATTGAGTATCAAAATCATATTTTTGATAAATTAATGGAAGCTGGAAAAGATTTAGGACTGAAACCTTTTGGAATCAGAGCAATGAATAGTTTGAGAATTGAAAAATCTTACAAATTAGTCGGAACAGAATTATCGATTGAATATTCTCCATACGAGTCAGGCTTAGATAGGTTTGTCCATCCAAATAAAGGAAATTTCATAGGTCTCGAAGCATTAAATAAGTGGAGAGAAAAAGGTTTTGATAATAAATTAGTTACTCTCGAAGTTCATAATACTACTGACTCAGATGTATTAGGCAATAATCCAATCTATAAAGATGACAAAGTTGTTGGAAGAGCGACAGGTGGTGAATATGGATTTAGATTAGATAAGTCAATTGCATTAGCAATGGTAAAACCAGACTTGGCTAACGTTGGTGAAAAACTTAAGGTTGATATTTTAGGTAAGATGTATGAAGCTACAATATTAGACGAAAGTCCTTATGACGCTGAAAATAAATTATTGAGAGCTTAATGAAAATTTTAGTCGCAGTAAAAAGAGTAATTGATTACAACGTACAAATCAGAGTTAAAGAAGATAACACAGGTGTTGTTACTGACAATGTTAAAATGTCTACTAATCCACCTGACGATAATGCAATCGAAGAAGCCGTAAAAATTAAAGAAGCTGGTAAAGCAACAGAAGTCGTTGCAGTAAGTATTGGTGAAGAGAAAGCTCAAGAAACAGTTCGTAAAGCTCTAGCAGTTGGGGCAGATAGAGGAATACTTGTTAAGACAGATGGTATAATTGAACCGCTCGCTGTTTCAAAATTGTTACAAAAAATTGTTGAAAAAGAAAAACCAGATTTAGTTTTTATGGGCAAACAAGCAATTGATGATGATTGTAATCAAACAGGTCAAATGTTAAGTGCGCTTTTAAATTGGCCTCAAGCAACTTTTGCATCTAAAATTGAAATTAAAGATGGTAAATTAGAAGTTACTAGAGAGATAGATGAAGGTTTAGAAACAATTGAAATTAACGTACCAGCAATAGTAACTTGTGACTTGAGATTAAACGAACCAAGGTATGCCTCATTACCAAATATAATGAAAGCAAAGAAAAAACCTATTGAACAATTGAATGCGTCAGATTTAGGGGTAGATATAACTCCTAGAATCGAGCAAGTTAAAGTTGAAGAACCACCAAAGAGAAAAGCTGGAATAAAAGTTTCAAGTGTTGCTGAGTTGGTTCAAAAATTAAAGAATGAAGCTAAGGTAATATAATGTCAGTTTTATTAATTGCAGAACACAATAATAAAGAGTTAAAGCCATTTACTCTGAATGCAAGTACAGCAGCTTCTCAAATTGATAGTGATGTTCATGCAGTGATTATTGGACATAATTGTAATGAAGCTGCAAAAGCGCTTTCAGAATTACCATTAATTAAAAAGGTCATTCAAGTTGAAGCTGCTCATTATGAAAACTTTGTTGCTGAAAATTTTGCGCCAGTAATTGTAAAATTGGCTGAAAACTATTCGCATATTATCAGTTCAGCAAATACTTTTGGCAAAAATTTAATGCCAAGAATTGCTGCTGCTTTAGATACATCGCAAATAAGTGATATTATCAAAGTTATTGCGCCTGATACTTTTTTAAGACCAATTTATGCAGGAAATGCTTTTGCAACTGTTAAAAGCAAGGATGCAAAAAAATGTGTAACCATTAGACCTACATCTTTTGATTCATGTGAAAGTTCAGGTGGATCAGCTCCTATAGAAAAAGCAGATCCTGGTGAAGAATTTGCAAAAACAAAATTTATCAAAAGAGAAGAAGTCAAATCAGACAGACCTGAACTTGGTACGGCAAGAGTTGTTGTTTCTGGTGGAAGAGGAATGCAGAGTGGTGATAACTTTAAATTAATTACTTCTTTAGCTGATAAATTAAATGCAGCTATCGGAGCCTCAAGAGCCGCAGTTGATGCAGGATATATAAGTAATGATCATCAGGTTGGTCAAACTGGAAAAGTTGTTGTTCCTGATTTGTATATCGCTGTCGGTATCTCAGGTGCTATTCAACATTTAGCTGGCATGAAGGAAAGTAAAGTGATCGTGGCGATCAATAAAGATGGTGAAGCACCAATTTTTAGTGTCGCAGATTATGGACTTGAAGCTGATCTTTTTGAGGCAGTTCCTCAGTTCTTAGAGGAATTGAACAAATTAAACACTATACAAAAATAATATAATCTGTAAAAAATTGAGTATGTCCAGAGAGACAATGGAATATGATGTAGTTATTGTAGGTGGGGGTCCATCAGGACTAGCCACAGCTATTAGATTAAAACAACTTAATTCAGAATTAAATATTTGTTTGTTAGAAAAAGCATCTGAAATAGGTGCACACATATTAAGTGGAAATGTTTTTGAAACAAGAGCTTTAGATGAATTAATCTCTGGTTGGAAAGAACTAGATACACCTATCAAAACTAAAGTCACTAAAGAAAAATTTTTATTTTTAGGAAAGAATAAATCACTAAGCTGGCCAACTTGGTTGCTTCCAGCAGTTCAAAAAAATCATAAAAATTATATTATAAGCCTTGCAAACTTATGCCGATGGCTCGCAGAACAAGCTGAGGCACTAGGTGTTGAAATTTTTCCAGGATTTCCGGCAAGTGAAGTATTATATAATGATGACGGCTCTGTTAAAGGAGTTGCAACTCAAGATATGGGTTTAGATAAAGAAGGAAATAAAAAAGATAGTTATGAGCCTGGTATTGATCTTATTGGTAAAGTAACTGTTTTTGCAGAAGGCTGTAGGGGTCATTTGGGTAAACAATTAATTAACAAGTTTGAATTAGATAAAGGAAAAGATCCTCAACAATATGGAATTGGTTTTAAAGAAATTTGGGAAATAGATGAAAAAAATCATGAAGAGGGGATGGTCATGCATACAGCTGGTTGGCCATTAGATAAAAACACTTATGGTGGAAGTTTTATATATCACGCTGAGAACAAACAAGTTTTCTTAGGTTATGTGATTGGATTAGATTATAAAAATCCTCACTTATCTCCTTTTGATGAATTTCAAAGATTTAAAACTCATCCAGCAATTAGAAAAATTATTGAAGGTGGAAAAAGAATTTCTTATGGAGCGAGAGCTTTAATTGAAGGTGGTTTTCAAAGTTTACCGAGAATGTTTATGCCTGGAGCATTACTTGTTGGATGTGACGCGGGTACGCTTAATATGCCCAAGATAAAAGGCTCGCATACAGCCATGAAAAGTGGAATGATAGCTGCTGAAACTATTGATGAGCATTTTAAATTGAAAAAAGATTTGTCGATCTTTGAGGAAAAGTTCAAAAATAGCTGGGTTTATGACGAGCTTTATAAGGCTAGAAATGTCAAACCAAGTTTTAGTTGGGGCCTTATTTTGGGTATTATTTTTACAGGAATAGATCAAATTTTATTTAGAGGTAGAATGCCATTTACCTTAAAACATAAACATGCTGATCACGAAACACTTAAGCCAGCAAATGAAATGCCTAAAATTGAATACCCAAAACCTGATAATATCATCACTTTTGATAAAACAAGCTCGGTCTATTTAACTGGAACAAATCACGCTGATAATCAACCGGTGCATTTGAAATTGAAAGATCCAAATTTGCCAATTAGTTATACGTTAGAAAAATTTGATGAACCTGCTCAAAGATATTGCCCAGTTGGAGTTTATGAGGTTCAAAATGAAAACAATGTCCAAAAGTTTGTGATCAATTCTCAAAATTGTATTCATTGTAAAACTTGTGATATTAAAGAGCCATCGCAAAATATTACTTGGGTTACCCCAGAAGGTGGTGGTGGACCTAAGTATGGTAATATGTAATTAAGATAGATCTATTGCAAATTTCTTTAAAGTTTCGATTGGTAAAATTTTAAGTGTGTTTTCATGAGTGCTCTTTAAAAATATTGGACAACCTTTACCAGCTTCTACTGCACGAGCATACCAAGTAGCACAAACACACCATCCATCACCATCTTTTAAGCCGGGAAATCCAAATTCAGGGTGTGGGGTAATTAAATCATTCCCAGCTTGTTTACACCACTCTAAAAATTCCGTTGTAACTTTTGCACAAACTGTGTGTAAACCATGATCATTTTCATCAGTATTACAACAGCCATCTCGATACCAACCTGTTAAAGGATCTAGAGAACATTCCTCTAACTTTTCACCGAGAACATTTTTTTGAATTTTATCCATAGAAAACATTAAATGTTTTTTTATCAATATCTAAATTAAATGAAAAAGATCTTCTCTCACCCTCTCTTTTAAAAGGATAAGCAGTATGCATTAAATAATTTGGAAATATAACCATATCACCAACTTTAGGATTGTGATTATGTAAACTATTACTTAAAAAAGATTTTGAACCATGTATAAAATCTATAGTCCCGTTTGTTTTAAGTCTTTTTGTCCCTTTAGTAATATTTTTTGGTATCTTTAAATAGCCAACTCCTGAGATATTGCCATTATGAAAATGAACAGGGTTATATTCATTCTTATATTGCCTTACTACCCAAAAACTTTTTAAATTCATTTTTTTTACATTCTTGTTGGTACATTGCTTGATATATTTTTTCACATTTAATTTAATGAATTTCAGAATATGTTTATTTACAAATTTATTTGATAATCTTATCTCTTGTTTTACTTGACCAACAAGTTCTTTAGAATAATCACTTTTTTTTGATCTAGATTTATTATTTACAATCAAATCCACTTCTTTATTTATTTTATTTATTATTTTTTTTGGAATTTTAGTTATAGCAATCTTAGGACCAAAAGGATTAAATACTCTCATGGTAATATTAAATTTTAGTTGGATTCGGTTGGCCCTTATAAACTTTTTCAGGGTCAAATTTTTTTTCTTTTTCCGTAAATTTCATCTGTACTTCTCGTCCATTTTCAATTGGTCCAAGTGGAATAGATCTATAAAAACAAGATCGATAACCAACATGACAGCTAGCGCCATCACCAATATCAACAGTTAACCAAACAGAATCTTGGTCATCGTCAATTTTTATTTCAGTTACTTTTTGAACAAAACCACTTGTTTTACCTTTATGCCAGATAGCTTTTCTTGATCTGCTGTAATAATGAGCCTCTTTTGTTTCGATAGTTTTTTTTAACGCTTCAACATTCATATAACCATGCATTAAAATTTCTTTTGTTTGAGAACACATTGTAATAACAGGGATTAATCCATCATTATCAAATTTAGGAGAAAGTAGATTCCCCTCTTCAATTTCGAGCACATTTTCTCTTTTTTTGAACATATTCGGTGATTATGTAGCACATATCTCGATATATTAAATATTTTAAAAATACGCATTTATAGGTATAAAACCCACCATGAAATTAGTTAAAGATATAGATAATAATCAAAATTCTAAAAAGATTTCTGATAAGGAAGCTGAAGAAGCTTTTAAAACTATTTTAGCTTGGATGGGTGAAGATCCAAGTAGAGAAGGATTATTGGAGACACCAAAAAGAGTGGTTAAAGCATTCAAAGAGTATTTCAAAGGTTACAAAGAAGATCCTATCCAAGTTTTAGATAAAACTTTTGGTGATGTTGATGGGTACGATGACATGGTTATTCAAAAGAATATTTCTGTTCAAAGTCATTGTGAGCATCACATGGCACCTATTATAGGTAAAGCGCACGTAGCCTATATCCCTAATGAAAGAGTTGTTGGGTTAAGTAAATTGGCAAGAGTTGTTGAGGTTTTCTCAAAAAGATTGCAAACTCAGGAAAGATTAACTATGCAAATTGCGAATACACTAATGGGGGCATTAGATGCCAAAGGAGTAGCAGTGACAATAGACTCAACTCATCAGTGTATGACTATGAGAGGAATTAAAAAAGAACAAGCAACAACAGTTACAAATTATTATTTAGGTCAATTCAAAGAAGATCTAAGTTATCAAAATAGATATTTAAGGTTAATTAGCAATTCAAAAGATTAAAAGTGTCTGATCAATTTAAAGCATTAGTTTTAAATCAAGAAGGTGACAACTTTACAAGAGAAGTAAAATCAGTAGATAAAAGTTTTTTAAAACATGGTGATGTAACCATCAAAGTAGATTATTCAGATCTGAATTTTAAAGATGGAATGATTTTAAAAAACGGCGGAAGATTAGTAAAAGAATTTCCTCACATCCCTGGAATTGATTTTTCAGGAACTGTTGTTGACAGTGAAAATTCAAAGTTTAAGTCAGGTGATCAAGTAATTTTAACTGGGTTTAGAGTTGGAGAAATATTTTTTGGTGGTTACGCGCAAATGGCTAAAGTCAATGGTGATTTTTTAGTAAAGAAACCAGATGACTTGACTAGTAAGCAAGCAATGATTTTAGGAACTGCAGGCTTTACTTCTTTGATGGCTGCATTTGCAATTAAAGCAAGAGAAGAAATATTACTTGGTGCAAAAGTAAATGATGTTTTAGTTACTGGAGCATCAGGTGGAGTTGGAAGTATTGCAGTAATGATACTGAATAAAATGGGTTACAATGTAACAGCTGTTTCAGGCAAAGACTCAAAAGTAAATTATCTTAAATCGTTAGGTGCTAAAAATGTTATAAATCGCAGTGAATTTGATAAAGACCCTAAGCTTATAGATAAAGGTTTATGGGATGGAGTAGTTGATACAGTCGGTGGAAAAATTTTAGCAAATGCAATAGTTCAAACTAATTCCAATGGAATTATTGCAGTCTGCGGTAATGCTAGTACTAATGAGCTTAACACTAATGTTATTCCATTTATGTTACGAGGAATAAAACTTTGGGGTATGGACTCTGCTAATTGCAGTATCAAGAGACGAGAATTTATATGGGGTGAAGCAGCAAAACTAATTGACTTTGATTTAATTGAAAAATCGGTTCAAACAGTTAGCTTGGAGGAGTTAATTGAAACTTATCCTAAAATATTAAAGGGTGAAATTTCTGGGAGAGTTTTGGTTGATTTAAATAAATAATGGATTGGGACAAACTTAAGATTTTTCATGCAGTAGCGGAGGCAGGAAGTTTTACTAATGCCACTGTTAATTTAAACCTTAGTCAATCTGCAATTAGTAGACAAATTCAATCTTTAGAACAGGATCTAAAAGTTCAATTATTTGAAAGACATGCAAGAGGACTTACACTTACAGAAAATGGAGAATATGTTTTTAAAACTGCTCATGAAGTTATTAGCAAATTAAAAGAAGTTGAAACCTCTCTAGGTGATCAAAAAAATAAACCTACTGGCAAATTAACAATCACAACAGTTAGAAGTTTCGGTACACATTGGTTAACACCAAGAATTGAAGAATTTATGCGTTTAAACCCTGAAGTAGAAATAGAGCTTATTTTTGAAGACAAAGAGTTAGATTTGAGTACCAGACAAGCTGATATTGGTATTTTTATGAGAAGACCAAAACAACTTAATTATATTCAAAAAAAATTAATTGATCTTAAGTACTTTATATATGGTTCAAATAAGTACTTAGAGAAACATGGTATGCCTAAGACTATAGTTGATTTAAATAAGCATAAATTTATATCTTTTGGCAAAGGGGCTCCGTCACCAGTTTATAATCCAGATTGGGCGCTTAAATTGGGGATGCATGATGGAAAAAAACGAAAGACTATTATGAAGGTTAATAGCGTAATGGGACTGCTTTTAGCAGTAGAAGCTGGTGTCGGTTTAGCTGCATTACCAGAATATCTTGTCAGTAATTCAAGAAATATAATTAAAGTTCTCCCAAAATCAGAGGGACCAATTACGGAAGCACACTTTGTGTATCCACAATCACTAAAAAACACAGCTAGAGTAACAGCTTTTAGAAATTTCTTATTTAGCAAAATAGGTGACTGGAAATCCCAATAGGCTGCGACACTATTGCGATTGATAATCATTCTCAATGAGAATAGTTCTCATTCTCATTAAATCATGCGGAAGAACTAGGAATAACGGAGGATAAATGAGGAAGATATCAATTATAACGTTGTTCTTTTCTGTAATTGCATCATCATTAGCAATTGCTGACGAGGTTAATGTTTTCAATGCAAGACATTATAAAGCAGACTCTGAGCTTTATTCTAAGTTTACAAATATGACTGGGATTAAAGTTAATTTGATAAACGGAAAATCAGGTGCTTTAGAAAAAAGAATCATAAGTGAAGGTGCAGACTCTTCTGCTGATTTATACATCACTGCAGATGCAGGAAGATGTGGTGCAATGGATGCTAAAGGCACTCTTCAAAGTGGTTTAACATCTGCAGCAATTAAAGATGCTGTTCCAAAAAGCTTTAGAACAAACAAGTGGGTTGGAATCGCAAAAAGAGCAAGAATAATTTATTACTCACCAGAAAGAGTAACTGGTGCTGAATTATCGGGAATGACTTATGAGGGTTTAGCGGATCCAAAATGGAAAGGTAGATTAGTAATAAGAAAATCTAGCAATATTTATAATAAATCTCTTGTAGCGTCTTTAATTAAAAATAATGGAAAAGCTGCAACAGCAGCATGGGCTGAAGGAGTTGTGGCAAATATGGCAAGAATACCAACAGGTAATGATAGAGCACAAATAATGGCAGTCGCAGCAGGTGAAGCTGACATTGCGGTAGCTAATACTTACTACTTAGCTCTTATGTTATCCGGTAAAAAAGGTGCGGAGCAACAGGAAGCTGCAAAAAAAGTTAAAGCTTTCTTTCCTAATCAAAATGATAGAGGAACGCATATGAATGTTAGTTGTGCGGCTTTAGTAAAAGGTGCACCTAACAAAGCTAACGCTGTTAAACTTGTAGAGTTTTTATTAACTCCAGAGTCTCAAGAGCATTTTACAAACAATACTTTTGAGTTCCCAATGATTGATGGTGTTTCACCAAGTCCATTAGTAGTCAATAATTTAGGATTAGATTTCAAACAAGATATGAAAACTAAATTAGCTTCTTATGGAAAAAATCAAGCTGCTGCAGTAGAAGTAATGACAGCCGCTGGTTGGAAGTAACCAATGGAAGAAAAAAAGAAATTTATTTCTGAAGTTGATTTAAATAAGTCTTCCAAAGCATGTTCCCCATGTAGTTTGGAGTGTGAAAAAATCAATAAAAGAGTAAATAACAGAAAGCTTTCAGAAATTAAAACTGAGGAGGTTCCGCATATCCTAAAAGTATTTGATTTTTGATTTTCTGGGTGTTCAAGCACCTTAATTAAGTTGTCTCCTTATTAAGGCCTTGAACATAATACTTTCATGTTTATAAGGCGGATTATAAATTATGAGAATAAATTTTTGGTATATATCTTCTTTTGTAATTTCATTATTTGTAATCATTCCAATTTTAACTGTCTTTTCTAGTTTTTTTGATAATACCTCTAATTACTATCAAGTATTAAAAGATACTTTTTTATTGGAGTATATTTTTAACTCTTTAATCTTATTGGTGAGTGTTTTAATTTTAACTTTTATTATAGGGACAGGATCGGCTTACTTAGTTTCATTTTTTAATTTTCCGTTTAGTAATTTTTTTAAATGGGCACTAATTCTATCTTTTGCTGTACCTCCTTATATCTATGCGTATTCTTTAACAGCTTTTTTTGAAAATTATGGAACCGCCTATACTATTTTAAAAAATTTATTTGGTGAGGGTAATTACAACCAAAGCATTCCTAAGTTTGATGGTTTATTAGGTGTAGTATTATCAATTTCTTTTTCACTTTATGCCTATGTCTATATTCTAGCGAGAGCGTCATTTTTATATCAATCGCAAAACATAATTGATTTGGGAAAAAATCTAGGGTTTACAAAGTTTAAAGCCTTTTATTCAATTATTCTCCCAGCTGCGCGGCCTGCTATAGTTGCTGGTTTATCGCTAGTGGCTATGGAAACACTAGCTGAATTTGGTGCAGTAGATTTCTTCTCAATAAATACGTTAACTACAGGTATCTATAATTCATGGATTGCCTTTGACGATTTAGCATTTGCAAATCAATTATCTTTCTTTTTATTGTTATTTATTTTTGCACTTTTTATTTTAGAAAATTTATCAAGAAAAAATGCCAAATATCACTTCAATACCAAGGCAGGATTTAAACAAAAACAAAAAATACAACTTTCAGGTAAAAAAGCTTTCTTGGCATTTTCTTTTTGTTTTTTAGTATTCTTTCTAAGCTTTTTATTTCCGCTTAGTCAGATGATGTATTGGACAATTAAATTTCCAGAAAACTTGTTTGATTTAAAAATCTTAGATTTATTAATGAATACTCTTTATCTAGTAATTTTATCAAGTCTGCTGTTGATAATATTTGGTTTAGTTTCCAATTATGGAAACAGAGTAAATAAAAATAAAACGTTAAATATTTTATCCACATTATCTATTTCAGGTTATGCAATTCCTGGAGTTATTTTAGCTGTCGCATTTATAACCTTTATTGCATGGTTTGATGATAGTGTGATTAAAAATTTGGGTTTTGTTTCTATCAAAAAAGTTTTTATAGGATCAATCCTTGGATTAGTGCTTGTATACTTTATCAGATTTTATTCACTTGCATATAATGGCATTAAATCAGGCTATGAGAAAATTAATATTTCAGTTGATGAAAGCTCGTATTTACTTGGTTACTCAAAAAGAAAAACTTTTATGAATATCCATATTCCTTTTTTGAGAAATTCTTTATTGTTTGTTGGAATATTAGTCTCTTTAGAAATAATAAGAGAACTACCAATTACTCTCATTTTAAGACCTTTTAATTTTGAAACTTTTGCAACAACAGCTTATATCTCTGCATCAGAGGATTTACTTGAAGCTGCTGCGGTACCTTCATTATTTTTGATTTTGATTGCAACTTTCTTCATAATTGTTACATCTAGATATATTTTAAGAGATAATAATGACTAAAAATTTTTTTGAAGTTAACAACGTTGATTTTAATGTAGGAAACAAAACTAAAGTTAAAAACGTTTCTTTTGCAATTGAAAATCAAGGTGACGTAATATGTCTTTTAGGTCCTTCAGGAATTGGCAAAACTACAATTTTAAGAACGATTGCAGGCCTTGAAAAATTAAAAAAAGGATCAATCATATTAAATGGAAAAACTTTATCTTCTGAAAATATTAACTTAGAGCCAGAAGAAAGAAATGTTTCACTTGCTTTTCAAGATAACAGCTTATTCCCACATTACACTATTGAAAAAAATATTTCGCTTGGTTCTGAAAGAAATAAGGAAAAAAAAGAGAAAAAAATTAGTTTAAAAGAAATAGTAGATTTATTAGATATATTTCACATTCTTAATAAATATCCTCATGAAATAAGTGCTGGTGAAGCCCAAAGAGCCTCATTAGCAAGATCATTGATAATGCAACCAGACTTGTTGTTACTTGATGAGCCATTATCAAATGTAGATCAAAGTTTTAAAGAAGAAATCCAAGTAAGATTAAAAAAAATTTTAAATAAATTAAAGATCACAACAATCATTGTTACACATGACTCTTATGAGGCATTTTATTTAGGATCTAAATGCGGAATAATTTTAAATCAAGAACTGAAACAATTTGATGATCCCTACAAGGTTTATCATTTGCCAAATTCTATTGAAGTTGTAAATTTTTTAAATAGAGGAATTTTGGTTCCAGCAAAGGTGACTGGAAAAAATACTTTAGAAAACTGGGATTTAGGCACTATTGAAGGGAATTTTATAAAAGAGTATCCAGAAGGTGCTAATGTTCAACTATTACTTCAGCCAGAAGATTTAGAGCATGATGATACAAGTAATTTAAAACTTGAGGTAGTTGATCGAAAATTTAGAGGCACTAATTTTATTTATACTCTTAGAGCTCCAAGTAATACTTTAATTCCAGTATTTGTTCACTCACACCATATACATCAACATGAAGTGGATGAAAAATTTGGTATCAAAAGACCAATTCATATTGATCATATAGTTTGCTTCTAATAAAAACCTTTTAGAAAATGAAAAGTAACTTTAAAGTTTTTTTAAAGGGAATTATTGACGTAAGCCCACTGATGATACCAGTGGTCCCTTTTGGTTTGATATTTGGCGTATTAGCTATTGATATTGGGTTTACTCCAATTGAAACAATGGCAATGTCTCTAATTATTTTTGGTGGTGCTTCGCAAATAGTATTATTGCAATTATTTTCAGGAGGAGCCTCATCTTTAGTAATAATAAGTTCTGTTGGGGCTGTTAATTCAAGACATTTACTTTATGGCGCAGTTGTATCTGAACATCTATCTGATTTAAAATTAATCTGGAAAATAATTATTTCATACTTTTTAATTGATCAGGCATTTGCAATTTCAAATGAATATTTAAAAAAAAATAAAGATAATAATAGATATTTTCACTTAGTAGGTGGTGGAGCTACTTGTTGGGTGATATGGCAATCAACAACATTTTTAGGAATTATACTTGGAGCAGCAATCCCAGAAAAACTTGGTCTAAGTTTTGCAGTTCCTTTAACTTTCTTAGCTCTATTAGTTAATGATTTTAGAAAACTTATAAATGTGATTGTAATAATTATTTCAGGATTGGTTGCTACGTTGGGATATAATTATATTCCTTTTAAAGCCTACGTCATAGTTGCTGCTTTAGCAGGATTATTCACTGCAATGATTTTAACAACGAAAAATAAAAAAGTATGAGCAACTGGGCATTAATTCTATATTGTGGATTGATTACGTATCTAACAAGATTTTCTATGATAGCTTTAATTAAAAAGGAAATGTTTAATGATAGAATTAGAGAAATATTGTCATTTGTGCCATCTGCAATATTTCCTGCAATAATTTTTCCGGCAATTTTTATTAATGACAAAGGCTTGTTCGAAATAGATGATAATCCAAAGATATTAGCTGCAATAATTGCAATGGTTATTGGTATTTTCTCTAGAAGTATAATTGCGACAATATTTTCAGGATTAGCTTCTTATTGGTTTTTAATATTTGTTGTATAAATAATCATGAAAAAAATTTTAACTTTTTGTTTTCTTTTATTTGCATTCAATGTCAATGCAATGGAAAAAGAGACAACTTTTAAAAAAGAATTATTTGATAAAGCACAATCTGAAGGCAAAGTTGTAGTAGTTAGCTCATGGATTAAGTATTGCATGTCATGCGCTAGTCAAATGAAAGTTTTGCAAAAAGCAAAAAATGATTTTAAAAATATTGAATATTTTTCATTTGATGTTACTAACAAGGAAATTGCTAATTTCTTTAATGTGCAATATCAAACTACACTTTTAATTTTTAAAGACAATAAAGAAGTCTATCGGAGTCTTGGAGAGACTTCTAAAGAACTAATCTACAAAGCTTTAAGATCTTCTATTTAATTTAAACACCTAAATTAATATTTTTAGATACATTGTAATCAATTTGAGCAGGTTTTTTTAAATTAAGATTGTTCATGATTTCAATATATTCATCAACACTGCTTACTTGTAATCTTGGATTTTGTTTTTTTTCTTTTCCAATCGTGCTTACTTTTTCGCCTTTGTAATCATGAGCAGGGTACAAAAGAGTTTCCTCAGGTAATTTTAGAAGTTTATTAAAAATTGAATTATAAGCATCTTTTGAACTACCATTTTGAAAGTCTGTTCGACCAGTCCCGTTAATTAGAAGTGTGTCACCTGAAAAAAGATAATTATCCATTAAAAAGCTATAACTATCTGAAGTATGTCCAGGAGTATACATCGCTCTAATTTTAAAATTATCTAGACTGATATATTCATCATCTTTAACTTTTATTTCAACGGCATCCGCAGGAGTATGGGCGCCCATGATAGTAGAGCATTTAGTAATATTTTTAAGCTTAGATGCCCCTGTTACATGATCTGCATGTATGTGGGTATCAATTACTTTTACTAATTTTAAATCTAACTTCTTTAGTAAATTTATGTATTCGCCAACATTTTCTAACACAGGATCAATAATTAATGCTTCCCTTCCTTTTCCAGACGAGACTAAATAGGTATATGTAGAAGAGTTTTTGTCGAATAATTGTTTGAAAATCATTTAATTATAATAACACATAAGTACAAATTGACCCATTGTAAAAATAATACGAGGAATTATTTCTAAACACATTATGAAAATATTAAAATTTTTAATTATCTTTTTATTTACTTACACATTTGCCTATGCTGATAAAAATATGAAAATCGGCTCTAAAGGTAAAGAAAGTGAAGTCTCACGTGTAGTTAAAGTTGTGATGTATGACAACTATTATGAACCAAGTTCATTTCAAATTAAAGCTGGTGAAACAATTAAATTTGAAGTGGAAAATGCTGGTATGCTTGTCCATGAATTTAATATTGCAAATAAAATGATGCATATGAAACATCAACCAGAAATGATTAAAATGGTTGAGAACGAAATACTTTTGGCTGATTCTATTGACAAAGAAAAGATGAAAAAAATGGCAAAAATGGATAAAGCCATGGCCCACTCACATAGTAATAGTGTTTTGCTTGAGCCAAAACAAAAGGGAGAAATCATCTGGAAATTTGATAATGCAGTTAACATTGAGGTAGCTTGCAATGTTCCTGGTCATTATCAAGTTGGAATGATTGCTAAAGTTGATATAAATTAATCAATGGACACAACAGCCAAGGCCAATTTTCATTGGTCGTGCAGACATACTTGGAAAAGAAGTGCTAAAAACACTGCTTGGTGTTTATTAGGTTGTGCCATCGGAGATTTAGGTACAATTTTATTTTTTCAGCTTACAAAAATTCCATTTCCTGTTTTAGGGATTATGATTTTAGCCATCATTAATGGTTTGATTACAAGTATCATTTTAGAAACAATTATTTTAATGAAACAAAGTTTTGATTTTTCTAAGGCATTTAAAACTGCAATTGGAATGAGCTTTATATCAATGATTAGCATGGAAGTTGCTATGAACTTAACTGATTACTTTTTAACTGGTGGTGCAATATTAACATGGTGGGTTGTGCCGATTATGCTCTTAGCAGGTTTTGTAACACCATGGCCATATAATTATTGGAGACTTAAAAAATTTGGTGTTGCTTGCCATTAATCAAAAATTTTAAATTAAGTTGATTAAATGCAAAAATCTTCGATATCTTATATTTTAAAATTATCTTTCCCTATTTTCTTTGCAAATTTAGCAATTCCTTTAGTTGGTATTATTGATACAGCCTTGATGGGAAATCTTGGAAACCTTTCTTATTTAACAGCAACATCGGTCGCTGCAAATTTGTTCTCTATGATATTTTGGAGTTTTGGTTTTTTAAGAATGGGAACTGTAGGTATGGTTTCTCAAGCCTTGGGGCGAAATAGTTACCAAGAAATTTTAAATATAATTTTAAGAAATTTATTGTTTGTATTGATAGTTTCAGCCTTAATTTTTTTATCTCAAATATTAATTCTTAATTTAAGCTTAGAAATATTTGATTTATCTGAGTTAACTAAAGAATTTTATATTCAATATTTCAAAATTAGAATTTATTCAGCCCCTGGGGAACTAACTTTATATATTCTCACAGGTTTATTTGTTGGTTTACAGAAAACTAAAATTTCTAGCCTAATAATAGGTTTTTTTTCTATTCTAAATATATTTTTAAGTATCGTTTTAGTTACAAAATTTGATTTAAATATAAAAGGAGTGGCTTATGGCACTTTTTTTTCAGCATTAATTACGTCTATAATATTTTTGATTTATACTTTTAATTATTTAAAAAAATTTTTTAATATCAAGATTGATGTAGTGAGTCTTTTTGATTTAAAAAAGATGAAAGATATTTTTAATATTAATTTTGATATCTTTATTAGGACCATTTTATTAACATTTTCTTTTTTATGGTTCACTTATTTAGGAACACAAATAGGAGAGGATTTTGTTGCGGTTAATGCTATCTTAATAAATTTAGTTTTCTTGTCAGCATTTATATTAGATGCTTATGCATTTTCTACCGAAGGATTGGTTGGGTACTCTCTGGGAAAAAAAAATTTAATACTTTTTAAAACAATTATTAAAAATTCTTTTATATTAAGTTCTTTAACAGGTCTTTTGATCTCAATTATTTATTTTTTTATAAATGAAAATGTAATTTATTTAATGTCAGATATAGAAAATATCAGAAAGTTAAGTTCATCTTATGTAATTTGGTTAATCTTGTTGCCCTTTATTGCATCTTTCTGTTATCAGTTTGATGGTATTTTTATTGGATCTTCTCAAACAAAAGAGCTGAGAAATGCTATGATTTTTTCTGTATTTTGCTATTTATTAATTTCATTAATTTTAACAAAGTATTTGTCTAATACAGGAATTTGGATTTCACTCTGTTTCTTTATGATTTTAAGAGGATTATCATTATTTTATTATTTGGATAAAATTTATCAAAGATTTAAAGCTTAATTTAAGATTTAAAAAATTATGGTAAAAAAAAATATTAAAAATTGGGATAATAAAACTTGGCTTTCTTCAAAAAGATATATTCAGACTTTTAATAATTTTTTATTAAGACAAATTGAGTTAAACAGAAATTCTCAAATTTTAGATATTGGATGTGGAAGAGGAAAAATATTAGGCTCTTTATCTTTAATATTGAGATTAAAAAATAAGCCAACAGGTATAGATATAGAGAGACATAAAGATAAAGATAAAAAAATAATTTTTAAAAAAATTGATGCAATTAAATATTTTAAAAAAAATAAAAAAAAATTTGATTTAATTTTAATTAAGCAAACAATTCATTTATTAAAATTTAAAGAAATTAAACAATTACTATTCTTATGTAATGAAGCCCTTAATCCTAAGGGAAAAATAATCATATTTTCATTAAATACAAATCAAAATGAAATCCCAACTTTTTCATTAATGAAAAAAAAATTAAAAAATTCATTAAATAGGGATAAGCAAATAATTCAATTCATATTAAATTTAGATTTCAAAATCCTAATAAAAAAATTTGTTTTCAAAGTAAAAATAACAAGGAAAAAATATATTCAAATGATCAGGAACAGGTATATTTCAACACTGCTAAATTTTAAATCAAAGGAAATCAATGAAGGGATTAATGAAATTAGCACTAAATATAGGAAAAATCTAAGGTTTAATGACAAACTTATTTGTCTGATTTTAAAAAAGTAAATCCAACTTACTTAAGGGATTGCCCTTTTGCTCTCCAGCCAAAAGAGCTCCCTTAAGTCGCCTTGATGGCATTTAAGTCCGAATGGACTTTAAGTTTTTTGTTTTCGTTTTTATGAAATATAAAGCTACCCAGCTAAGTGTCAGGTGGCATTTGATTCATTAAAACTACCTCCTTAATTAGAAGTTAAATTTCAGCAAGGTTGTATTCAAGATATTTATTTACAAATTAATTAAATATATTTCTTGAATACAACCTAACTATTTATTAGTCTTCCCACATCTTAAAAAAACTTCACTTAAAAATAGAAAATTAAAAATTGCATTGAGTTTTTAATATCTATATTGTTTCCTTATGAAATATGTAAAAGGATTAATTAACTTACTTGTAAGCTTAATTGTTTCTACGATAATTATTTACGCTATCAATATTGCAGCAGGTTTTGCTGGAGCTGACTACACATTTAGTCATGGGGAAACATTTGTGATTTGGATATTAATGGCAATATTAGTTAACAATTGCTTTAATAAATAATCTATATATTAAATTTTCTTTTCAAATGTTTGAGTTTTCCTTCAGTGCTATCATAATCTATATAGCAACCTTGTAAAAATCGATTACCTTCATTAGCATTATATTCGGTTCTGCCGTGAAGAAGTCTATAGTTATCCATCATCAATAGATCACCAGGTTTTAATTTAAATTCAATTCTGAATTTTTCTGAATTGTACATTTCTGATATTTTGTTTCTAGCTGCGTAATATAATTCTAATTTTTCCTTATCCATTAAGGGCACAAAATCTAATCGAGGACTAAATCTGACTTGTTTAAGTCTTCCGTTTTCATCAAGTTGGATCATTTCTGCCCAGTCTTCTAAAACAACATTATCATCCACAAATTGAAATCTAACTTTGATTTCGGTCAAAATTTGGAAAAAAGTTGGATGCTCTTTTTTTAATTCTTCCGTTACAGCAAGACCATCAACTAATGTTGATAAGCCACCACCAACTTCATTTTCGATGCAATGCAGCAATTGTATACAGGGCACTGGTTTTCTATAAGGATTGTCAGTATGTGGTGCTAAAGGTAATGAAGTATAGGCAAGATCATTTGGATTTGGTTTTGATTTAACATTAAAAAACTCGCCAAAGTTAGTTCGTTTAATACTTCCAATTGAATTAGCAAAATTGACAATAAAGTTATCTTGGGTAGGAACATTTTCAAATATAACAAATCCATATTTATAAAAGTCTAGTAAAGACTCATACATTATTTTTTCCTCAAAAAAGTTTTTATTAAACTTATAAATATTGTTATTTTGAAAGTCTGATTTCCATGAAATTTTATTGATAAAGTATAATTCATTATCTTTCTCAAATTCTTTAAGTATATTTTCGATAACTAGTTTTGCGTATGCACCATCTTTAAAACTTACCTCAAGAAATTTATCTGAAATATTCACTTTTGAAATTTCTGAGCTATTTTTAAGCATTGTTGGATCAAATAATCTTTGTTGAGTTTTTTGATCTAAAAAGTTCTCGCTATTCACTCGTTCTCTTAGCCAAAAAGGGTGAATTTCTTTTTTTGCACCCTGTTTTTCAAAAAACACTTTGTTATCAGTTAATTCAATTTTCATACAATAATAAGAGAATTATTTAAAATTTTACTTTAATCAATATAAATTAAATAGTAATAGTCCCATGTGTCAAAATTAAATTCATCAGATTTTAAAAGGTATTCTAAGTTTGTTGATGGCTTAGCTAGAAAACTTACTAAGTTTTATTACTCTAAACTTAATAGAACTTTTAAGGTCTCTAACAAATTAAGAGGCAAGGGATTCGATCCTGTTACAACCTCAGATAAAGCTTTTGAAAAATTTATCAGGAAAGAGATAGGAAAAAGGTTTCCTAATCACCAAGTCATAGGCGAGGAGTTTGGCAAAAAGAAAACCAAAAGTGATTTTACCTGGGTAATTGATCCAATAGATGGAACCAGATCTTATGTAATTGGTAATCCTACTTGGAGTAACTTAATTTCTTTGAATTATAAAGGGAACCCTGTAATTGGACTGGCAAACTATCCTGTTCTTAAAAAATATTATTATAACGCGTCAGATAAAGTTGCATATATTGTGGA
The DNA here is from genome assembly GCA_902616725.1 of uncultured Pelagibacteraceae bacterium. GTDB lineage: Bacteria > Pseudomonadota > Alphaproteobacteria > Pelagibacterales > Pelagibacteraceae > Pelagibacter. The sequence goes on from CACMTZ010000004.1 coordinate 192,883, forward strand.
TCAAAGAAAAAAAAGAAAAATAAAAGTTAATAAAAAAATCTTATTCAAAAATATAAAGATGTCCGCAGCTTTTCATGGCATGTTATCTTTAAATAAACAAAAAAAAATCCCCAAAATTTTAAAACTAATGCAATTTCCTTGTGCAGATGCTCTTAGCTACTCACATCTTGCAGAAGGTAAAGTAGATGTGGTTATTCAATGTGGAAATAAAATTTGGGATATTCATCCTTTAATACCAATTATAAAAGCAGCTGGTGGAGTTGTTAGTACCTGGAAAAATACAGATGCGGTTAAAGGTGGAAATATTGTTGCTTCAGTTAATAGCAATATTCATAATAAAATTTTAAAAATGCTTAGACCAATAACTAAGTAGTTTTACCAAGAGTATTCAAAAGAATTACACCGATAACAATTAGAGCTATCCCAATAATTCCATAGAGATTTGGTATTTGATTATATTTAAACACGCCAAATAAAGTTACTGCAGTAATTGTTAGTCCTCCATACGTAGCATAGGTGAAACCTACAGGAATAATATTCATTGCTTTTGATAAACAAAAAATACAAGCAACTATTGATATTGCACAAAAAATTGTTGGGCCAAAATTGGTAAATCCGTTAGTAGATTTTAAAAAACCGTTTGAAGTAATGCCTAAGATAATTGCAAGTAGAAGAAATATATATCCAGATAAATTTGTCATAAATTTAATTTGTTTTACCAAGAAGATTAACTATTAACACTCCTGAAATAATTAAAGTTAAACCAACAATAGTGAAAACGTCTGGCATTTGATTAAATTTATATACCCCAACAATTGTTGTGGCGATAATACATAGACCTGCAAATGAGGCGTAAGTAATACCTACAGGAATAGTTTTCATAACAATTGATAATGTAAACATACAAGCAACTATTGTTATTGCTGTTAATAAGCTTGGTAATAATAATGTAAAACCATTAGCTCCTTTAGCAAAACCATTTGCTGCAGTCCCCAAAATTACTGCAAGTATAAGAACTATGTAGGCAATTATATTACTCACAATATAAAGAGTATTATTATTTGGTAATTTTATCTACAAATTTTTCTACTATTGGAGCTACAATTGTTGTGGCAACTAATGCAACAGGTAAGCTTACTGACCAAGCTTTAAAAAATCTCTTATAATAGAGTTCATCATAACCTGTATTGATATATGTAATTATAAGTGTCATGATCAAGCTCATGCCAAGACCCATAAAAAATATGAATATTAATTTTGAATATTTTTTTGGAAACATAGAAAATTATAAATCAAAAATTAAGAAATAAAAATAAATTACCCATAAAAAACAAGCAGCCATCGTTACAAAAATTATTGTTACTCCAGTAGCTGTCTCATTTTTGTATTTTTTATTTACCTCTTTTCGCCATTTTTTTGGATAAAGTGGGATAGTCAACGCGTAGATGATTAAAAAAATATCAAGTGCAGTTATAGCTATACAAATAAAGAGTAATTGACTCACCTATTTTGGCATTGGAGTGGCGCCAGTCTCTAAACTTATAATTTTTCCATCTTTGTATTTATAAACTGCCATTACCGCCTCAACATTTCCGTCATTAAACGTAACTATTGAATGGTGAACTCCAATTTCATCATTTTCATAGACTACTCTGGCTTTATCTTGGTTTATATCACCGCTCATTGCCCACTTTATAACATCAGCTTTACCTATGGTGTTTCCTGACTTGTGCATTGTGAATTTAAAATCATCATGCAAAAGTTCATTCATAGTTGACTCATCTTTTTTATCAATTGCATTGGTATATTTCTCTAATATCGACATCTTAGACTCCTTTGTTGTTAAATATAAATTTTGTCACTAAAACCATAGATCATCACAGCACTAAGTATAGTCAAAACTAATGGAGCATAAATCCCCTCATCCGATGTTTTGTCTGTGTGTCCAAGTTTATTAATTTTTGTGTTATAAAAGCCAACAATAAATGCAGATAAGTTTTGCAAGAAGATCAAGTTAAAGAATGCCCATGTTGTCTCTAAACCATTAGGTCTTATAAAACCAACATAAATAGCCATAACTACGGAACCAAGAAATATTGATCCAAAAAATCTAACCATTCCTGCACCAGTATCGTCGATACCATATTTATCCAAAAAGGACTTTGTCTGGAAAACGCATCTAAATCCATAATAAGCAAATCCTATAAAATGGATTATAAAAACTGCTAAATAAAATATTCCATTAAATTTTTCTAACATTATTTAGTCTCCTTCACTAAATATTGGTCTTATCTCGTCCTTTATAGTTCCTTCTATGGCGACTTCTTTTAATTGATCTAAAAGTTTTATATATTCAGGATCTGCCGACATGTTAGCGTCAGCTTCGTTATCACCTTCAAACATAGTTCCAATTAAAGTTTCTCTTATTGTTCTTGGATCTCCACCCATTTGAAAAGAAAAATAGACATCATGTTTAGGATAATGTTTTTTTCTGACTGCCGCTAAACCTTTTCCTATTTCCATTGCTTTTCCTAGGCCGTCATCTTTTACTCTCATTGTTCTAGTATAAATTACCTTCATTGTTTCTCCTCATTTGGTAAAAATTTAGGCATTTTTATTTAGCATTAAAATCTATAACATCATCTGTACACTCAACAAATTTATGAGGTTCATAGAAGTCGTTCATAGACTCTAATTGTTTATTAATTGCATCTGGATCAGTACCTTTCCACCAACAATACATTGTTAGATTGTCTCCAGGTGTATTCCAACTCATTTGACACTTTGCATTATCACTTGTCATTGCTTTAGTCATATCTTCCATAGACATTGAACCAGTAACTTCTATCATTTTAGCTTTTGCCTCTTTTGATTTAAAAGTGTGCGTGACTATATAGTTTTTCATTTTTCTCCTTTGTGTTTAGCTTTTAAATAAAGCAAGTGCTTCATTTAAAAGTTTTTCAGACTTAGCATGATCACCATTATTATGGGCATCCATACCTTGATCTTTAAGTTCTTGAGCTTTTTTAATCTTATCATCAATATTTTTAGCTAACATCGGACATGAACCTGCGTATGCTGAGCTCATAAATAAGATCAAACAAAGCGTTAACATTATTTTTTTCATTTATACTCCTTATAAATTTACTTCAGATAGTTCATATAATTTAGCACTCTCTACACATTCTGCGTAAATAGCCTTTGCAGTAGGGTTATTCCCAGTTACAAATTCTTTCATTCCAGCTTCATTATGAACATTAACTTTAAATAACATCCCACTTTTATCTGGAATCATGGCTCCAACAGTTTTTTCTGGATAGGCAACACTTTTTCTAACACCCATCCCTTCATCTGATTGCATCCAACCCATGAAAGTTTCTAATTTACCCTCTTTAAGTTTAAGATGTACTAACATTTCCTTTTCCATTTTTCCTCCTTATTAATATAAAGTTTGAACTACTTTTTTTACTCTTTCAGCTCCATTAGGAACTAAAGCTTCAACAAAAGTATGACATTTTTCAGTTTTAGCTTGGTCGTATTTGGAGCCATAATGTTTATCAACTGCTTTATTTACTCCTTCATCCCATTCTTTTTCTGGAATACCAATTTCAAGAGCATACGTTTTTAAAACTTTTACTGTTGAAATAGATTTTTCTTTCATGCCATATTCAAATTTTTCACCAGATGGTAAAAAGTAATTTGCCATATAAATTCCAATACAATCCCAGGCTTTAGATTTATTATCCTTACTCATACCTGCATGTGCAGATGTAAAAATTAATAAGGATAGTATTACCGCTATATATTTATTCATAACCCCTCGATGTTAATTAATATTATTCTAAAAATGTAACTGTTTTGTTACATGGCTGATATGCGATATTATAACCAGCTGGGTATTGGAAGGTTTTTTTCCTTTAAAAAAGATTTATTAAACATCTTTGAGTTGTATTTGTCAGACTTATCACAAAGAATAGTTACAATAGTTTTTCCTGGGCCAATTTCTTTTCCAAGTCTAATTGCACCTGCAATATTTACACCACAACTGGTTCCTAAACTTAAACCCTCATTTTGAATTAAATCATAAAGTATAGGTAAGGACTCCTCATCACTAATTGAATAAGCACCATCAATTTTTGCCTCAGCAAAATTTTTAGTTACTCTACTTGAGCCAATTCCCTCAGTAATTGATCCTCCTTCAGCTTTTAATTCACCATTCGTAATATAATTATAAAGAGCAGAACCTGTTGGATCAGATAAATAAATTTTAACATTTTTATTTTTTTCTTTTAAAAATTTACTTACACCACCTATAGTTCCACCTGTTCCAGAAGCACAAACAAAACCATCAACCTTTCCATCAGTTTGTTCCCAGATTTCTGGTCCTGTGGTTTCATAGTGACCTTTTGCATTGGCAGTGTTATCAAATTGATTTGCCCAAACTACACCATTGTTATTTGTACTTTTTAATTCTTCGGCAAGACGACCTGCAACTTTTACATAATTGCCATCATCTTTATATGGTTTGGGTGGTACCAACCTAAGATCTGCTCCAATATTTTTTAAAGTATCTTTTTTTTCTTGTGTTTGATTGTCATTCATCACAATAATTGTTTTATAACCTAAAGAATTTCCTAAAAGACATAAACCAATTCCAGTATTACCAGCAGTGCCTTCAACTACAATTCCGCCCTCTGAAATTAACTTCTTTTCTTGTGCATCTTTAATTAAAGCAAGAGCAGCTCTATCTTTAACTGATCCACCGGGATTAAGATATTCTGCTTTACCAAATATATGACATCCTGTGATTTCAGAAGCTGCTTTTAATTTAATTAAAGGAGTATTTCCAATCGACTCAAGAAAGTTATTTTTAATTTGTGTCATTATCTTTATCTTTATCAGTAACCGCATAAGGTTGAAATCCTTTTGTGGCATCTCCAACTCTTGTGGCTGGAATTCCAACCATGATAGATTTCTCAGGAACATTTTTGGTAACTACTGCATTTGCACCTATTAAAGAATTTTTTCCAATTACAACTGGTCCTAAAATTTGAGCACCAGAACCAACGACGACGTTGTCTTCTAATGTTGGATGTCTTTTAACATTTCTTTGATCATTTGCATTAATGCTTGGAGCAATCCCACCAAGCGTAACGTTGTGATAGATCGTGACGTTATCTCCTATCTCGGAGGTTTCACCAATTACCACACCCATTCCATGGTCAATAAATAAATTTTTTCCTATTTTTGCTTTTGGATGAATCTCTATACCAGTTAAGAATCTTGAAAATTGAGAAATGATTCTTGCAACTAAATCAAATTTGGCGATTGCAAAAAAGTTTGCAATTTTATGAAAAAAAATAGCTTTTACTCCGGGGTAGGTAAGAATCAAACTCACCTTTGATTTTGCCGCAGGGTCTCTGTCTATTATAGATTGTAAAAAATCATTCATTATTCTTTGCCAACTTGATTTAAAAAATTAATGCTTATATAGTTGTTTTGTTAAGTATTTAAAGGAGAAATTATGTATAAAAACACGAACTGCTTTCATTTAGCAATACCATGCGGTGATTTAGAGACAGCAAAAAAATTTTACAGCGAAACATTAGGCTGCAGATTGGATAATTCTGCTCAAGAGTGGGCCGATGTTGATTTTTGGGGAAATGAATTAACACTTCATGCAAGTGAACATAAATTAGATAATGAAAGACACGATGTTGATATGGGTAATGTTTCAGTACCTCACTTTGGTGTTCATTTATCTAGAAAAGATTTTGATACTTTAAAACAAAGATTAAAAGATAAAGGTGCAAAATACTATGATGAGCCTTACTTAAGATTTAAAGGCACAAAGTATGAGCAAGAAACATTCTTTGTTAAAGACCCCAACGAAAATATTTTAGAAATTAAAACATTAACAGCAAATCCTGAATAATTTTTCTTAAATTATTTTCAGGCGTGTTTTAATGAGCAATAGAAGAAATCTATTAAAAATTATTGGTGTATCCTGTTTATCATGGATTTTGTATCCATATAAATTTGTACTTTCTGAAACCAAAAAAATAATCAATCAGAACCTTACTAGTAAACAAAAAGAAATTATGTTTAACGAAGGTACTGAGAGACCATTTACTAGTGAATTACTGCAAGAGAAAAGAAAAGGCTTTTATCATTGTGCCAATTGTGGAAACAAACTATTTTCCTCAGAGGCTAAATTTGATAGTGGCACTGGCTGGCCATCATTTAGTGAAGCTTTACCAGGGGCTTTTAAAACAAAAGTAGATTATTCATTTGGCATGAAAAGGATCGAATATCATTGTGCCAAGTGTGGTGTTCATCACGGACATGTTTTTGACGATGGGCCAAGCTCAACTGGTAAAAGATTTTGTAATAATGGTCTTTGTTTATTGTTTATCCCTGAAACTTGATAATTATTTTTATTTTCTAAAGATTTAAAGTAAGTTCAAAAAATTCAAATATATACTTTATGGAATTTGCTTTATTAGGTTTTTTAACAGGGTTAAGCTTAATATTAGCAATCGGTGCCCAAAATGTTTTTGTCATAGAACAAGGTTTAAAAAAACAACATGTTTTTTTAGTTTGTTTAATTTGTGCTATAGCTGATTTTATTTTAATATTTTTAGGAATATTTCTTTTTCATTATTTTACCCAATATTTTACCCCAACAATTGAATTAGTGCTTAATATTTTATTAGTCATTTTTTTAATTCACTTTATTTATTCAAAAATAAAATCTTTTAATACTCAAGTAACGATAGATCAAAATTCTAACTTTATTGAAAAAAAAAATGTAATATTTAAAACACTAGGGTTTACTTTTTTAAACCCGCATGTTTATTCAGATACTGTATTTTTTTTAGGTAATTTTTCAAAAAATTTTTTAATTATAGAGAAATACTCTTTCGGAATAGCAGCAACGTTAGCATCTTTTTTATTTTTTTTTTCGATTGGGTATCTATCCCAATATTTTTCCAAGTATTTGAACAATAAAAATGTATGGAAATTTATAAATATTTTCATTATTTTATTCATGTTTTTAATAATATGTTACATTCTTGGAGATATATTTAAATTTTATACAAAATCATGAAAATATTAAAATTTTTTTTAGTTTTCCTTTTTCTTACTTCAAGATTAAATGCAATAGAACTCCCTAAAATTGATACTAAATTCTATTTAGGAATATATAAATCTATTGATAAATTGACTGCTGGAGCCAAGCAGCATAATTTTGATATTCCTTATTATACATCAACTGATGCTGAAAAAAAAAATCTAGGTTTCTTTTTAGGTTATAATTTTTATTTAGATAATTTTTTATTAGGTTTAGAAACAAGCTTTCAAGAAAATATTGGAAAAGATACTGCTGTTCCAACATTTGATGGAAGTGTTACATATGAAAAACTGAGAGAAGTGAAGTTTAATTTTGGATATAATTATAATGATTTTGTTTTTTTTACTTATTTAGGAACTGGAGATGCTCATCCAGTATGGACTGCTTATCAAAATGATCCAACCTTTATTCGTGAGTATTGGACAAGGGGATTTGGAATTGATTACAAACTAACCGAAAATTATTTTATTGGTTTAAATTTTGACGTAACAACTTTTGATATAAACTATTTAACTAGTAATTATGTAGAAGAAGTTCAAAAACAATCTACAAGACTGAGATTTGGTTATTTATTTTAACTTGAATAGCCGTATTTTTTGAGCCTTACATCTCCAGTTCTGGCGTGAGCTTCCATTCCTTCGTATCTAGATATTCTCGCAGCAGCAGCACCAACTAGTTCAGTAGATTCTTTTGTCATTCTTTGAAAACTTAAAGTTTTAATAAATTTACCAACAAATAAACCTCCAGTGTATCTACCAGCTCCTTTAGTTGGTAAAATATGATTTGTGCCTGAACATTTATCTCCATAGGCAACTGTAGTTTCTTCACCGACAAATAATGATCCATAATTTGTTAATCGTTCGTGAAACCACTTTAGATTTTCTGTTTGAACTTCTAAATGTTCTGGGGCGTATTCATCACTAATTTTAACGATCTCTTCATCAGTGTCACAAAGAATAACTTCACCATAATCTCTCCAAGCTGCTTCTGCGCTAGTTCTTGGAACCTCTGGTAACTCTGCAATTAATTCTGGAACTCTCTTCATAACTTTCTCGGCTAATTCTTTACTAGTTGTATAAAGCCAACATGGAGAATTATAACCATGTTCTGCTTGGCCCACCAAATCAACAGCAACTATTTCTGGATCAGCTTTTGCATCAGCAATTATTCCAATTTCAGTTGGACCTGCAAATAAATCAATTCCCACTTTGCCATATAAAATTCTTTTTGCTTCAGCAACAAACTGGTTTCCTGGACCAACAATTATGTCTGCTGGAGGGTTTTTAAATAATCCATTAGTCATTGCAGCAATCGCAGGTACACCTCCTAAATTTAAAATTACATCTGCCCCACAAAGATCAGCAGTGTAGACAATAGTAGGGTGGGCACCGACCCCTTCTTTTGGTGGACTGCACGCAATAATATTTTTAACACCAGCAACTTTGGCTGTCGTCACACTCATTACTGCAGAAGCGATATGAGCATATCTTCCCCCAGGTATGTAACAACCTGCTGTATTAACCGGAACTAATTTTTGACCTGCATATAAACCATCGGATAGTTCAACTTCAAAATCTTGCCCGTAATTTTTTAGTTGAGCTTCAGCAAATTTTCTTACTCGATCAAATGAAAACTGAATATCGTCTTTAGTTTTTTGATCTAAAGTTTTTTTAATTTCTTCAATTCTTTCTTTTGAAACAATGATTTCACCGTCGTATTTGTCGAACTTTTTTGTTAAATCAATACAACCTTGTTCTTTTGTACTTTCAATGTCTTTCAATAAATCTTGAACAATCCCTGTTGTTTTATTGTCATCTGTTGATGATGTTTTTGGAGATTTTTTTAAATAAGTGATTGCCATATTATTTGTTTATTATCGTTGAATTATTTAAGACAATTTTAATTTTATTGCAATCAAACAATTAATCTAAAGCAACAACGGCTGCAGCAATGGAGGCTAATCTCGCAGGTGCTTCATCCGAACGACTGGTTATTACTACTGGAACTTTACCTCCAACAACCACACCTGCTGCACATGCTCCACAAAAATATATAAGCATTTTTACTAAGCCATTTCCTGTTTCAACACTTGGAACCAGTAATACATCTGCCATACCGGCTACACTATTTTGTATTCCTTTGATAGCTGCAGATTTTTTTGAAATACTATTATCAAATGCTAGTGGACCAAAAACATCAGCATTTAAATTTTCTTTTTTAGCTAAATTGGTTAATTCTTCAGCTTCTTTAGAACTTGGCACACTATCTAACACTTCTTCAGTAGCAGATAATATTGCGACTTTAGGTCTTTCAATACCAATTCTATTGGAAAAATTTATAACATTTTTGAGAATATGTAGTTTTGTTTTTACATTAGGTAGAACATTCAATGCTCCATCGGTAATTATTAAAGGCTTACCTTCTTTTCCCAATGTCATATGCCAAATATGACTCAATCTTGTTTTTCCTAGTAAATTATACTCTCTTTTCAAAACTTCTTTCATCAAAACGTCAGTATGAATATGTCCTTTAACAATAATTCTAATTTTTTGTTCGCTTGCTAGTTTTGCAGCAATCGTTGCTGTATTATTTTCAACAGGTTCATGAATTATCTCATAATTTGAGATATCCCATTTAAGATCCTGGGCGCATTTATTAATTTCTTTTTCATCACCAATAAAAATTGGTTCAATTAGATTTTCTTTAACAGCATCTTGCACTGACTGCATAGGAAGAGGTTTTCCAGCATTAACAATCCCCGCTTTAACACCTTTCTTTTTATGAGCAACATTAAGTAAGTTATCAGGACAAATAATTTCTTTATTGGAAAGCATATTAATTTTTTAAATCTACTAAATCTTTTTGAATAATTTTTGACAATTTAATTTCTTTTTTTAAGTTCATTCTAAACCTTTTATCTTTATTTTGACCAGGATACATTATTTCTTTAATTCCTTTAATTTTAGGCAATCTTTTAATTGTTTTAATATTATTCTTAATTCTTGAAGTATAGTTATTCACAAATAAGTTTGTTTTAAATGTGATAAATAAATGTCCAATATTTTGTGGACCTGAAAAATCATCAAAAGGATCCTTAACTTTACCTGCATGATTTCCACCAGTTAAAACACCACTTAAAATATCTACCATCCATGCTAAGCCCGATCCTCTAAAACCTGCTATCGGTAATTGAACTCCGTAAAGAGCTTTTTTTGCATCTGTCGTTGGTTTGCCAAATTTATCTAATGCAACACCTTTTGGAATTTTTTGATTATTTCTAGCTGCAAATCTAATTTTTCCTCTATTAATTTTTGCAATAGCTGTATCTAATATAAAAGGTACCCTTGCTCCGGTTGGAGAACCAAAACATATAGGATTTGTTCCAAACAAACTTTTTTTTGCACCATAAGGAGCGATTGCAGGAGGAGCATTAGTATAAATCATAGTGATTAAATTTTTTTTAACTGCCTGTTCAGCGTAGTAACCAGATAATCCATAGTGACCACTATTTTTAACTGCTACTAAACCGATACCTGTTTTTTTTGCACATTCGATTGCTTTTCTAATAGCGAGATCTGCTGCAACGAAGCCAATACTATTATCAGCATCAATATGAGCAATAGATTGAGATATCTTTTTAACTTTTATTTTAGGTTTTGGATTAATGACTTTTTTAGATATTCTTTCACAATACATTCTTAATCTAGAAAGACCATGACCATAAGCCCCAACTAACTCGGCATTAATCAAAGCATTTGCTGAAACAACAGCATGAGGATTGCTTAATCCATGATTTTTAAAAATTTTAATGACTTCTTTTTTAAGATTTTCTGTTTTCAAATTAGCCTTTTCCACGCCATGGAATTGTTTTGTCTATTATTTTTCTCAAAGTGACATCAAATAATAAACCCAACATTCCCATTATAAATATAGTGATCCAAATAACTTCGTATTGAAAATATTTTTTTGCAACGTTTTCAACAAATCCTATACCTGTTGTTCCAGCTAAAAACTCAGCTGCAACTAAAGTTCCCCAACACATTCCCACGGCAACTCTTATTCCAGTAAGTATTTCAGGTAAAGAATTTGGAAAAATTACATATCTCAATATTTGTTTTTTAGATGCACCAAGTGAGTGAGCTGCATGGATTTTTGACAACTGGGTACCAGAGGCACCAGCTCTTGCAGAAATAATCATGATTGATAATGAGACCATAAATAATAAGAAAACTTTCCCAGTATTATCAATTCCTAAAACTGAAATAATTAAAGGAGCCCAAGCCAGAGGGGGAACAGGTCTATAAAGCTCAATTAACGGATCAAAGAAACCTTTCGCAAATCTATTTAATCCCATAAATAATCCAAGTGGCACACCAATTAATATTCCAAACACTAATCCTAAAAATACCCTCAAAAAAGAATCCCAAATATGACCATAAGGCACAGGTACTTTAAATAACTTAAAGTCTCCTGTTACTAATTTTAAAACTTGGCCTTTAAAGTTTTGTTTAACAATTCCATCTTGAGTGTGAACTGGGTATTCACCAGGTAGAATATCAGCAATCCAATCTGGTAAAATAAAACCAATCATTTTACTAACATCAACCAGTTCTATCCAGAGAAGAGGAATTTCTTTGTAACCTACACTCGGTTTAAGCATAAGCATGAACTTATCTAATGTATCTGACGGCTTAGGTAGCCATCTACCAGACCCTTGTTCCGAACAGCTTGGCCCACTTGCAACAATAGTGCCAGCTGGAAATAAAAATATATCTATAAATCTCAATCCCCCTTGAGCTTCTTTTTGGGCAACATCAAAATTGATAATTGCATTTTGCATTTCATTTAATGCATTAGGTGGATAAATACTTGCAAATTCTATTCGTCGGGCAATTTTAACAATATCTTTAGCATAAGTTGAAGCTACTTCTTGAGTATCATCTAAATTTTTTCGATAAGCTTTGATCTCATCTTTGAGCTCTTTTATTTTATTTTTAAACTGTGGATTATGGTTTCTTAACTTGAAGAATTCATCACTAATAATTTGTAATTCTTTTGCGGCAGCATCAAATTTTAAACCTCTTTTAGTCTCCGGAACTAAAGGTACTTCGATCGTATTTTCTATGGACCCTGTTCCAGATTGAACTTTTATAATTCCCCAATCTCCTTGCTCACTTACTGCTTTAAGTCTTTCATTGGCTTCTTGTTCTGTTTCAAAAGGATATTCAGGTTTTCTAAAATTTTCAGTTAATAAGTTAATTTTACCAGTTA
>CACMTZ010000005.1 GCA_902616725.1 uncultured Pelagibacteraceae bacterium
ACCAAAACACATATAAAAAAAGTTCTCTGCAATGTTCAAATTTTTCTTTGGTTTAATAATCTTTTTCCCTTTTCTTATTCTATAAAAAGCGGCTAATGCAGTTGGAGTTTTTGCTAAAATTCTTATAGCCTTTCTCATATTTGCCTCTTGAGAAGAGTCAGTTGTCTCTTTATCTTCAAGTCCCATTATACTTACGGCAGTTCTAGCAACATCCATTGGATGTGATTTTTTTGGCATTTTTTTAATTATTGAATAAAGATCCTTTGATAAATCCCTATTATTTTTTTCCTCTTTTTCAAATTTTCTTAATTGTATTGTATTTGGTAAGTCTTTATTCAAAATTAAATAAGCTACCTCTTCAAATCTACAATACTCACACAAATCTTGTGCAGCGTATCCTCTGTAAGTAAGGGAATTAATCTCAGGCATAACTTTAGAAACTTCTGTTTCGTCAACAACTATTCCAAGTAATCCTTTTTTTATATCATCACTCATTATTCATGTCCCTCTGTGCTAAAGTTGTAAATTTTTTCATCCAAATCATTATATTTTTCATAGTCAACAAGCTCATATAATCTTTTTCTCGTTTGCATTTTATCGATGATATTGTTTTGGTGTCCATTTGCATAAATGTCCCGCAATCCATCTTCAACACTTTTCATTGCTAGCCGCTGTGTAGTAACTGGATAAATTACGATATTATAACCAAATTTTTCTAATTCTTTATAATTGAACAGCTTTGATTTTCCAAACTCAGTCATATTGGCAAGTAAATAACATGATAGTTCTTTTCTAACTTTTTCAAATTCTTTTTCATCTTGCAATGCTTCTGGAAAAACAATTTCTGCCCCAGCATCAATGTATGCTTTACATCTTTCAATCATTTTATCTATTCCCTCTACGCTATTTGCATCTGATCTAGCTATAATTTTGAAATTTTCATCTTTTTTTGCTGATACACATTCTTTAATCTTTTTGATCATTGCATCTGTTGATATAAGTTCTTTATTATCAAGATGCCCACATCTTTTTCTCTCAATTTGATCCTCCAAATGAACTGCAGTGACTCCAAATTCCTCAAAAGTTTCAATAGTTTCTTTACAAGATTTAAAACCAGTATCAATATCAACAATAGTTGGAAGATTAGTCACTCGTGAAATAAGGTATGATCTTGTACTTACATCTTGAATAGTAGTTAACCCAATGTCAGGAAATCCTAAATCATTAGCCATCACTCCACCTGAAACATAAACTGCATCGTATCCAATTTCCTCAATTAACTTCGCGGTCAAAGGGTTGTACGCACCAGGAACTCTTAAAATTTTACCAGATTTTAATTTATCAACAAAATCTTTTCTTTTTTGAACCGGTTTTTTTTCTATAAAGTGCATTAAAAAATACCCTTTTTAAAATTTCTTTTTAGCTTACCCTTTTTGACTTCAATATTTAACTTATCAAGTTGACCTGGTTTTAATTTTTTTAAATTTTGAACTATTTTTATAAATCTATCGCTTTCTTTTTTATCTAAAATATTTTCAGTTAAAGTTAAAAATTTATTAATATAGTTTTTTCTTTTGAACGGACGTGAACCATAAGGATGTGCATCTGCCACACCTTGCTCTTCAGTAATTTTTTTACCATTATTAAGGGTAATTACTACTTTTGCACCAAATGCTTTTTTTCTTGGGTTTGGATCATGGTAATTTTTGGTCCATTTTTTATCTTCATGGGTTTTTATTGATCTCCAAATCTTAATTGTACTTTTCTTTTTTGCTCTTGCTTTTGTATAAGATTTTTCATGATGCCAAGTGCCATCCTCAAGTGCAACGGCAAATATATACATTATTGAGTGATCTAAAGTTTCTCTGCTTGCATTAGGATCCATTTTTTGGGGATCATTTGCACCTGTTCCAATCACATAATGAGTATGATGACTTGTAAAAATATCTATTTTTTTTATATGATTGAGATTTCTAACTTTCTTTTTTAATTTTTTTGCCAAATCTATTAGAGCTTGAGATTGATATTCTGCAGAATACTCTTTTGTATAAGTTTCAAGAATTGCTTTTTTTGCCTCTCCTTTTTTTGGTAAAGGGACTTTATACAATGCTTTCTTTCCATCAAGTATTCTTGCTATCACACTATCTTCACCTTCATAAATTGGACTTGGTGCTCCTTCACCACGCATTACTCTATCAACAGCTTCTATAGCAAGCTTTCCCGCATGTGCTGGAGCATATGCTTTCCAGCTTGAAATTTCACCTTTTCTTGATTGTCTAGTTGAAATTGTTGTATGTAATGCTTGCTGAACAGCTTGATAAATAGTTTCAGTATTTAATCTTAACATTGAGCCAATCCCAGCAGCAACACTTGGACCTAGATGTGCTATATGGTCTACTTTATGTTTATGTAGACATATACCTTTAACTAAATTTACCTGTACTTCATAAGCAGTTATTATTCCTCTTAATAGATCTAAACCGCTTTTTTTATTTTGCTGAGCGACACTTATTAGTGGAGGAATGTTATCTCCTGGATGACTATAGTCGGCAGCTAAAAATGTATCATGGAAATCTAATTCTCTTACAGCAGTTCCATTAGACCATGCTGCCCATTCACAATCAAATTTTAATTTACTATCAATACCGAATAATGTTGCACCATTTTTTCTTGAATGTTTTAGAGCCATTTCTCTAGAAGAAATAACTGGTCTTCTATTTAGGGATGCTATTGCAACAGATGCATTGTCAATTATTCTATTAATTGACATTTCAATAGCATCTTTATTTAATTTTACATTATCATTTGCAATTTCTGCAATTTTCCATGCAAGCTGATTTTTTTTTGGTAAGTGGATTTTAGATGGGTAAACTTTAACTTTATGAACTATCAAAATAACTCCTTATAAACGAAGTTGTTTTTAATAGTTAAAAAAAAATAATCAATATTAAAGATATTTTGATACTATCTTTTCGATACCAATAAAGTCTTTTACTAAGTGATTATGGTAAATTTCATTAGTTTTTTTTTCAGTATATCCATCTTCCATTAAGATTACTGGTATCCCAGCATCTTTTGCTGCATTTGCGTCAGTTTCACTATCTCCAATCATTAATGATTTTTTTATATCTCCTTGTAATATTTCAATTACAGAGGTTAGGTGTCTTGGATCAGGCTTACAATAATCAAATGTATTGTGTCCAGCAATGTACTCAAAAAAATCATAAATCCCAATTTTTTTTAAAAGATCGACAGCTAGGTAATCAGTTTTGTTAGTACAAACAGCCATAGAAATACTATTTTTTTTTGACCATATTAGAAAATCTTTGACACCATTTATCAGGGTACTTTCGTTAACAATATTTTTTCCATAAAAGTCAGTAAAATCTTTTATCATCTCTTTTTTAACCCGTTCGTCTTGCACTTTTCCAAATTCTTTTTTAGCTTGCCCCCAAATAGACCTACCAAGCATTGCACTCGCACCTTGACCAACAAGATTTCTTATTTCCTCAGTAGACTTAGTGGGATAACCAAATTTTTTCATTACATGATTATGTGCACGCATTAAATCTGGAGCTGTATCAACTAAAGTTCCATCTAAATCAAAAAGAATTGTAAATTTTTGCTTCATAATTAAAAGTTTTATTAAGAAATATTTTGTGAATTAAGAAACATATACACTTAATATAAAGAATTTAACAGATGAAACAATTAAATTTACAAAAGCTTCAAGATAATCTTAGAAAAAAATTTTTAAAAGTAGGTGTTAAAATGATTGGTCCTGAAACAATATTTTTTTCAAAAGATACTAAGATAGGAAAGAATGTTACCATAGAGCCTTATGTTGTAATTGGTTCAAAAGTTAGGATCGGAAGCAATGTTATAATAAAATCTTTTTCACATTTGGAAAATTGTAAAATAGAAAATAAAGTTGATATTGGCCCATATGCCAGAATAAGACCAGGTGTAGTTTTAAAAAGTGGTTCAAAAATTGGAAATTTTGTTGAAATCAAAAAAAGTATTTTGGGTAAAAATTCAAAAGTAAACCATTTAACATATATCGGTGATAGTCAGATTGGTAAATCAGTTAACATTGGTGCTGGAACAATTACTTGTAATTATGATGGAGTTAAAAAAAGTAAAACTAAAATAAAAGACAATGTATTTATTGGTTCAAATTCATCATTAGTAGCACCACTTACAATCGAAGAGAATAGTGTGGTTGGGGCTGGTTCTGTTATAACAAAAAATGTAAAGAAAAAATCATTAGCATTAACGAGAAGTTTACAGACCGAAATTAAAAATTATAAAAGAAAATCATAATAGTTATGTGTGGAATAATTGGAATTAATAGCAATAAACCTGTGTCAGCGACTATAATTAATTCTCTCAAAAAATTAGAGTATAGAGGTTATGATTCAGCTGGTATGGCAACTCTCTATAACGGATTGATAAATGAAGTAAAATCTGAGGGAAGAGTTGAAAATTTGGAAAAAAATTCTTTAGTTCAAAACATGGAGGGAACTATTGGTATTGGTCATGTGAGATGGGCAACACATGGGCTCCCTAATAGTATTAATGCCCATCCACATTCTTCCCAGAATGTTTCTGTTGTTCATAATGGAATTATTGAAAACTCAACAATATTAAAAAAATTTTTAATTGGAAAAGGTCACAAATTTAAATCTCAAACTGATACAGAGGTAATAGTACATTTAATTACTGAAAATCTTAAAACAGAAAATATTGTGAATTCAATTCAAAAAACATTGAAGTCGTTACATGGAAGCTTTGCACTTGGTATAATTTTTAAGGATCAACCAGATTTAATTGTTGGTGCAAGAAGAGGTTCACCATTAGCTGTGGGTTATGGTCCTAATGAAAATTATCTGGGTTCAGACTCCTATGCACTTAAATCGATGACAAATAAGATTACGTATTTAAATGATGGTGAGTTCTGCATTATTAAAAAGGATCACGTGGAATTTTTTAGCGAGGAAGGATCTAAAATTAATAAAAAAGTTTTAGAATTGTCCTCTACAGAAGAAAAATATGACAAAGGTGATTACAAACATTTTATGGCTAAAGAAATTGAAGAACAACCAAACACAATTAGAAATGGAATAAATGAGTATATAGATATGTCTAATAAAAATATTAATATTTATAACTTTCCATGGAAAAGTAATGAGATTACATCAATAACTTTGATTGGATGTGGAACAGCATATCATTCATGTTTAATGGCAAAATATTGGTTTGAGGAAATAACATCACTAGATGTAAATATAGATATTGCCTCGGAATTTAGATACAGAAAAAATAGATTTAAAAAAAACACACTTTATGTATTTGTTTCACAATCTGGAGAAACTGCAGATACTTATGCCGCTTTGGATCTATGTAAACAAAATGGTGTTAAAACGTGTGCAGTCGTAAATGTGGTAGAAAGTTCAATTGCAAGAGACTCCGAATTTGTATTACCAATTCATTGTGGAACTGAAATAGGTGTTGCTTCAACTAAAGCTTTTCTGGGACAAATATTAATTTTATATATTTTTGCCTTGAAACTTGCATTATTGAGAAAGGATATTGAAAAGACTCATTTTGACAAAAAAATTGATGATCTTAAGAGTCTACCAAAACTTGTTGAACAAACATTATTGACTGATAACAAAATACAAACAATTTCAAATACCTTTAATGAGGCAAAAGGTTCTATGTTTTTAGGGCGTGGTTTTTCTTATCCGATAGCTCTTGAAGGTGCATTAAAACTTAAAGAATTATCATATATTCATGCTGAAGGTTATCCAGCAGGAGAGATGAAACACGGACCTCTTGCATTGATAGAGGAAGGTATGCCAGTTGTAGTTTTAGCGCCTAGAGACAATTATTATAAAAAAACGATTTCGAATATGCAGGAAGTAATTGCAAGGGGAGCTAAAGTTTTATTAATTACAAATAAAAGCAAAGATGAGGTAATTTCAGAAAATATTTGGGAGAAAATCGAAGTTGAAAGCACTAATGAGGACCTACTACCTTTTCTTTTGACTATTCCTCTGCAAAAATTAGCTTATTATTCGGCGCTAAAAAAAGGTTATGACATTGATAAACCTAGAAATTTAGCGAAGTCCGTAACCGTTGAATAATAGAAAAATTCTGATACAACAATCTTGAGTTGAAAATGAAAAATTGGAAAGTAAATAGTTGGAGAAAATATCCTGTAAAACATATTCCGGAATATCCGGATAAAAAAGAATTGGATCAAGTTCTGAATAAGATCAAAACTTTTCCACCTTTGGTTTTTGCTGGGGAAACAAGACATTTGAAACAACAACTTGCTGAAGTTGTAGATGGAAAAGCCTTTTTATTACAAGGTGGAGATTGTGCAGAAAGTTTTGCAGAATTTCATCCAGATAATATTCGAGATACGTTTAAAGTTATTCTTCAAATGTCATTAGTTTTAACTTATTCAGCTTCATTACCTGTTGTTAAACTTGGAAGAATAGCTGGTCAGTTTTCAAAACCAAGAAGTGCTCCTACTGAAATACAGGGTGATAAAGAATTACCAAGTTATCTTGGTGACAATATCAATGCTATTGATTTTACAGAAAAAGCAAGAAGACCAGATCCAAAAAGGATGTTTAAAGCTTATTCACAATCTGCTTCAACCTTAAATATTTTACGAGCTTTTTCTAAAGGAGGTTTTGCAGATTTGAATAAAGTTCATTTATGGAACTTAGATTATATAAAGAAAAGTCCTCAAGCTAAAAAATTCAAAGAATTAGAGGACAAAATAGCTGATGCATTAGCATTCATGGAAGCTTGTGGAATTACTTCAGATTTTAATAATAGATTGTATACAGTAAATTTCTGGACATCGCATGAAGCTTTACATTTACCTTTTGAGGAAAGCATGACCAGAATTGATTCTACTACTGGAGAATACCATGATACCTCAGCCCACTTTGTTTGGATTGGCGACAGAACAAGACAGATCGATGGTGGTCATGTGGAATTTTGTAAAGGTATTGAAAACCCAATAGGAATAAAATGTGGACCAACTTCTAAGCCAGATGAAATTGCGAAAATTTGTGAATTAATTAATCCAAATAATGAAAAGGGTAAAATTACATTAATATCGAGATTTGGTCATAAAAATGTGGAGAAATTTTTGCCAAAATTAATTAGAGGAATTAAAAAAGAAGGTTTAAATGTTGTTTGGTCATGTGATCCAATGCATGGTAACACGATTAAATCTACGACTGGTTTTAAAACAAGACCTTTTAACGATGTTGTTAGTGAGGTTAAAAATGTATTTGCTGTCCATCAGTCGGAAGGTTCTTACGCTGGTGGTTTGCATGTTGAAATGACTGGACAAGATGTGACAGAGTGTACAGGGGGTGCAAGAAAAATATCTGATGCTGACTTATCTAGTAGATATCACACTCATTGTGATCCTCGTCTAAACTCAGATCAAGCAATTGAACTAGCATTTTTAATTTCTGATGAGATTAAAAAGAATAGCAGCTATTCAAAAAATGCTATTCAAGCGGCATCTTAGACTGTTGTTTTCAAATTAATATAGATTAAATATTAAGATATGAATCCTGGTGAAAAAGTAAAATACATATCAAATTGGATAAAGAATTATGTTGATCAAATGCCAAGCAAAGCTCAATCTTTAGTGATTGGTATTTCAGGAGGTATTGACTCTTCTGTCTCAAGTACTTTAAGTGCGATGACAGGGTTAAAAACAATTGTTTTAACTATGCCAATAAAACAAAAAGAAAATCAGCATGATTTAAGTTTAAAACACCAAGAGTGGTTAACAAAAAAATTTAAAAATGTTGAAGCTCATACTATAAGTTTAGATAAATTATTTGAAACATTTTCATCTACGTTAAATAAGTTTGATAACGAACATGGTTATGCGAATTCTAGAGCTAGATTAAGAATGACAACTCTTTATCAAGTAGCTGCAGCTAACAAAGGTATTGTTGTTGGAACTGGAAATAAAGTTGAAGATTTTGGCGTTGGTTTTTACACAAAATATGGTGATGGGGGTGTTGATATTTCTCCAATAGCAGATTGCAATAAAACAGAAGTATGGGAATTAGGAAAAGAACTTGGAATATTAAAAGAGATAATTGATGCTCCACCAACTGATGGCTTGTGGGATGATGGCAGAACAGATGAAGGTCAATTAGGATTTAATTATAGTGAATTAGAAGATGCAATGAGTAACCCAAATTCACCACATAGAGATCAATACGAAAAAATTAGAAATCAAAACTTGCATAAAATGGAGCCTATTCCAGTTTGCAAGATTCCTGGTTAATCAATTAGATTAACAAATCACCAAATAAGGTATATTTCTTAATCATCTATGATGGATATTTTTTTAACAAATAATTTAACAAATAAAAAAGAGCAGTTCATTCCAAAAAATAAAGAAAAAATAGGAATGTATGTTTGTGGACCGACTGTTTACGATGATCCACACATTGGTAATGCAAGACCTTTGGTTATTTTTGATATCTTATTTAAATTACTTAAAAATAATTTTTCAAAAGTAACCTATGTTAGAAATATAACAGATATTGATGATAAGATTATCAAATCGTCTCAAGAACAAAAAATTTCCACAAAAGAACTTACTGAAAAAGTAACTTTAAGTTTTCTAAAAGATTGTGAATTTTTGAATTGTGAAAATCCTACTCATCAACCTAAAGCTACAGAACATATTAATCTCATGATTGAAATGATAACTGAATTAATCAAAAAAGGTTTTGCTTATGAAAATCAAAAACATGTTTACTTTGAGGTAAAAAAGTTTGCTGATTATGGAAAATTATCAAATAAAAATTTAGATGAATTAATTGCTGGATCGAGAATAGAGATTAGTGAAAATAAAAAAAATTCTGAGGATTTTGTTTTATGGAAACCCTCAACTGATAATGAGCCTTTTTGGGTCTCTCCTTGGGGTAAAGGTAGACCTGGTTGGCATTTAGAATGTTCTGCAATGTCCAAAAAATTTTTAGGCAATGAATTTGATATTCATGGGGGTGGCATAGATTTAATTTTTCCACATCACGAAAATGAAATTGCACAATCTAGATGTGCGAATGAAACAAAAGTTTTTGCAAATTATTGGATCCATAACGCTTTTATCACAATGTCAAATGAGAAAATGGCTAAGTCCCAAGGTAATATCCTAAAGATAAAAGATTTTAGAAATAAGATTAGCGGACAAATAATTAGACTAGCTTTGATTAGCACACATTACAAACAACCACTTGATTGGAATGATAAGTTAATAAGTGATTGTGAAAATACTTTAGATAAATGGTACAGAGTTTATTCATCTGATTTAAAATCTATTAAGGTTCCAGATAAAATTTTAAAGCCATTGTATGAAGATTTGAACACTCCTGGTTATATTGCAAATCTTCATAATTTATTCGAAAAAGCCACTAAAGGTGAGGACATAAATTTATTCATATCTGCATGCCAGTTTATTGGCCTGATGAATGAAAGTAGAGAACAATGGAATAACTTTAAAAAGAATAAAGCGTCTATTAGTGAGTCTAAAATTAAAAATATGCTTAGTTTAAGAGATAAAGCTAGAGAAAATAAGAACTATAAAGAAGCAGATAGAATTAGAGACGAACTTTTAGACAAAGGTGTTTTAATAGAAGACAAAGATGGTAAAACACTCTGGAAATTTAAATGAGCAAAGAAAGATTATATATATTTGATACCACTCTTAGAGACGGAGCTCAAACCCAGGGTGTTGATTTTTCTTTGGAGGACAAAGAAAAAATTGCATTAGCTTTAGATAATTTAGGTGTTGATTATATTGAAGCAGGATGGCCTGGTGCCAATCCAACAGACACAGAATTTTTTCAAAAAAAACATAATTTTAAAAATTCAAAGTTGACATCATTTGGTATGACCAAAAGATCAGGAAGAAGTGCCGAAAACGATACTGGTTTATCAGCACTCATGAACTCAAACACTTCTGCTGTTTGTTTAGTAGGAAAGTCCTGGGATTTTCATGTTGATGTAGCTTTAGGAATAACAAATGATGAAAATTTAGATAATATTTCTGAAAGTACCAAACATTTTGTAAAATCAAAAAAAGAATTCATGTTTGATGCAGAGCATTTTTTTGATGGTTACAAAGCAAATCCAAAATATGCATTGTCTTGTATTAAGGCTGCATATGATCAAGGTGCAAGATGGATTGTTCTATGCGATACAAATGGAGGAACACTGCCTCATGAAGTTACACAAATAGTTACTGAAGTTTCTAAAGTTGTTCCAGGAAAAAATCTTGGAATTCATGCACATAATGATACTGGTAACGCAGTTGCAAATTCATTAGCAGCAGTATTATCTGGAGTTAGACAAATTCAAGGAACAATCAATGGTTTAGGTGAAAGATGTGGTAATGCAAATTTAATGTCATTAATCCCAACATTTTTTTTGAAAAAAGATTTTTCATCTCAATTTGAAATAAGTATTAAATCAGAAAATATTAAAAATTTAACTGAATGTTCAAGACTATTAGATGAAATTTTAAACAGAAAACCTAATCAGCATCTACCTTATGTTGGTGCAGCAGCATTTTCTCATAAAGGAGGATTACATGTATCCGCTGTGCAAAAGGACCCAAAAACTTATGAACATATTAATCCAGAGGAAGTTGGTAATACTAGAAATATTGTTGTTTCAGATCAATCTGGAAAATCAAATATCATATCTAGATTAAAGAGTATCAAAATTAACATTGAGGAAAGTGATCCAAAAATTAAAAAGTTACTAGATGAAGTCAAGGATCGAGAATTTATTGGTTATAGTTATGATGGGGCTGATGCTTCGTTTGAATTATTAGCTAGAAGAATTATTGGTGAAATACCAAGGTATATTTCAATTAACGAATATGATGTTTCCGTTAAAAAAAATAAGTCTGGTGAAATAGTTTCTTCTGCAAAAGCTCAATTAGAAGTAGATGGAGAAAAAATTGTGTGTGAAGGAGAGGGGAATGGACCAGTGAATGCATTAGATAATGCTATTAGGCAGAACGTTGATAGACTAGCAAAATATTCAAAATATCTTAAAGATTTAAAACTTGTTGATTATAAAGTAAGAATTTTAAATACAGGAACAGAGGCTGTTACTAGAGTGTCTATTGAAAGTACAGACTCAAAAGGAAAGAATTGGTTTACTATTGGTGTATCGACAAACATTATTGATGCATCGTTTAAAGCATTAATTGATAGCTTAGATTATAAATTATTTAAGGATAATGCTCCTGCTAGTAAATAATGAGTGAAAAAAACATCACTTTTATTTTACATCAACCTCAATTATCAGAAAACATTGGTGCATGTGCTAGGGCTATAAAAAATTTTAATTTTAAGAAATTAGTTTTAATTAATCCAAAACCCACCTTCCCTAATGATAAAATCTTAGCGACATCTGTCGGAGCAAAAGACATCATTAATCAAAGTAAAAAACATGATAATTTAGAAAAAGCTTTAGGAAAGATTGATATTTTAATTGCCACTTCAGCAAGATTTAGAAATAAGAATATAAAACATATTAATTTAGAGGATTTAAAAAAGATTAATTTAAAGAAGAGAGTTGGGTTTTTGTTTGGTTCAGAAGCATCAGGATTATCAAATGAGGAGGTGAGTTATGCAAATTACACTTTACAAATACCTACTAATCCTGATTTCAAATCTTTAAATTTATCTCATAGCTTGATCATAATTGCTCAATATGTAGCCAGTCTTATCAAATTAAAAAATATTCCGTTTAAAAAATCAAAAAAGGTTAAATCAGCAAGCAAAAAAGAAATTCAGTCAATGTTAGGCCTCTGCATTAAAAATTTAGATGAAATAAATTTTTTTAGACCTAAAGAGAAGAGACCAAAAATGCTAGAAAACCTAAGAAACATTTTTTACAAAATGGACTTATCTGATAAAGAAACACGTATATTATCTGGTGTATTTGCAAGTTTGGGTAAAAAACGTTGATTGACAAAATAATGAGTAAGTTTATAAACCCCACTATTAAATGACAAAAAGATTAAACTCTAAACATAAAGTTGATAGAAGATTAAAAGTAAATCTTTGGGGAAGACCTAAAAGCCCGTTTAATACAAGAGCCTATGGACCAGGACAACATGGTCAAACGAAAACTTCAAAACCTTCTGATTATGGAATTCAGTTACAAGCGAAACAAAAACTAAAAGCTTATTATGGAAATATTAATGAGAGACAATTTAGAAATATTTATAAAAAAGCTAGTATGCTTAAAGGTGACACGAGTGAAAACCTTATTGGTTTATTGGAAAGAAGATTAGATGCAGTGATATATAGGGCAAAGTTTGCAACTACAATTTTTTCTGCAAGACAATTAATCAACCATGGACATGTAAAAGTAAATGGAAAAAAAGTAAATATTTCTAGTTATTCTGTTAGAGAAGAAGACACTATAGAAATTAGAGATAAGTCAAAACAACTTGCAATAATCGACATTGCATTAGCCAGTAAAGAAAGAGAAGCTCCAGAATATATTCAAATGGATGAAAAAAATAAAAAATTTAAGTTTGTTAGAATTCCAAAATTCGAGGAAGTACCATATCCAGTTGTTATGGAGCCAAATTTAGTAATTGAATATTACTCTAGATAATAATTATTTTTTATAGTTAATACCTTTATCATCACATACTTTTTTTAATTCTCCGCTCTCATACATTTCTTTGATGATATCACACCCACCTATAAATTCTTTTTTGATATAAAGTTGAGGGATTGTTGGCCAATCACTAAAGACTTTTATTCCATCTCTTAAAGATTGATCTTCTAATACATTTACACCCTTAAAATTTATTTCTAACATTTTAAGTATATTTGAAACGGTCATTGAAAAACCACATTGTGGTTGATCTGGAGTACCTTTCATAAAAAGGCACACATCATTAGTATCAATGTGATTTTGAATTAAATTTTTTGTTTGATCATCCATTATTGTTCCTTTGTTTTAATTGCTAGAGCGTGTAGTTCATTTCCCATCTTACCTTTTAACGAATTGTAAACCATTTTGTGTTGTTCAATTTTACTTTTACCTGCAAATTGAGAAGAGGTTATAGTCGCTGAATAATGATTACCATCTCCAGCCAGATCTTGAATATCTATTACAGCATCTGGCATTGCTTCTTTGATATATTTTTCGATTTCTTTTAAATCCATTGCCATTTTTTAACTCATAAACTTTGATAACCAATTTGTATAATAAGACTTCAATTCGTCAATTGTAACTTTTGTCTTTTCATTAATAATCATATCGTTTTGTGTGATAATACCTAATTCCTCATGATGCACTGAGTTTTTGTTTAAAATTTTTGTAACTTCTTTTAAATCGTCCTTATTTACTTCTATTAAATATCTACCTTGATCTTCTGCAAAAAAATACTCAATTTCATTAATTAAATTCTTTGACTTACTAATCTTAATTCCCTTATTGCCTTTAATGCACATTTTACTTATAGCAACTAATAGACCTCCTAAAGATATGTCGTGAGCACTTTTGACATATCCTTTATCAATTAAATTTAATATTGTTTCTCCATTATTTTTTTCATTAAAAAGATTTACCTCTGGTGGAGGACCATTTTTTTCATCTAAAATTGTTCTCGCAAATAAACTTTGGTCAATATGTCCTTCAGTTTTACCAATGATTAAAACTAAATTATCAATTTCTTTTAAATCCATCGAAATCATTTTTGTATAATCTTTGATGAGACCCACTCCACCAATCGAAGGAGTTGGTTTAATCCCAACTTCTTTGGTTTGGTTGTAAAAAGATACATTGCCAGATACCACAGGGAAATTTAAATATTTACTTGCTTCCCCAATCCCTTGAACACACTCAACAAATTCACCCATGTTCTCTTCTTTTTCAGGACTTCCAAAATTTAAACAATTGGTGATAGCGATCGGTTTTGCTCCAACAGAAATTAAATTTCTCCAACTTTCAGCAACAACTTGTTTACCTCCTGTTAATGGGTGGGCCCAACAATATACTGCAGAGGAGTCCACTGATGCTGCTACAGCTTTATTGGTTCCATGTACTCTTACAACACCAGAGTCTCCACCTGGTTTCTGAATAGTGTCACCCATAACTGTATGATCATATTGTTGCCAGATCCATTCCTTGCTACATATATTCTGATTAGACAAAACCTTCTTAAGCACATCTTTGATTTTTAATTTATTTAAAACTTCATTTTTAATTTTATTTTTTTTGGGCAACTTCGATTTTTTCCACTTACGATCATACATTGGAGAATTTTCAACAAGAATATTAACAGGTATTTTTGCTACTTGCTCTCGATTAAAAAATAATTCAATATTTTTTGAGTTTGTTGTTTTTCCAATGACCGCAAAGTCTAAATTCCATTTATCAAATATTTTTTTTGCAACTTCCTCTTTGCCATTTTCTAAAACTATCAACATTCTTTCTTGGCTTTCAGATAACATGATTTCATACGGAGTCATTTTAGTCTCTCTGCATGGGACTTTATTTAAATCAATTTCAATGCCTAAATTTCCTTTTGATGCCATTTCAATACTCGACGAAGTTAGACCAGCAGCTCCCATATCTTGAATGGCAATAATAGAGTCACCTGACATCAATTCTAAACATGCCTCTAATAAAAGTTTTTCTGTAAAAGGATCACCAACCTGTACGGTGGGTTTCTTTTCTTCAATCTTTTCATCAAAACTAGCTGAAGCCATACTTGCACCATGAATTCCATCTCTACCAGTCTTAGAACCAACGTAAATTACAGGTTTATTTAAACCTGCGGCCTTAGAATAAAAAATTTTATTTTTTTTAACTAGGCCAAGTGTCATTGCGTTGACTAAAATGTTTCCATTGTAAGAACTATCAAAAGAAGTTTGTCCAGCTATGGTTGGCACACCCATACAATTTCCGTAGCCACCAATACCATGTACAACTCCTCGTAAGAGATTTTTTGTTTTTTTATGTTGTGGAGATCCAAAATGTATCGAATTCAAATTAGCTATAGGTCTTGCTCCCATTGTAAATACATCTCTCATGATTCCCCCAACACCCGTTGCAGCCCCTTGATATGGTTCAATAAATGAAGGATGATTATGGCTTTCAATTTTAAAAACGATTGCATCTCCATCTTCAATATCAATAACACCTGCATTTTCTCCTGGACCTTGAATTACTTTTTTTCCTTTGGTTGGTAGTTTTTTAAGGTGAAGTCGTGACGACTTATATGAACAATGTTCATTCCACATAGCGGAAAAAATTCCAAGTTCAGTAATATTTGGAGTTCTTTTGAGTAACTGACAAATTTTTTTATATTCATCAGACTTAAGTCCATGATCTATAGCAATTTGTTCATTAACTTCCATTATTTGATATTATTAATAAGGTTTTTGAAAAAAATTGAGCCATCTTCCCCAGATAAACTTTGGTCTATCATTCTCTCAGGATGGGGCATCATTCCTAATACATTTTTTTCTTTATTAAAAATGCCTGCAATATTTTTAATTGAACCATTTGGATTATATTGGTCTTCTATTTTGCCTTCTTTATTACAATAATAAATTGCTATTTGATTATTATCCTTAATTTCTTTCAATTGATCTTTGGTACAAAAATAATTTCCTTCATTATGAGCAATATGAAATTCCAAAATATCTTTATTAAGATTTTTAAAGTAAGTATTTTCTTTGTTGTCTAATTTTACAAAGACATTTTTACATATAAACTCCAAATACTTATTTCTTAACAAAACTCCTGGCACTAAACCTGTTTCAACTAGTATTTGAAATCCATTACAAATTCCCATGACTAATCCTCCAGATTTTGCAAAATTTATCACTGACTGCATAATCTTAGACTTTGATGCCATACTCCCGCATCTCAAGTAATCCCCATACGAAAAACCACCTGGAAGTACAACTAAATCACTTTTAGGGAGTTCATTATCATTATGCCAAACCATCTTATTGTTGAACCCAAATTTCTTGAGCGCAACATCCATGTCTCTATCACAATTTGAGCCAGGAAAAGTTATTACAGATGACTTCATTAATTATTGTGTTTCAATAATTTTAAAGTTTTCGATTACAAGATTAGCTAAAAGTTTTTTGCACATTTCTTCTACAACAGCTTTTGCTTTGTTTGGATCATTTTCATTAACATCTATTTCAAAATATTTACCTTGTCTTACTTCACTTATATTTTCAAAACCCATTCCATCCAATGCTTGATGGATGACTTTACCCTGTGGATCTAAAACATCCTTTTTTAATGTTATTATTGCGGAAACTTTCATTTACTCTTTTTTTTTATTGAAGAAAGTTTTGTTACATTAACAGCGGATACATTTGATTGTTCGTGAAGAATACCAAGTCGTTTTGCAACCTCAGTATAAGCTGGTATCAAATCTCCTAAATCTTTTCTAAATCTATCTTTATCAAGT
Organism: uncultured Pelagibacteraceae bacterium; assembly: GCA_902616725.1. Taxonomy (GTDB): domain Bacteria; phylum Pseudomonadota; class Alphaproteobacteria; order Pelagibacterales; family Pelagibacteraceae; genus Pelagibacter. The sequence continues at coordinate 16,541 of CACMTZ010000005.1, forward strand.
TTTTTATCCGTAATTGAGTCCCACAATCTACAAGTATCAGGGCTAATTTCATCTGCTAAAATAATCTTATTTTTTCCACTCTCATGAGTGAAGCCAAACTCTACTTTAAAATCTACTAGTTTAATTCCAACACCTCGAAATAAACCAAGTAAAAAATCATTCAATCGTTTTAAATTTTCATCAATTAAATCAAGCTGAATAGCGTTAAGCCAATTAAATGCCAGAATGTGTTCTCTACTAATGTTTGGATCACCTAATTTATCATCTTTGAGACAATACTCTATTAATGGATATTCAAGTACAGTACCATCCTCAATACCCAATCGTTTTGTGAGAGAACCAGTTGCAATATTTCTTACAATGAACTCAATAGGAATAATATCCACAAGTTTTACAAGTTGTTCTCTCATATTTAATCTTTTTACCAAATGATTTTTAATTCCAATTTGATTTAGGTTTGAGAGTATATGTTCTGAAATTCTATTATTAAGTACACCTTTACCCTCGATAGTACTTTTTTTTTGATTATTAAATGCCGTTGCATCATCTTTGAAATATTGGATAACAAGATTTTTGTCAGAAGTTGCATAAATAATTTTAGCTTTTCCTTCGTATAGTTTTTTCCCTTTTTTCATTATTTAATTACTCTCCTAAAAATAAAATTGACATTTTTCATGTGTTTTGAATAGCTAAATATTGATTTTAATTTCTTTATAGAGATTTTACTCATTATATATCTGTCAGATCGCACTACATCAAATAAATTTAAATTTTCAGCAAAACACTTTTTTGAGAAACTTTGAACCATCCGATATGATTTTTCTCTAGTTAATCCAGTTTTTGTAAGTTCAAGCATCAACTCTTGTGAAAAAATTAAACCTTTCGTTATATTTAAATTTTCTAACATTTTTTTTGGATAAACAATCATATTATCTAAAACATTTGTTAATCTTACTAAAGCAAAATCAATAGTTATATTAGCATCTGGGCCGATGTTTCTCTCCACGCTTGAATGTGAAATATCTCTTTCGTGCCATAAGGCTATATTTTCAAGTGCAGGAATTACTGTACTTCGTACCATTCTTGAAAGACCTGTTAAATTTTCACTCAGGATAGGATTTTTTTTATGTGGCATAGCAGATGAGCCTTTTTGTTTTTTTGAAAAAAATTCTTGTAGTTCATACACCTCACTCCTTTGTAAATGTCTTATTTCTGTAGCTACTCGCTCGATTGAACCAGCAATAATTCCAAGAACTGAAAAATAAAAAGCATGTCTATCTCTTGGAATAACTTGAGTTGAAATGGGTTCAGCTTTTAAGCCAAGTTTTTTTGCAACATGTTTTTCTACATTTGGATTTATGTTAGCAAATGTTCCGACTGCACCTGAAATAGCACATGTCGAAACTTCATCTATTGCATCGATTAATCTTTTTCTATTTCTTTTAAATTCTGCGTAAAAAGAGGCAAGTTTTAAACCAAAGGTAATTGGTTCAGCATGTATGCCATGACTTCTTCCCATGCACGGTGTAAATTTGTATCTGTTCGCTTGTCTTTTTAATACTTTTAAAATTTGGTCAATGTCTTTGAGAATTATTTTTCCTGATTGAACTAATTGAATATTGAAACTTGTATCTACCACGTCTGATGAGGTCATTCCTTGGTGAAGATATCTTGCTTTAATTCCAGCTTTTTCTGTTACGGAAGTTAAAAAAGCTATGACATCGTGTTTGACTTGAGATTCAATTTGATGAATTCTTTTAACATTAATTCTTGCTTTTTTTCTTACAATTGAAGAAACCCCTTTAGGAATTTGATTTAATTTTTCCATAGCTTGTGCTGCAGCTATCTCTACATCTAACCAAATTTTGTATTTATTTTCTTCTGACCAAATATCAGTAAGTTCTTTTCTCGAATATCTTTTAATCATTAATTATAAATATGGAGGCTTTAAATAACCTTTAGCAGATTCTGTAAAAATTTCATAACCATTTTCTGTTATTCCAACAGTATGTTCAAATTGAGCAGACAAAGATTTATCTTTTGTAACTGCTGTCCAACCATCATTAAGCATTTTTGTAGCAAATTTACCTGCATTAATCATAGGCTCGATTGTAAATGTCATTCCTGGTTTTAGTTCCATTCCTGTATTTTTAGTTCCATAATGTAAAATATTTGGTGACTCATGAAAAGTTGTGCCTATACCATGTCCACAAAAATCTCTGACAACTGAAAAACCTTTTTCTTCTACATATGTTTGAATTTCATGACCAATATCTCCAAGTTTTTTTCCAGGTTTTAAAATCTTTATTGCTCTCATCATTGACTCGTGAGTGACATCTATAAGATTATTTAATTTGACAGAAGTTTTACCTATACAAAACATTCTACTTGTATCTCCGTAATGATCATTAATTATTGCTGTGACATCCACATTGACCGCATCACCTTCCTCTAAAATTCTTTCTTCAGAAGGAATTCCATGACATACAACGTGGTTTAATGATGTACACAATGATTTGGCAAAGCCTCTATAATAAAGAGGGGCAGAGTAACCTCCGTTGTCTCTAATAAATTCGTAACCAAGTTTATCAATTTGTGCAGTTGAAATACCTTCTTTTATATTTTCAGTAAGCATATCTAAGGTCTGAGCGGCAAGTTTTCCTGCAATTCTCATTTTTTCAAATTTTTCTGAATAATTATTCATTTATAATCTTTAACTTTTTTTCTATTTTTATTTCTTTTGAATTTAGTCTGCATCTATAAGCAAGAAAATTAACACCAGCTTTTTTCGCAATAAGATAGTTTTTATAATATTCTTCATCAATATCTTTCGCAATTTTAAAATTTTCCATATTTTGTATTTGAACTAAGAAGATCAAATATGATTTATAACCTTTTTTTATGGCATCAATAAGGGTAAGAAGATGTTTTGAACCTCTTGTAGTAATTGCATCAGGAAATTCAGCAGTTTTTTTCTCTCTAAAAAGAGTTACATTTTTTACCTCGATAAAGATTTTTTGCCTTTTTTTCTCTATAAAAAAATCAAACCTAGTTTCTTTGTTGTAAAAAACTTCTGACTTTATGCTATCATTGTTTTTTAATTCATTTATTAAATTAGCATTTAGTCCATGTTCAACAATTTTGTTAGCCATGTGAGTATTTACACCAACTAAATTATCTCTGGCTTTTATCAACTCTAAACCATATTTTAGTTTTCTTTTTGGATTATCATTTTTTAGTAAGTAAACTTCATTTCCCTCATCAAGCAGACCTTTCATTGAGCCTGTATTTGGACAATGGGCTGTAACAACCTCTTTATTTATTTTTACATCTACAAAAAAACGTTTATATCTTTTGATTAATTTGCCTTTTATTAAAGACTTGGTAAATTCCATATTCAAATTATAGATAATATGTCAAAAAATACAAAAGTTAATGCTGCTATATTAATTATTGGAAATGAAATTCTTTCTGGCAGAACTCAAGACACGAATACTAGCACTTTAGCTGTTTGGTTAAATTCACTTGGAGTTCAAGTGAACGAAGTAAGAGTTATACCAGATACAAAAAAAATTATAATTGAAACTTTAAATGTCTTAAGAAAAAATAATGACTATGTATTTACAACTGGTGGTATTGGTCCAACACATGATGATATTACAGCTGAGTCAGTTTCTGAAGCTTTTGGACTAAAATATGAAATACATCAAGAAGCCTATAAAATATTAGAGAGTTATTACAAATCTGGTGAATTTAATGAAGGAAGACAAAAAATGGTTTGGATGCCACATAATGCAGAATTAATTTTAAATCCTACAAGTGGTGCACCAGGATTTAGTGTTGAGAATGTATTTTGTTTACCAGGGGTTCCATCAATTTTAAAATCAATGCTGGGAAGCTTGAAACAAAAAATCATAGGTGGTGATCCAATATTAAGCCACACAATTAGTTTAAGAACTGTAGAAAGTGAAATTGCCAACTCTTTATCAAAAGTTCAAGATCAGAATAAAGATGTAGAAATTGGAAGTTACCCTTTTTTTCATGCAGGTAAACTTGGGGTATCAATAGTTCTTAGATCTGAAAATCAATCAAAAATTGATAGTTGTAATGCTCAAATTTTAGATTTTATAAAAGAAAAAAAAATAGAAATAGTAGATCGATAAATGCTTTATTTTGCTTATGGCAGTAACTTACATCATTTTCAAATGAAAAGAAGATGTAAGGATAGTATTTTTTTAAAAAAAATAAATTTAAAAGATTTTAAATTAACCTTTAGAAGCAAATATAGAGCAGCAGATATAGAGCCAAAAAAAAATTCAATTGTGCCAGGTGGACTTTTTGAAATAAGTAAAAGTGATGAAAAAAAACTTGATATTTATGAGGATTATCCAATTTTGTATAAAAAGTATTATTTTCAATATTATGGAAAAAAAGTTATGACTTACACAATGGTGAAAAAAACACCTTTTAGATTTCCTACAGAAAGATACCTGAATATTGTTAAACGTGGATATAAAGATTGTAAACTTAATTTAAACTTTTTGAAAAAAGCACTCTCTAATTGATTTTTAAAATTTATGAAAAAAAATATATTTGATAGTAATAAGTTGATATATTTTTTTTTATGTATTTTATTTGTTTTAACCATCCAGATATTTGATCACTATAGAGGTAATGCAGCTCATCTAATTCACTCAATTAAATTTTTTGATACAAATAAATTAGAGAATGATTGGATTGCAAATCAAGCGCATCATTTACCACTTTTTGCACAATTTAATCACTTTTTAATAAAATTTTTTTCAGTAAAAATTATATATTTTGTACATAGCTTATTATTGGGATTATGTGTTTTATTTTTATTCCTTGTTTCTAAAAACTTATTTCCAAGATTAGGTTCTAGAAATTTAAGCATTATATGGTTTGCTTTATTCATTATATTATTTCATGAAAATAGCTTTTTTTCTGGTGTCGCTGGTCAAAGTATTATTGATGTTGGTTATCAACCTGCCAGTTTTGGAATATTATTTTTCGTTGGCATTTATTTCTATTTATTGGATAGAATTTTCTTAAGTGTTCTATTTATTTGTTTAGGTGCATCTTTTCATCCAACTTATGTTTTGCATTCAGGTTTTTTAATCTCTGGGATCTTAATTTATTATCTTACTTCAAAAAATTACTCATTATTTTTAAAAACTTTATTTTCATATATAATTTTAATTCTTCCTATTACTATTTTTATAATAATAAATTTTATGTTTGTTGATGAAAATTTGACTACAATTGGCCAAAATATACTTTTTGAGAGAATAAAACATCATGCGGATATTCATCAATGGTTATCTTATAAAGATGGTATTTTTTTGTTAACCTATTTCATTTCGCTATACTTAACAAAACACAATAGACGTTTTTTTATATTTTTTTTTATTTTTGGATTTTGCTCAATATTTTTAAGTACATTACAATATTTTATAGAAAATACATCTCTAGCATTGGCATTTCCATGGAGGAGTTCAGTATTTTTAGCACCTATTTCATCTGTTATAATTTTATCTTATTTAATCCAAAAACTAAGATTAAATGTAGATAAAATTAAATTAATTTCATATATGTTAATAACATTATCCACTTTTATTTTTGGTTATAAGTCTCACTTTATTGAAAATTCAAATAGAAATTTTAGTGAAAAATTAAAATTAACAGAAAGCATTAAAAAAAATTTTAGTAAAATTGATAGAATATTAATTCCTCCAAAATTAGATTATGTACGTATGTATAGTGGACTACCAATTTTTATCGATTGGAAACACCATGCATTTAGATTTGATCAAGTTATTGAATGGAAAAAAAGAATGGATTTAGCAAATGATTTTTATGCTAGCAAAAAAATTGAGGATCAAGGCATAAAGTTAGAAGAAATCCAAAAAATTGAGTATATTTCCCATGTACTTATTAAAAGAGATAAGTTAAAGATTGATTGTAATGATTTAATCAATCATAAAGTATTTGTATTAGTCGATGTTAACGATTGTTATAATATTAATCTTAAATAATTAAAATTCATTAAAAATGAATTATCTTTTTTATAAAATTAAAATACTTTTTTTACGTATTTTAGGATATGAAAAACCCTTAAGAGTTGCTTTGTTAAAGTACCTAAGTTTAAAATTTACAACTTTTAGACCACATTATGAAACTTTGATTTATGAATCGTCAAAAAATGCAATTAAATTAGGCCATAATGAAATTAATATTATTGAATTAGGTGTTGCGGGGGGAGATGGAATAAGATCCTTGCAAAAATACAAAAAAAAAATTGAAAGAGTTTTAAAAATAAAAATAAACATAATTGGTTTTGATACAGGTTCTGGATTACCAAAGATAACAAATAAAAAAGATTTGCCTTTTTTTTGGAAACAAGGAGACTACACAAACAAAGATTTGAGCTTATTAGAAGATGATGCAAAAAGAATTAAGATATACCAAGGTGATATTTCATCAACTTTGGAAGAATTTGTATCTAAAGATCAAAAAAAAATTGGATTAATAATTTTCGATTTAGATCTTTATTCATCAACAAAATTATTTTTGGATAAAATTCCTTATCTATCAAAAAAAAATTTATTACTTCCAAGAACTTTTTGTTATTTTGATGACTTATTTATAGCTGATTATTTCTTAGATGATACTAATGGTGAACCCTTAGCAATAAATGAATTTAATAATAAATTTACAGATTTTAAATTAGGAAAATGTCTTGATCATATAAATGATTTTAAGTTTCCTTTAGCAAAAGGTCAGATATATACATTACATGACTTAAATAATGTAGATTATGAAAAATATATTGGCATATATGATAGCGATAGCTTGTCTGGAAAAGATAAAGATAAATTTAGATCTATACTAGATGATTAAATATGAAAACTTATATTCCGTATCAATAATATTACCTATTTTAAATGAGATAAATTCACTAAAAAAAACAATAAAAATTTTAAATAAGATAAATATTCGAAAGGAATATTTAATAATTTTTTCAAATAAATTGACTAGTTCTGAGGTTAAAAAAGAGATATTTAATCTAAAAAAAAAATATAAAAATATACTCCTTAAACCTCAACAAAGACCTTTTGTAGGTGGTGCAATAGATTTAGGTATAAAACTTGCAAAAAAAAAATATATTGTGATCATGGCTTCAGATTTAGAAACCAACCCTCATGAATTAAAAAAGATGATTAAAATAAGCAAAAAAAATCCAGATTCTATTATTTCAGCAGATAGATGGATTAGTCAAAAAGGTTTTAATAATTACGGCATAATAAAATTTTTCGCAAATTTTTTTTTTCAAAAACTAATAAAAATTTTTTTTAAACAGAAAATTCTTGATTTTACGTTTGCTTATAGACTCTATCCAAAGGATGCACTTAAGAATTATAAAATTAAAGAGCTAAGACATGGCTTTGCCCTAGAAATATTGTTAAATCCTATTAAAAAAGGTTTTAAAGTTATAACATTTCCTGCAGAATGGAAAAAAAGAGTTGAAGGTAACTCATCAATTACGATAGAAAGTTATTTTTCATATCTAAAAGTTCTTTTAAGAAATATATGATTTATATAGCAACAACAACAATTAATAAACCGACAAAAGCTCTAAAACTTTTTGCAAAAAATAAGAATTGTAAACTAGTTGTTGCTTTAGATAAAAAGTCCAAAAAATTTAAATTAAATAACACAATTACTTTAAGTACTAACTATCAAGAGAAAAAATGGCCTAAGTTGTCAAAATTAGTTGGATGGAACTGCATTCAGAGAAGAAATTTTGCAATATTAGAGGCTTTTGAGAGAGGAGCTGAAATAGTTGCTTTAATCGACGATGATAATATTCCATATAATAATTGGTTTAAAAATATTTACATCAATAAAAAAATAAAATGCAAAGAGATTAAGACTAATAAAATAATATTTGATCCAGTTGGATATACTAACCATAATAATCTTTGGCATAGAGGGTTGCCACTTGAACTTGTAAATAATCGAAAATATAAAAATAGCAAAAAATGTTTGATCAAACCAGATATACAAGCAAATTTTTGGAATGGTGATCCTGATGTCGATGCTGTATGTAGAATGATATTTAAGCCTGAGTGTATTTTTCAAAAAAATTTTTTTCCTTTTTTTTCAAGAAAAATTTCACCGTTTAACTCTCAAAATACTCTTATTCACAGGCGAGCTATAAAAGATTATTTTTTATTCCCGCATATAGGAAGAATGGATGATATTTGGGCTGCATTTTATATGACTTCAAAAAAATATAGAGTTATCTATAGCGAACCAACAGTTTATCAAAAAAGAAATGTCCATAATTTGATAAAGGATTTTAAGGATGAGTATATAGGATATACCAATTCTCTTAATCTTGTGGAAAGTTTATATAAAAATCCAGAAAATATTTACAAATATTTACCAAAAAAAAGTTCATTAGCTTTTGATGAATGGAAGAAAATTACAAGTTAAAAAAATATGAATATACTGATATTTGGTGGCGCTGGTTTTGTTGGTAGACATTATACACAATATTTTTTAAACAAAGGCAAGTTTGTTGAAATAATTGATAATATTGCTCCACTTTCCGGAGGGATACATCCAAAAAAATGGAAATTATTTAATCCATATAAATTTAATAAGAAATTTAAGTTTATAAAACAAGATTGTAGGAAATTCTTTAAACAAAAATTAACAAAGAAATACAATTTAATTATCAATTTAGCAGCTATAGTTGGTGGAAGAGAAGTTATAGAAAATAATCCATTGGCAATAGCTGAAGATTTAGAAATCGACACCGCTTTTTGGAGATGGTCTGTTAAAAATAAAAATAAGATTGGGCATGTAATTACATATTCTTCTAGTGCCGCATATCCAGTAAGTTTACAGAGAAGAAAAAATTATAGATTATTAAAAGAGTCAGATATTGATTTTTCTAAAAATAATTTAGGTAAGCCAGATCTTTCTTATGGATGGGCAAAATTAAATAATGAATATTTGGCCTCAATTGCATTTGAAAAACATGGAATTAAAAATACAATTTTCAGACCTTTCTCTGGATATGGCTCTGATCAAGATTTAAATTATCCATTTCCAAGTATCATAAAAAGAGCAATAAGTCATCGATCTAACAAGAATTTTATAGTTTGGGGAAGTGGACATCAAATGAGAGATTTTATACATATAAAAGATGTAATTAGAGGTTCTCTCTTAATAACAAAAAAAGTTAAAAATGGTAAAGCAATTAATTTATCCTCAGGAAAATTTCTAAGTTTTATTTCATTATCTAAAAAGATATTTAAAATATTAGGAAAAAAAAATCTTAAAGTAATTGGAAATTCAACAAAACCCGAGGGTGTTTTTGCAAGAGGTGGTTCAAGGTTGCTTCAAAAAAAGTACGGTTTTGTTCCCAAAGTATCAATTGATCAAGGTATTAAGTGGGCAATAGAATACTTTAAGAATTATTAAAAATTTTTACTCGATATTTTTTTTTCTAATTCTTCATAAATCTGACTTTCAACATTACTCCAGTCATTAAATTTTTCTTGTTTAAAAATTTTTAAACTTAAATATGGGTTGATCTTATTAAATTCGCCCCACCTCCAATCAGGATACAAGCTCAACATGGCCCAAGTCTCTTTATTTAGAGATGCTGATAAATGCAAAATTGATGTATCACTTGTTATCACTAAATCTAGAGTTTTAATAATTGATGCGATTTCATCAAGTTTGTATTTACTATAATCGATTAAATTTAATGACTTAAAATCTTTTTTATCTCTTTCCCAGATTTCGTTCTGTAAACAAACAAAATTTGCATTTAGCGAAAATATTTTTTTTAGATCTTTAAGAGGTATAGATCTGTAAGGTTCATTTGCACCATTGTAACTACCCGACCAAACAAAACCTATATTTAGTTTATTAGTTATTAATTTATTTTTCCATTTAATGTCACTCTCTAGGTTTGTTTGTATAAGATTTTCTTTTTCTCTAAATTTTTCTTTGTAAAAAAATTTTATCAATGAGCCCAATGCTATTTTAAAATCAAATTGTGAATTTCTACAATTATCAATAGTTTCAATTGTTAAATTTGGAATTTCATTATTAAAAAGATTTTTAATACTTTCTTGGACAACAAAAGTAACATTCCGTGATATCTTTGTAAGTGGTAGTATATATTTTGAAAATTGAATAGAATCACCTAAACCTTGCTCATTAAATACAACAATACTTTTTTTATTAATTTCTTCACCATTCCATTCCTTTATCTTTTTAAAAAAATCTGTTATTTTTGAATTTCGATATTCGTAATATTTCCAACCTTCTTCAAATTTTCCTTCTTTTAATAGTTTAATTCCATAATAATTAAAAAATTCAGGTTCATTCTCAATTTGAATTTTTGATTGTGCCAAAAGTTTATCACATTCGTCCTTTCTATTGATATTAGAATATAAGATTAAGAGTGTTACTAGAAATTTAGGAATGTTTTTATGTTTTTCTAAAATTGATATTGCTTCTTTAATTTGATCTTTAAGAATTAGATATCTGGCTTTATTATATTGAAAATCTATAAAATTATTGTCTATAGACTCAGCTTTTTTAAAATATATATCGGAGCTTTTAATATCTCGTAATAGGATACAACTATTAAACAAATTATTTATTATTATCTTATCTTCTCCATAATTAATTCCTTTTAGAAAAAAATCATTAGCAATTTTTGGTTTGTTTTTTTTAAGATACATACAACCAATATTGTTAAAAGCTTGTTTTTTATTTCTTCCATTCAAATCAATATATTTTTGATAATATCTTAAAGCTTCACTCAAATTATTATTAAGATCATATGCATAAGCTAAATTATAATTGTACTCAATATTTGATGAATTTATTTCAACAAGTTTTTTTGCATAAAATAAAAGTTCTTTAAAAGATTTTTTTTTTAAATATAGTAAATAAAGATTTTTAATTGGATCTTCAAAGTTTTGATCAATCTCAATTGATCTCAAAAAATTCTTCTCGCTTAAATCTAGATTTTTTTGAATAAGGTATATAACCCCTTTAAAATTATATATGATATGCTGATTTTTTTTCTCAATAATTGCTTCACATAATTCTAAAGCTTTTTCGAAATTTTTATTTTTTATATTTTCAGCAATTTTCCCAAGATTCGTCATCACAAAAACTCAAAAATAATTACACATTAGATAACCATAATGTTTCAAAAGGATTTAATATTAGCATTTGTTTTTTTTCTATTTCTATTTTTGGGTTTAATAAGTTTTTCATTATTTGTTTATTCATTTTTATTTTTATTTTTTTGATTTGTGAACTCATATTTGTAATACAAATTATTGTTTGTTTCTTATCCTTGCTTACCCTTTTAAATGCATAAATTTTTGGCCCGAAATTCAAATTTAATCTTAGTGCATTTGGATGAAAAGCTTTATGTTTTCTTCTAATGTTTAACAAATGAGAAATCTTTTTATAAAAAATACTTTGTTTAGTTTTACTATCATTGAGTTTCTTCATAATATTTTTTAAATTCCACCTATATCTATTAACATCTCTATTATTTCCCGTGATTATAAATTTGGCTTCATCATTAGAAGTACCAAACATAGAGTTAAAATAAATGGCTGGAATTCCCTCAAAAGCGATCATTATTGCATGAGCAGAGACATATCTTTCTAAATGAAATTCACCTTTTCGATCAAAATCAGATTTTTTTAAAGCATCAAAAACAGTAATATTTGCTTCATATACTTTTTTAATTTTATTGTGAACTTTTCTATAAGAAAATTTTGAACCATTTTTTTTGAGCCTCTTTAAAAAACTATTTAATGTTTCTTTATTTAACAATCCTTCTGTGGGTCTAATGCCTATTCCATCATGTGAGGCAATAAAGTTTAAATAACAATTTTCATTTTTAGTATTTGGAAGATTTTTACTCCATTTATTTAAGAATAAACTATTTTCAAATAAAAAAGCATGAATTAATAATGGTGGTAAAGAAAAATTATAAATCCAATTAGCTTCGTCATTTTTACCAAAGTAACTCAAATTTTCTTTTTCAGGTAAATTTGTTTCTGTAATTATGGTGGTTTGCACATTGAGCAGATTAATTATATTTCTTAAAAGCTTTATAATTTCATGTGTTTGTTTTAAATTAATACACTTAGTTCCACTTTCTTTCCAAAGATATGCAATAGCATCTAATCTAAAAATAGTTACACCATTATTAATCAGATGTATCATTATTTTGATGAATTGAATTAATACAGAGGGGTTCCTAAAATTTAAATCAATTTGATCTGGGCTAAATGTACGCCAAAGATAATCAGATTTTTTAAAAATTTTTATTTTTTTTAGTAATTTATGATCTCTGGGTCTTACTACCTTAGAGATCTTAAATTTAGTGTCTACTGTAAAGAAATAATCTTTTCCAGGCTCCTTTTTTTTTAGAAAATTTCTAAACCACACACCTCTTGCTGATGAATGGTTAATTACCATGTCAGCCATAACATTACTTGATTTTGAAATATTCTTAATATCTGACCAATTTCCAAGTTTATTCTCAACTTTATAATGATCTTTGACAGCAAAGCCACTATCGCTGCTTGAGGGATAGAATGGTAAAAAATGAATAGTATTAAAATAATTTTTTAATTTTTTTTGAAAGAAGTTTTGAAAGACTCTTATCGATTTCTTTTTCTCAGAATATACACTATCACCATAACAAATAACTAAAGTAGTTTTTTCAGAAATACTTTTTTTCTTTTTAGGATTTTTTTTGTTAAACTGTCGAATGATTTGAACAATTTCTTTTTCGAAATAATCAATATCTTTTTTCGATAAGAATATTTTGTAAATTTTGTCTAATTTAGATCTTATAGTTTTCTGATCTTTTTGAGTTAACATTAATAATGTTTTTTATTATCATCATTAACTACTTTTTCAAGTCTTCCAAGAAAATCTGGTATAGCGCTTTTTACTCTGCTCCATGTGGGTATAAAAGGGGTATCCATTGGATTAAGAATAAAAGCCTCTCCAGCTTTCATTATGTTTATTGCAAATAATTCGACTGCTTTTTCCTCTGTATGAGAATCAAATTTTAGACCATTCATTACTGCATCATTTCTATATATATCAATTAAATCTAAAGCAGATCTATAATAAGTTGCTTTTAATGATCTAAACTTTTCCCTGCTAAAAGTATTACCTTGAGTTGCTAGCTTTTTGATGAATGTTTTAATGATATCAATAGACATTCTTGATAGTCCTTTTGTTTCATCATCAATTGATAGAACTTGATGTTTGTGATCATAAGTATCCGCTAAATCGACCTGACATATATTTTGGGGTGAAAAACTTCTTTGCATTTCAGATAAAATTCCAACTTCTATTCCCCAATCTGAGGAAATTCTTAATTCAGGTAGAACATTTCGTCTAAATGAAAATTCACCTGCCAGAGGATATTTAAATGATTTCATAAAGTCTAAATAATCACTTTTACCAATAGTTTTTTCTAACGCTGTCAGTAGTGGAAAAACCAATAATCTTGCCACTCTTCCATTCATTTTTTCATTTGCTACTCTTGGATAATAACCTTTACAAAATTCAAAGTTGAAAAGGGGATTTACAACTGGATAAAATAACTTTGCAAGCATTCTTCTATCATAAGTTTTAATATCACAATCATGTAAAGCAACTGATCGCGCACTGTCTCTTGCGATACACATGCCTATACAATACCAAACATTCCTACCTTTACCGAGCTCACTTGGTGCAAGATTGTTTTTTTTTAATTCTTGATCTAATTTTTTTAAACCAGGACCGTCATTCCAAAGAATTGAAAAAGGGGATTTTAGTTTCTTAAAAAATTTCCAAGCCTTTTTGGCTTGAGTTTCATTTGCTTTATCTAATCCAATAATTATGTGATCTAAATATTTCGTTTTACTTATTTCCTCAACTATTTTTGGTAAAGCCGTTCCTTCTAATTCAGAATAAAGACATGGTAAAATTAATTCCATTTTTCTTTGTTTTGAAAATTTAGATAGTTCGCTTTCAATGGCTGCTGTGGTCTTTGTTTTAAAGTCGTGCAAAGTTGAAACAACTCCATTTTGAGAAAAATCACTCATGTTGGGTTTTTAATCTTAATAGTCTAGTTTAGCTAGTGCCGTTTTAATCACATCAGCCCAGCCCTCAGGTGATGGCTTGTTCGAAACTATTAGATTATCTATGTTTATTTGATCTTGTTTAAATTGATCATTAAAGACCAAACATGGAATATCGCAATTTCTTAACATATCTAAATCATTAAAATTATCTCCTACAGCTATGACCTTAATTTTACTTTCTACTTTTTTATATATTTTGAGAACTTGATTCATTGATTTAACTTTATCTGTATTATCACCCAAGTTTAAAACACGACCTCCTTCTTGCATAGTTAACGAGGAAGATTTTAAAATATTTAGTAATCTAATTTTTTCTTTTTTGTCACCCTCAAATAAAAAGGGAATTGTATATTTCCGATTTAAAGCATTTTTTAAATTATTTTCTTGAAGACCAAAAATATTGGCTTGTTCTTTTGAATTCATTTTAGAAATAAATTTACATTTAGCTTTAAGATTTTCAGGAACTTTAGAATTAAAAATTTCAATTAATTCCTGTTTATCTCTACTGAGAACTATTTTGTTTGGAAAATTATTATTAATTAAATTCAACCCATGAATTGAAGATCCATTTTCAGCTATAAAAGGAAGTTCTGAACCAAGTTCCGATATAAATCCTTCTATCTCTTTTTCAGTTTTACTAGTATTAGGAATAATAATCATCCCCTCATCAATAAGACTTTTTACATAATCTTTTATGTCATCAAATTTGAAATTATCTCTATGTAATAATGAACCATCTAAATCAGTAAATATAATTATTGAAAATTTTTTACTCAAAGAAATCTATCTTATCCTGTTTTTATTTTTGTCAAAAAATAAAACCTTATCTTTAGAAAATGATATTTTAAGGGGCTGATTATTTATATCTTCTGACGATTTAATAATAATTTGGTTGTCTGATAATTTAGCGTAAATAATTTTTTCGAAGCCTAAATTTTCAATAAGATCTACTTTAACGTCTAACTTAACTTCACGATCATTTTTAGCGCTGATATCTTCAGGCCTAATACCTAAATAAATTTCATCTTTAAAATCAAAATTTTCAAAAGTTATTTTATTTTTAAACAATTCTATGGTGTTAGAATTGATAATTTGTTCTTTATTAATTTTGACAATATTCATTTTTGGGGAACCAATAAATTCTGCAACAAAAATGTTATTTGGATCAGTGTAAATTTCATGTGGTGTCCCAAATTGTTCAATAATTCCTCTATTTAGAACTACTATTCTATCAGCTAAAGTCATCGCCTCTATTTGATCGTGTGTTACATAAATAATATTTGTTTTTAATTTTTTGTGTAACTTAGAAATTTCAACTCTCATTTCTGATCTTAAAGCTGCATCTAGATTAGATAATGGTTCATCAAATAAGAATACTTTAGGATTTCTTGTAATAGCTCTACCAATTGCAACCCTTTGTCTTTGTCCACCTGAAAGTTGTTTAGGTTTTCTCTCTAGTAAATCTTCAATTTGAAGTGTGGTGGCTGCATGATTTACTTTTTCATTTATTTCATTTTTTGAAATTTTTTCCATTTTCAAACCAAACGACATATTTTCAAAAACATTCATGTGTGGATATAAAGCGTAAGATTGAAAGACCATTGCAATTTCACGCTTAGAAGGAATTAAATTATTAATTAGTTTTGTATCTAAAAAAATTTCCCCTTGATCGATACTTTCTAGTCCAGAGACCATTCTTAATAAAGTTGATTTTCCACAACCTGAAGGACCTACTAAAACTATGAATTCCCCATCGTGTATGTCTATGTTAAAATTGTTTATAACTTTATTTTCGCCAAAAGATTTTTCGAGATTTTTAATAACAATTTTTGACATTTATTTGATTTAAAGGGATTTTAACTAACCATTAAATGTTGTTAAAAATTTATTACACTGCTAGATTTATCGCAATGAAAAAATCGCGAACATCAGAGAAAACTAAATACAGAGAGTAACAATATAAGAGGGGGAATACATGATTAGAAAAATCATAATAAATATATTTGCTCTAGTATTTCTAATTACCAATACTAGTTTTGCGGATATTAAATTTTGGACGACAGAGGTCCAACCTGCAAGAATGGCAAAACAAGAGGAGATGGCTAAAGCGTTTGAAGCTAAAACTGGCATCAAAGTTGAGGTCATACCAATTGAAGAAAAAGATCTTGGTACAAGAGCTACTGCAGCAGCAGCAGCAGGAGATCTTCCAGATGTGATTTATCACACTCTACAATATGTTTTACCATGGGCTGAGGCAGGCATATTAGATGTTGATGCAAATAACGCTGTAGTTAAGTCGTTAGGCAAAAAAACATTTGCACCGGGTGCATTAAATATGGCTAAGAAGGGTGGAAAAATTGCAGCTGTACCAGTTGATGGCTGGACACAAATGGTCGTTTATAGAAAAGATCTATTTGCTGCAGCTGGTTTAGAGCCACCAACTTCATATGCAAACATTGTTAAAGCAGTTAATGCATTATCAAGCAATGACATGTTTGGCTTTGTAGCTGCCACAAAAACAGATGAAAACTTTATGAGCCAAGTACTTGAACATGTACTTTTAGCTAATGGAGTTAATTTTGTTAAAAAAGGTGGAACTAAAAAACAAGGGAAAGCTTTAAAGAATTCTTTAGAATTTTACAAAGTGATTGCTAAAGCAAGCCCCCCAGGAGAATTATTCTGGAAACAATCAAGAGCTTTATACTTTGCTGGAAAAACACCAATGATTATTTGGTCACCATTTATTATGGATGAGTTAGCAGGATTAAGAGACTCTGCTCCGCCAACAATTAATAGTGATCCAACATCACCAGAGTTAGCTTCTAAAACTGGTTTCATTACTAATTTTAGTGGACCGAACAATAAAAAAGGTGCTGCTTGGGCTGATGTAAGATATTTTGGTATTACTGCGGATGCAGATACTGATGAAGCTAAAAAATTCATAGAGTACTCTATGAGTGAAGGTTATACAGCGACATTAGGAATTGCTCCAGAAGGAAAATTTCCAGTAAGAAGAGGAAATAAGAGTGATCCTAGTGCTTACACTAAAGCTTGGAGTAAATTACCAGTAGGTGTTGATAGAAAAGCTCCTTTAACAGATCTTTATTCTGCAGATGTTATTGATAACATCGTTGCAGGTTTAGATACTGCAAACAGATGGGGTGTTAAAGAGGGTGAACTATCTCGAGCATCAAAAATCATTAATTCTCAATTCTTAAATAGAATCACTAGAGAATATATTGATGATCAAATCTCAGTTGACGAAGCGGTTAAGAAAATTAACGCTGAATTAGCTAAGTTTTAAATAATAAATTTATAAAGAGCGGATAATATTTTATTATCCGCTTTTTATTATGAGTGATTCATTATCAAAATTAGAAAAAAGAACTGCTTACACTTTAGTTTTACCTGCAGTTTTATTAGTTTTTGCCATTGTATTGTTTCCTATATTTGCCAATGTTTGGATCAGTTTCAAAGATATTGAATTAAAAGATATTAGAATTCCAGAACCTCGAGCAAAGAAAATTGTTAAATCAATTTCAGAAAATCAATCAGAATTAAAAATTATTTATAAATTAAGAAATAGCTCTTTAATTCAAGAAATAAGAAATGTTCAGTTTCAAGATAAACTTCCAACAAATGTTTCACCAGTAAATTTAGATTCAAGATGTAATTTTCAGTCTAAAAAAGTTGTTTGTGATTTTGGAAATTGGCAGGCGAAATATAGGGAAAATTTTGAGATAACTATACAGAATAACAATAGTGAAATAATTGATAAAAAGATAATTAAATCTCAAAAACCAATTTTAAGTGGGAAAGCAGATAACCCGCTACTCACTACAAATTTTACTTTAGAAAATTTCAAAAAAGTTTTTTATGAAAATAATTTTGTTGAATTACTTTTAACGACATTTTACTTCACTTTTTTTGGTACAGTTGGTGCTATTATCTTTGGAATTTTAGCAGCACAATTAGTTAATCAAAATATTCAAGGTCGAACATACATGCGAGGTATTTTACTTTTCCCTTATGTGGGTCCTGTAGTTGCTTTAGCTTATACTTGGACGTTATTGTTGGATCCTAATAGTGGAACTTTAAACGCATTATTAGTTAATTTTAATGTCATAGAACAACCCATAAATTTATTAGGTCAAAAATACATAACAATGAGTATTTTAGGATTTGAATTCAAATTAAGGTTAGCTTTAACCACAGTTATCTTTTTTGAAATTTGGCGCTACTTTCCACTCGCTTTTCTATTTATTTTAGCAAGATTGCAAGCAATACCACAAAGTTTGTATGAAGCAGCAGAGGTGGATGGAGCAAGTCCAATTCAAAAATTTATCCATATTACACTGCCCCAAATTACAGCGATCATATCAATTTTATTTATGATTAGGTTTATTTGGAACTTTAATAAATTTGAGGATATCTTTTTGTTAACGGGTGGGGCATCAGGTACAAGAACTTTACCTATCAATGTTTATCAACAAGGATTTGCAGTTTCAGATATTGGAATGGGCTCTGCGGTTTCAATAGTCATTGTGATGTTACTTCTTAGTTTTATGGTTGTTTATTTTAGATTAATTGGAAAGAGGGCTAATGAAGTTTAAATCTCTTGCAATATTTTTGATCATTTCATCTTTTTTTCTGACATGCATTTTATCAATTTGGAAGATCATGGCTACACTGCAAGGTTTAAACTTTACTAATTTAAACACCACACCAGTTTTTTTAATTGGTATATTGTTATCTTTAGCATTTGTCTTAATCGGTAATAAACTTAACCACTTAATAAAGATTCTTTTATTATCTTTTATATTTTCAATTTCATATTTTTACTTAAATGAGGCATCTCCATATTGGTATATATTTGGAGTTTTCTTAATTACTTTATTTTTTACGAACAAACTCAAAAAATATAATGTGCAATCTTTACAGGAAGATTTCATATCTGAAAAAATTATTTTTGATTTTATTACCTTATTTGGCATTGTTTTCTTTGCATTTGTAATCTTATTCCCGTTTTACATTATGCTAGTTACCAGTTTTAAAACTCAGATCGCTTTATTAGTAAATCCTTTAGACTTTAGTCTAGATTTTACCAAAAGTTTAACTGAGTTGTTCAAATCTTATTTTGTAATCTTTGAAACTTATAATTTTGGAAGATATATCTTAATAAGCTCAGCAGTTTCTATCGGAACTGTTATTGTCACATTATTATTTGCAATCCCTGCAGCTTATGCTGTTGCTAGATTAAACTTCTTTGGCAAAGACTTTTTATCAACTTCAATTTTAATTATTTATATGTTTCCAGCTATAGTATTAGTGATCCCTTTATACACTGTGTTTAGTCAACTTGGATTAAGAAACTCAATCTTTGGCTTATTGATTGTTTATACAGCAACTACTTTGCCGGTCGCAATATACATGCTGCAAGGATATTTCAAAAGTATTCCAAAAGAAATTGAAGACGCAGGCATCATGGATGGTCAAAATTGGTTTGGTATAATTTTAAAGATTATTATTCCTTTAAGTTTACCAGCTATTGCATCCGTTGCACTTTATGTCTTCATGATAGCCTGGAATGAGTTTCTTTTTTCATTGATGTTTTTAGATAGTCCTAAATCCTTCACTTTATCAAGAGCCATTCAATATCTAAGCGGTGATGCAGAAACACCACGTCAATATTTAATGGCTGGCTCTGTAATCGTTACTTTACCTGTACTTTTTATTTTCATATATTTTGAAAAATATTTAGTCAGCGGTCTAACAGCTGGTAGTGTAAAAGAGTAATTTTTAGTACTATGAAATTAAAGAGTTTTTTAAGATCTTTTATATTTCTAATTCCTTTAATTCTGGTTTTTTCAAAATCTATGGCGGAGCCAACCTTTGTGCAAAGTAAATCAATCGATATAGGCTTTTATCTGGGACTTACATTTAATAATGATGGTACAAAAATGTATACTGTAGAGAGTGATAAATCATCGGATGCAGTTGTCGAATATATATTAACTACTGCATATGACATTTCAACGGCAACAGTAAACAATACTAAAGTAGTGCATAGATCTGGAGGTGTTAATAAATTTGTACCATCACAAGTAGTGTTCAATAACGATGGAACAAAAATGTTTATTTCTAACCATGCTGGTGAAAATACAATAGATTATTGGTCACTAAGTACTGCATTTGATATTTCAACTGCTACATTTAATGAAGCATTCGAATTGGATGGTCAAGAACAAAGAGCAAATTCAGTTGCATTTAATAATAATGGAACCAGAATGATTGTTGCTGGTGCAGGAAATATGTCCCAACATCGTATTCATGAATATTCACTAGCTACACCATTTGATTTTAGTTCAGGAGTTACTCATCTTAATACTGAGGACCTAAGTTCTACTCTCGATTACATAGATGGAGTTACTTTTAATTACGATGGTACTAAAATGTATACCATTATAAGCGAAACTGGAGATGACGATGACATTTCTCAAATTTTTCAATTTAAATTAACTACACCTTATGATGTCTCTACTTTATCCCTTGAAGGTACCTTGAATGTAAGTTCTCTTGTTTCATCAGATTCAAGAGAAATGGCTTTTAGCAACGATGGAAGTAAAATGTTTATCATTGATGATAGTAATGAAAAAGTTCATGAATTTAACCTAAGTTGTAATTGGAGCGTAATTGATGGTGCTTGTGATGATCCAATAACTACTTCTGATGGGGGTAAAGATATTTTAAGCTCAATCGAGTCTCAAACAGCAACCGCTAAACAAATTGCCATCCACGCCACTACGCCAGTATTAAATCGTATGTTTTGGTTAAGACGTCATAGAAGTAATGACCAATTAAGTAACCAAAATATTAGATTAAATTTTTCAAATTCAATGATGGCCTCATTATCAGAAATGCTCCCGGTATCTAATAAAACTAATGAGGTGTTAGATAAACTATCGGATGAATGGTCATTTTGGAGTGAGGGCAGTATTAGTTTTGGAAGAGCAGGAGATACCTCACATTCTTCGTCAAAAAAAATTGATAGTAAAGGTATCTCGTTTGGAATGGATAAAAAGATAAGTGAAAATAAATTATATGGATACGCATTCCGGTATGGTCGAGATGAAGTGGATGTAGGCTCTTTTGGCACGACACTGGATACTGACTCTATTAGTTTGTCACTTTATGGAACTTTTCCTCATGATGATGAAAGATTTATTGAAGGTATTTTGGGAGTAAGTAAGTTAAAGACTGATCATGTTAGAAAAGGCGGAGGGAATACTAGAACAGGTAATCGAAATGGATCACAAGTATTTGGTTCAGTTAATTATTTTACCACTTATAAAAAAGAAAAATTCAATATTTCTCCTAATATAAGAATTGATCTCAGCTATACAGAATTATCTAAGTATTCAGAAACGGGAGTAGCTAGTCTTGTTTATAATAAACAAGTAGTTGAAACTGGAATGATATCTTCGGGTTTTAATTTAAGTAATATTATTGACTACAACACATTAACTTTCGAACCAAATGCAGGTTTAGAATTTAGTTTAGACTTTAGCCCTACATCAGATGCAACATATAGGTATATCTCACAAACAACAGAATATACTAGAGGCATAGGTCAAGATTCTAAAAGTATTAGAGGCAATATTGGATTTGATTTAGAAATGGATAATGGTTTATCTATAATGACGATCTATGAAAGAAGTCAAAGTGAAATTGCTCATAGTGATACTTTATATATAGGGTTTGGCTATGTGCCTGATGAAAGTACTGAGTATGCTATAAAATTAGATAATAATGAAGCAACTTTAAATTATAAAAGAAATTTAAGTGGTTTTGATATCAGCATAAGTTCTAACTATAGTTTGATGAGTGAAATTCCCGAATATGGAACAAACCTTGAATTAAGAAATACATTCTGATTAATATAATTAAAAAAATTTACTTATTCATCTTGTTCAATTATAAATATTAGCATAAACACTCATGAAATTCATTAATGCCCTCGTGGTGAAATTGGTAGACACAAAGGACTTAAAATCCTTGCCGCTTGCGGAGTGCCAGTTCGAGTCTGGCCGAGGGCACCATTAAATGAATAGAGTTCAAATCATATCCGATAAAAATCAAAGATCTTTAAAAATAAAATCAGCAATCCAAAAAAAAATTAAACAGAGTTCTGTGAAAAGGTCTAATATTATAATTGTTATCGGTGGTGATGGTTTTATGCTTCAAACACTAAAAAAGAATAGAAAATCAAAAAAGTTTTTTTATGGTGTAAATTCTGGGAGTTATGGATTTTTGATGAATAAATTTTCATCAAAGAATATCATAAGTAATTTACATAAAGCCAAAATGATAACTATATCTCCTTTAGAGATGTCTGTTAAAAATAATAAAAACCAAACAAAAAAACATATTGCTATAAATGAAGTTTCAATTTTAAGACAAAGTAGACAAGCAGCATCCTTATCAATTAATCACGGCTCCAAACAAGTTATAAAAAAATTAGTCTCTGATGGGGTTCTTGTTTCAACACCAGCTGGGAGCACTGCATATAATCTTTCAGTTCATGGGCCAATTTTAAGTTTAAACTCAAAGAAACTATCTATTTCACCTATAAGTCCATTTAGGCCTAGAAGATGGAAGGGAAAAATTGTAAGTGATAGGTCAAAAATAATGATCAAAAATTTAAATCCTAAAAAAAGACCTATCAGTGCTGTTGCAGACAACATTGAAATAAGAAATGCTAAAAATATAATAGTAAAAACAAATCAAAAAATAAAATTTAATCTTTTATATGATAAAAATAAAAGTCTTCAGAAAAAGATAAAATTAGAACAATTACGTAAAGAAACCTCTTAATAATAAGTAAAAATTTTATGAATTATAAAAATTTGTTAAAATCAAAAAAATTTAAGATTGGTGTATGGGGCACGGGATACATTGGTCTATCGACAATGGTTTATTTTTCTAAGAAAAATATTAAATGTGTTGGTTTTGACATCAACAAAGAAAAAGTTAGAAAAATAAATTCAGGAACGATTCCTTTAAAAGATTTAGAGAAATGGTTTGGGTTTAATATTAAAAAGATTGTTCAAAAGGGTTATTTGAAAGCTACCACAAATCCTGACGATTTAATTTCAGAAAAATTCATTGCTCACTTCATAGCTGTTCCAACTGAAAAAGATGGAAAACCTTATTATAAACCATTAATGAGTGTGCTTAATAATATTGCAAAAATTAGAAATAAAAAAACAAAAATACCACCATTAGTAGTTGTGGAGTCAACTCTTGCACCAAAAGTTTCAGATAAAAAGATTTTACCATTTTTAAAGAGTAAAAAATTTCAAATCGGTAAAAATATTCTATTTTCTGTAGCACCTAGAAGAGATTGGTTTATTGAGGGTGTGAAAAATTTAGAAAATCTTGATCGGGTTTATGGTTCAACTGATAATCATTCTGCCAAAGTTACAAAGGATATTCTATCAATAGTCTGTAAAAAATTGCACATTGCAACATCTTATAAAGTATCTGAAATGGTTAAAAGTGTTGAAAATGCTTATAGACATATGGATATTACTCTCGCAAATCAACTTTCTATAGCTTTTCCCAAAGATGATATTAGAGAGGTTTTGAAATTAGTTGGAACAAAATGGAATCTTGAAACTTTTCATCCTGGTATAGGAGCTGGAGGTTATTGTATACCACTATCCAGCAGATATGTTTTATCTCAAATAAAAGATAAAAATAAACTTACTTTATTAAGAGAAACTATAAAAACAGATGACAATATGGGTTCGAAAATAGCAAATTCGCTTGTCAAAAAAAAATTAAAAAAAATTGGTATTCTTGGACTATCTTATAAAGGTGATTTAAAAGTTAGTGTTTTATCTAAAGTTATTCCATTGGTAAAATCTTTAAAAAAGAAAAAATTAAATGTTAAACTTTTTGATCCATATTTTACGAGAGAGGAAATTAAAAAAGCTACAGGTGTTGAAACATTTAAATTTCCAAGTCAACTTGCAAAATTTGATTGTTTAATCGTTACTGTGAGTCACAAACAATTTAGAATATCGCCGGGCAAATTAAAGAGATATTTGAAAAATTGTAAATTTATTATAGATCACGAAGGTGCATGGCAAGATTATAAGTTAGCAAATAAATATTTTTTGACCGGTGGTAATGGCTGGCTATAATTTTGATATCAAATAATGAAAAAAATTAAATCTATAGTGACCGGTGGCGCAGGTTTTATTGGCAGCAACTTGGTTGATAGATTAGTAAAAGAAGGTCATAAAGTAATAGTTTTAGATAATTTTGTTTCAGGTAAAAAAAGAAACTTATCACATCACTTAAAAAAGAATGTGAAAATTTTTAAGCTAGATATTTCAAAAAAATTGAAATTTGATAAATACTTTAAGGGTGCGAATTATGTATTTCATTTGGCAGGTTTAGCAGAGATCGTACCAAGTATTAAAAATCCCAAAAAGTATTTTATCAATAATACTCTTGGAACTTTAAATATGTTGGAGGCAGCTAGAAAAGTGAAAGTTGATAAATTTATCTATGCTGCTTCATCAAGCTGTTATGGTTCACCCAAAAAAATTCCAACTTCAGAAACTGAGAAAATTGACACAAAACATCCTTACGCATTTACAAAATTTTTAGGTGAAGAAGCAGTGATGAATTATGCAATTTTTTTTGGAATGCATAATATTTCTTGTCGTTTTTTTAACGTATATGGACCCAGATTGAATACAACAAGTCAATATGGAGCTGTATTTAGTAATTTTTTAACTCAAAAAAAAAAGAATAAACCTTTGACAATTGTTGGTAATGGAAAACAAACTAGAGATTTTATACACATAGATGATTTAACTAATGCATTTATTAAGTTGTCTAAGAGTAATTTAAAAAACAAAATTTATAATTTAGGTTCAGGTAAAGAAACTTCAATCAATCAAATCGTAAATATTATTGGAGGAAAAAAAATTTTTATTCCTAGAAGACCAGGTGATCCCAATCGATCATGTGCAAATATTCAAAAAATACAAAGAGATATTAATTGGAAACCAGAAATTTCAATTAAAGAGGGTATTCAAAGATTATTTAATAATTAATTATTTTTAATAATTTTAGATATTTGTTTAAACATATCTTTTTCATGTGGAAAATTATTTTGTTCTATATCTATTTGTATTTTTGAATAATTTTTCATAATAAATTTTGTTGTTTCAACAAAAGATTCCGGATTTCTTTTTGAAACAAAAATTCCTTTTCTATCTTTTATAATATGTGCGATATCTTCGAATATTAAAACTGGTCTTCTTCTTACTAAAGACTCATCAACGACATATGGTTGCCCTTCCGTGTAAGATGGTAGAACTAATATATTGTGATTATCGTAAGTATTAATTAAGTCTTGCCTATTAGAAATATATCCTGGAAAATTGATGTTGTTTGTATTTTTCATATTTGATTGGAACTCTTCTTTATGTTTTAAATTATTTGTTTTTCCTATGATTGATAATTCAGCATCAAGATTTAAATTCTTAAACATTTCTATAAATTCATTGATACCTTTTACGGGATTAATTCTAGCAACATATAAAAATCTAGCTTTATCAATTTTGGCTTCTTTAAGATTTAAAAACCATTTATCATCCAAAGAGGAAGAATTTATTACATGAAAATTTTCTTTTTTATCATAAAGTCTATCGTGAAGAGCTATAACAGTTGAGTTAGAAGTAATTATGTTATACATTAAATTATATATCCATACCGACCAAGCACCTAATAAATTTGCCCATTCCTCGTGCCCACTGCTTATCAAGTAAACATAAACTTTTTTTTTGAAAATGAACAAAAATAGTGAAGCAATAAAAGTATATGGAGTTATACAAATTATATAGTATTTATTGTCTTTATTTTTAAAAGTCGATAATACAAAAAAAATAAATTGAATAATATTTGATGCAACTTTCACCTTATTTAAATTTAACTCATGACTTTCGTTAATTTCAGACTTTCTAACTATATATTCAACATTAAAATATCTGTTTAGCCCCTCAGGAAGTATCTTAAAGTTATAATTTCTTGAAAAAAATTTACCATTATTTTTTGAAACTCTTTCATTATTCAGTACAATTAAATTCTCCATTTTACTTTATAACACAAAAATATTTAAAAACTAAATGACATTAGTTGCGAAGTGGTGCCCCCGCACGGATTCGAACCGCGGACCTATTGATTACAAATCAATTGCTCTACCAGCTGAGCTACAAGGGCATGCGCAATAATTATTAATAATTTATTAATTAATCAACTCTTTTTTTTTAGATAACTTAAATGATGAAACACAATTGCGGCACTATTTGATATATTTAGGCTCTCAATTTTTTCATTTATCTCGATCTTAACTAAAAAATCTGCATATTTGGATGTGTGTTTATGCATTCCTGATCCTTCAGATCCAAATAATAATATATTATTTCCTTTCCACTCAATATCAGTAAAGTTTTTTTTTCCATTACCATCAAAGCCATATACCCAAAAATTTTTTTCTTTAAGATTTTTAAGTGTTGTATTGATATTAGAAACTTCAAAAATATTAATATATTCAATTGCACCACTTGCTGCCTTATATAAAAGTTTACTTTCACTAGGAAAGTTTCTAGCTTTAATAATTACTCCATCAATATTAAAAGAGGCAGCACTTCTAATTAGAGATCCTATATTCCTTGGATCAGTTACACCATCAAGACAAATTAATGTAATGTTATCCTTATCTTTGACGTATTCTTTAAGAATTGGTTTTTGAATATGTTCAACTTCTGCAACATACCCTTGATGTTGTAAATTCTCTCTAGTACTATATTTATCAAGTTCTTTTTTTGTTTTAAAATATACTTTGACATCATTTAATAAATTTTTATTAGGACTTTTTTTATGAATATTTTTCTTACTTTCCTCAGTTAAAAATATCCTTAAAACCTTTCTTTTTGGGTTTCTGAGTGCTTCAATTACAGCATGTTGACCAACGATAAAAAATGATGATTTATTCATAAAATTACCTTTGTTTTACACGTTTTTTTAAATATTTTCCCATTAAATCACGTGTTGCATTTAAACAAATAAAATATATAAAACGCTTGTTGTTTGAAGCTTTATTGAACAAGGGGACACTTCCCCTAAGGGAGGGGTTCCAGAGCGGTCAAATGGGGCGGGCTGTAAACCCGTTGACTTCGGTCTTCGAAAGTTCGAATCTTTCCCCCTCCACCATTCAATATTCTTTAACAATACTGGAGTGTTATTCTTGGGGTTGTGCGGGTGTAGTTCAATGGTAGAACGCTAGCCTTCCAAGCTGGATGTAAGGGTTCGATTCCCTTTACCCGCTCCAAGAAAAATAAAGTTTAAAAAAAAAGTGAGGAAAATAAGTAATGTCAAAAGAAAAATTTGTAAGAAATAAACCGCATTGTAACATTGGAACAATCGGTCATGTCGATCATGGCAAAACAACTTTAACTGCTGCTATCACTAAAGTTTTATCAGAAACTGGTGGAGCACAGGCTGTAGCATATGATCAAATTGATAAAGCTCCAGAGGAGAAAGAAAGAGGAATTACAATTTCAACAGCACATGTTGAATACGAAACTGAAAAAAGACACTACGCACACGTAGATTGTCCAGGTCATGCTGACTATGTTAAGAATATGATTACAGGTGCAGCTCAAATGGACGGAGCAATCTTAGTTGTAAATGCTGCTGATGGTCCTATGCCTCAAACAAGAGAGCATATTCTTTTAGCAAGACAAGTTGGAGTTCCTGCTATCTGTGTCTATTTAAATAAAGTAGATCAAGTTGATGATAAAGAAATGATTGATCTAGTCGAGGAGGAGATTAAAGAATTATTAACTTCTTATAAATTTCCAGGTGACAAAACTCCTATTGCAAAAGGTTCTGCACTTGCAGCCGTTGAAGGAAGAGATGATGAAATTGGAAAAAATTCAATTTTAGAATTAATGAAGAATGTTGATGAGTTTATTCCACAACCAGACAGACCAAAAGATAAAGATTTTTTGATGCCTGTTGAGGATGTTTTCTCAATCTCAGGAAGAGGTACTGTGGCAACCGGAAGAGTTGAGTCAGGTGTCCTTAAAACTGGAGACGAACTAGAAATAGTTGGTATTAGAGAAACTAAAAAATCAGTATGTACTGGTGTTGAAATGTTTAGAAAACTCCTAGACTCAGGCGAGGCAGGAGATAACGTTGGAGTTCTTTTAAGAGGTGTAGAAAGAACTGATATTGAAAGAGGACAAGTTCTTTGTAAACCAGGTTCTGTTACTCCACATACTAAATTTGAAGCTCAAGCGTATGTACTTAAAAAAGAAGAAGGTGGAAGACATACACCTTTTTTCACAAAGTATAGACCACAATTCTATTTTAGAACCACAGATGTAACTGGAGAAGTAGAGTTACCGGCTGGAACTGAAATGGTTATGCCTGGTGATGACGCTAAATTTACAGTTAAATTAATTACACCAATTGCGATGTCAGAGAAATTAAATTTCGCTATTCGTGAAGGTGGTAGAACTGTTGGAGCTGGAGTAGTAACTAAAATTATAGAGTAAACTCTATATAGGAGTGTAGCTCAATTGGTAGAGCGCCGGTCTCCAAAACCGGAGGCTGAGGGTTCGAGTCCCTCCGCTCCTGCCAATTTGAAATAGATAAATATGAAGAACCCAATTAAATTTATACAAGAAGTAAAACAAGAGGCATTCAAAGTTTCTTGGCCCACAGGAAAAGAGACACTTCAGGGTGCATTAATGGTTTTTGCGATGGCAGTAGTTATGTCTTTGTTTTTTCTATTATTAGATCAGGTTTTAAAATTTTTCTTAGAATTGTTACTTAAGGTGAGTATTTAATGAAAAATTGGTATATAGTTCAATCTCACTCCAGTTTTGAAAACAAAGTTGCAGGATTGATTAAAGAGGAAGCAGATAAGGCTAAAATATCTGAAAAATTTGAAGAAATAATCGTTCCAACTCATGATGTTACTGAAGTTAAAAGAGGTAAAAGGATTCAAAGAAAAAAAAAATATTTTCCAGGTTATGTTCTGATTAAAAGTGAGATGGATAATGATATTTATCACATGA
Organism: uncultured Pelagibacteraceae bacterium; assembly: GCA_902616725.1. GTDB lineage: Bacteria > Pseudomonadota > Alphaproteobacteria > Pelagibacterales > Pelagibacteraceae > Pelagibacter. The sequence continues at coordinate 45,936 of CACMTZ010000005.1, forward strand.
TAAAAAACATTAAACGTGTCAGTGGTTTTTTAGGTACAAAGGGAATGCCTGTACCTGTGTCCGATAAAGAAATTGATAAAATTTTAGGTCAGATAAAAGATGGGGTTGCTCAGCCTAAATCAGCTGTAGAATACACAGTTGGTGAAAAAGTTCAGGTTATTGATGGACCTTTTGCATCATTTAGTGGAATGGTTGAAGAAATTGATGAAGAAAAGTCTAGACTTAAGGTGTCAGTTTCTATATTTGGAAGGCCAACACCAGTTGATTTAGAATATAATCAAGTGGAGAAAGTAAGTTAAATTTATGGCAGCTAAAAAAGAAATTAGTGGTTTTATAAAGTTACAAATCAAAGGTGGCCAAGCAAATCCTGCTCCACCAGTTGGACCTGCATTAGGGCAACGAGGGGTAAACATAATGGAATTTTGTAAAGCTTTCAATGATAAAACTAAAAAGTTAGCTGGCAAACCTGTACCAGTCGAAATAACAGTCTATAAAGATAAAAAATTTGATTTTAAAATTAAATCACCACCAGCATCTTTCTTTATAAGAGAAGCTGCAAAATTAAAAAGTGGTTCTCAAGAACCTGGTCGAAACATTGTTGCATCAATTACAAAAAAACAAGCCGAAGAAATTGCTAAACAAAAAATGGAGGATTTAAACGCTCTTGATTTAGATCAAGCGGTCAAAATAATTGCTGGCTCTGCAAGATCAATGGGTATCGAGGTAAAAGATTAGTTATGGCTTCAAAAAGATTTAAAAAACTTCCTGAAAAAACCACCGAACTTTCATCTGAAGTAATTGAAAAATTAATTCCAGTAGTTAAAAAAAATTGCACAACTAAATTTGATGAGTCAGTCGATTTAAGTTTTCAGATTAATAATAAACAAAAAAAAAGTGAGATAAATATTAGAACTATAGTAAATCTTCCTGGTGGAACTGGTAAAAAGATAAAAGTTGCTGTCGTATGTGAGGATACTAAATCTGATGAAGCAAGAAGTGCTGGTGCAGATATTGTAGGTGGTGATGAATTTATTGAAAAAATTAAAAATGGTGAAATGGATTTTGAAAAATTAATTTGTACTCCATCCATGATGATTAAATTATCAAAGTTAGGAAAAGTGTTAGGACCAAAAGGTTTAATGCCCAATCCAAAGTTAGGAACTGTGACTGAAAATTTAAAAACATCAATTTCAGATGCAAAATCTGGTCAAGCGGAAATTAGAAATGATAAAGATGGAAACATTGGTGTAAGTATAGGAAAAAAATCTTTTAGTGATGAAAAACTAATTAAAAATTTTAATGCCGTTATAGATACACTTGAGAAAGAAAAATCAAATAACACAGTTAAAGGAGATCTGATAAAAACCGCATTTGTGACATCAACAATGGGTGTTTCATATAAATTAAAATTAGGAAAAAATATTTAAGTTATGATGAATAAAGAGCAAAAGAAAAACTACATTGCTGAAATGACAACTCAATTTGAGAATAGTAAAGCGGTTATGGTTACTCATTATCAAGGTCTGACAATGACTCAATTGGATGAATTAAGATCAAAAATGAGAGAACATGGAATAATTTTTAAAATTACCAAAAACAGAATTACAAAATTAGCACTGGAAAAAACTAAATGTAAAGATTTATCAAATTTATTTACCGGCCCAACAGCCGTTGCATTTGGAGAAGATGCAATTATGTCAGCACGAATTTTATCCAAGTTTGCAAAAGATAATGAGAATCTGAAATTGATCGGTGGAATGATGGAAAATGAAATTCTTGATCAAGCTGGAGTAATGAATGTCGCAAATTTACCTACTTTAGACGAAGCAAGGGCTAATATTGTAGGTATTTTGAATGCATCTGCATCAAAATTAGTAAGTATTTTGCTTGCACGATCGGAAAAAATGAGTAGTTTACCCCCAGAAAATTCTGAAACACAACCTAAAGAGTAAATTATGCCAGACCTAAATAAAATTATCGAAGACTTATCAAGTTTAACTGTTGCTGAAGCAGCAGATCTTTCAAAACAACTAGAAGAAAAATGGGGTGTTACGCCAATGGCGGCAGCAGCTCCAGCAGCAGCAGGAGCAGCAGCAGCAGCAGAAGAAAAGGATGATTTTTCAATCATGCTCGTTTCTGCAGGAGATAAAAAAATTAACGTAATTAAAGAAGTAAGAGCAGCAACTTCTCTTGGTCTTAAAGAAGCAAAAGACTTGGTAGAGGGCGCACCTAAAGAAGTAAAAGCAGGTGTACCGAAAAAAGAAGCAGAAGAAATTAAAGCTAAGTTAGAAGCTGCAGGGGCAAAAGTAGAACTTAAATAAATTAACAGGAAATTTTTAAGTACTGATTAGTTAAGTTTAATCAGTATTAAGACATAGATGCAAATATCTTTTACTGAAAAGAAAAATATTAGAAAAAGTTTCGGAAAACTAAAAGAAAGTTTATCCATACCCAATCTAATAGAAGTTCAAAAAAATTCCTACGACGAATTAACATTTTTTAACCCTGAAGCAGGTGATTTAACTAAAGGATTTGACAGAGTATTCAAAAGTATTTTTCCTATTGAAGATCTTAACGATAAAGCAACATTAGAATATGTATCATACAGACTTGAAAAACCAAAATTTGATGTAGAAGAATGTATTGCTAGAGGCTTAACTTACTCCTCTGCTTTAAAATGCACATTACGATTAGTTGTTTATGAAATAAATCAAGAAACGAACACTAAAGATATTTTGTCAGCAAAAGAGCAAGAAGTTTATATGGGTGAAGTGCCTATGATGACTAATAGTGGTACATTCATAACGAATGGTGTTCAAAGGGTTGTTGTAAATCAAATGCATAGAAGTCCAGGAGTTTTTTTCGATCATGACAAAGGCAAAACTCATGCAAGTGGAAAACTTTTGTTTAATTGTAGAGTAATACCAAATCGAGGGTCTTGGTTAGATTTTGAATATGATGTAAAAGATTTTTTATATTTTAAAATTGATAGGAAGAAAAAAATTCTCGCATCTACTTTATTACTTGCTCTTGGTTATTCAAAAAGCGAAATTGTAAATGAATTTTATGAGTCAGAAAAATTTATTTTTGATACAAAATCAGAAAAGTGGAAAACAAAATTTAACCCTGAAAATTATAAAGCTAAAAATTTTTCTGAAGAAGTTGTTGATGCTAAATCAGGAAAAGTTGTTATTAAATTAGGAGAAAAAATAAATTATTTAAATGCTAAAAAATTATCTAATGATGGATTAAAAGATATACTAGTTGCGAAAGAATCATTATTTGGAAAGTTTTTACATAAAGATATTAAATTAAATGATCAAGAGGACGGATTATTAAAAATTGGTACTGAGTTAAATGAAACAATCATTCAACAAATTTTGGATGCCAATATTACAAGTCTAGATATTTCTGTAACAAATTCTATAAACAAAGGTCCTTATTTACTCACTACAATCCTGAATGACAAAAATAATACTAAAGATGAGGCAATTACTGAAATTTATAAGATGTTAAGACCTGGTGAACCTCCAACAATTGAAATAGCAACTCAAATTTTTAATAATTTATTCTTTAGTTCAGACCGATATGACTTGTCTGACGTTGGAAGAGTCAAAATGAATTCTAGATTAGATTTAGAATGCTCAGATAAAATTACGATATTAAGAAATGATGATATTTTAGCAATTATTCGTAAAATGTTGGACCTAAGAGATGGTAAAGATGATGTTGATGACATTGATCATCTTGGAAATAGAAGAGTTAGATCTGTAGGTGAATTAGTTGAAAATCAAGCTCGTATTGGTGTTTATAGAATGGAAAGAGCAATTAAAGAAAAAATGACTACTTTAGATATCGAGTCAGCAATGCCACAAGATTTGATAAACGCAAAACCACTCACAATTTCATTAAAAGATTTTTTTGCAAGTTCTCAACTTTCTCAATTTATGGATCAAACAAATCCACTTTCAGAAATTACTCATAAAAGAAGAGTTTCTGCTTTAGGCCCTGGTGGACTAACAAGGGAGCGAGCTGGGTTTGAGGTTAGAGACGTGCATCCAACTCATTATGGAAGAATTTGTCCAATTGAGACTCCAGAGGGCCCAAATATTGGCTTGATCAATAGTTTATCTACTTATGCAAAAATTAATAAATATGGTTTTATTGAAAGTCCTTACAAGAGAGTAAAAGAAGGTGTTGTTCAAGATAAAGTAGAATATTTGTCCGCAATGGAGGAAACAAAATTTACTATAGCCCAAGCTAATACTAAAATTGATAAAAATGGAAAAATAGTTGAGGAATTAGTTTCCTGTAGACAAAACTTAAACTTCCTTTTAGCAAAACCTGAAACGATAGATTATATTGACGTATCACCTAAACAATTGGTTTCGGTGGCTGCTTCATTGATACCTTTCTTAGAGAATGATGATGCGAATAGAGCATTAATGGGTTCTAACATGATGAGACAAGCTGTTCCGTTATTAAAACCTGAGGCACCTTTGGTTGGTACTGGAATAGAAAGTGATGTTGCATTAGATTCGGGGGTTACAATTGTTGCTAAAAGAGACGGAGTAGTAGATAAAATTGATGGTAAAAGAATTGTAATTAAAGTTACAGAAGAAACTGATTTCTCAAAATCTGGTGTTGATATTTATAATTTACAAAAATTTAAAAGATCTAACCAAAACACATGTATTAATCAAAGACCTTTGGTTAGAGTAGGAGATAAAGTAAAAACTGGTGATATTATTGCAGATGGTCCTTCGACTAAATTAGGCGAGTTAGCTTTAGGTAAAAATGTTACTGTAGCATTTATGCCTTGGCAGGGATACAATTTTGAAGATTCTATTTTAATTTCAGAAAGATGCGTAACTGATGATGTATTTACTTCAGTACATATTGTTGAGTATGAGATTATGGCAAGAGATACAAAACTTGGTGAAGAAGAAATAACACGAGACATACCTAACGTTAATGAAGAAGCTCTAAAAAATTTAGATGAGTCAGGAATAGTATATATTGGTGCAGAGGTAAATGCGGGAGATATACTGGTAGGTAAAGTGACTCCTAAAGGGGATTCAGCATCAGGTCCTGAGGAAAAATTGTTGAGATCAATTTTTGGAGAAAAAGCAATTGATGTGACAGATACATCTTTAAGGATGTCTAGAGGAAGCAGTGGTACTGTAGTTGATGTAAGAGTGTTTAATAGACATGGAATAGAAAAAGATGAAAGATCCATCACAATTGAAAGAGCTGAAATTGATCAAGTGCAACAAGATAAAATTGTTGAGGAAGAAATTTTGGAGAGAAGTATTAAACAAAGAGCTGCTCAAATTTTATCAGGCGAAACCCTTTCTAAGAAAATAAAAGATGTTGAAGCCGGCTCTAAATTAGATTTTGAGACAATAAATAAAATATCTATCAGCGATCTTTTTAAACTGACTATTTCAAATCCAAAAAATGAAAATGCATTATTACAATTAAAAGATCAGTATAATAAAGCAAAACAAGATATTACCGAAAGATTTGAAGATAAAGTTTTAAAAATTAGAAGTGGTGATGATTTATTACCTAGTGTGATGAAAATGGTAAAGGTTTTTGTTGCAATCAAAAGAAGATTAAGACCAGGTGATAAAATGTCAGGAAGGCATGGTAATAAAGGAGTTGTCAGTAAGATTGTGCCAGTAGAAGACATGCCTTACAGAGAAGATGGACGACCAGTAGATATAGTTTTAAATCCTTTAGGTGTGCCTAGTCGGATGAATGTAGGGCAAATCCTTGAAACTCATTTAGGATGGGCGTGTAAAGAATTCGGTGAACAAATTAAGAATTTAGTTAATGAAAATAATAAAAAAATTGAGAGAAATGAAAAAATAGAGAGTTTTTTAAAATCTGTTTACGGTGAAGAAATATTTGATCAAAAAGTAGATAAATTAAGTAAAACAGAATTTAAAGATTTATGTGAAAATTTACAAAATGGTATAGCTATATCCACTCCAGTTTTTGATGGAGCTAAAGAAAAAAATGTAACAGAAATGTTAGAGTTAGCAAATTTACCTAAATCAGGACAAACTTATTTATGGGATGGAAGGACTGGTGAAAAATTTGACAGACCAGTTACTGTTGGAATAATTTACATGCTTAAACTTCATCATTTAGTGGAAGACAAAATTCACGCTAGATCTACTGGTCCTTATAGTTTAGTAACTCAACAACCGTTGGGTGGAAAAGCTCAATTAGGTGGTCAAAGGTTTGGTGAAATGGAGGTATGGGCACTTGAAGCATATGGTGCATCATACACACTACAAGAAATACTTACTGTAAAATCTGATGATGTTGCTGGAAGAGTAAAAGTTTATGAGACTATTGTTAAGGGTGAAGAAAACTTTGAGTCTGGAATACCAGAATCATTTAACGTACTTGTTAAAGAAATTAAATCTTTGGCATTAAATGTGGAATTAAATTAATTATGAAAAAAGAACTAACAGATCTATTTAAAAATTCAGAAATATCTGAAGCTCAAAATTTTAATAGTATCAAGATCTCATTAGCTAGCCCAGAGAAAATAAAATCTTGGACCTATGGTGAAATTAAAAAACCAGAAACTATTAATTATAGAACTTTTAGACCAGAGAAAGATGGTCTTTTCTGTGCAAGAATCTTTGGTCCAATTAAAGATTATGAGTGTTTGTGTGGAAAATATAAAAGAATGAAATTTAGAGGCATCATCTGTGAGAAATGTGGTGTTGAAGTGACAAAATCAAATGTTCGAAGAGAACGGATGGGTCACATTAATTTAGCAACACCTGTTGCACATATATGGTTTTTAAAATCACTACCAAGTAGAATAGCACTTGCTGTTGATATGAAGCTCAAAGAAGTCGAAAGGGTTTTGTATTTTGAAAATTTTATTGTCATTGAGCCAGGTTTAACAGGTCTGCAAAAAAATCAGCTTTTAAATGAGGAAGAACTAGCAAAATATCAAGATGAATATGGTGAGGAGGCCTTTACAGCTGGAATTGGAGCTGAAGCAGTTCTGGAAATGCTTAAAAATCTTGATTTAGAGTTAGAGAGAAAAAATCTTGTTGATTATATCAAAGAGACGAAGTCAAAAGTTAATGAAGAAAGAGCTATTAAGAGATTAAAATTAATCGAGTCTTTTATTGAAACTGGTCAAAAACCTGAATGGATGATCATGACTGTTGTTCCGGTTATTCCACCAGAATTAAGACCATTAGTTCCTTTAGATGGTGGTAGATTTGCAACATCAGATCTAAATGATCTTTATAGAAGGGTTATTAATAGAAATAATCGTTTAAAGAGACTAATGGATCTTAAGGCACCAGATATTATCATCAGAAATGAAAAAAGAATGTTACAAGAATCTGTTGATGCACTTTTTGATAACGGTAGAAGAGGTAGAGTAATTACTGGAACAGGTAAAAGACCATTAAAATCTTTAGCTGAGATGTTAAAAGGAAAACAAGGAAGATTTAGACAAAATCTTCTTGGTAAAAGAGTTGATTATTCTGGTCGTTCAGTCATCGTAGTAGGTCCAGACCTAAAATTACACGAATGTGGATTGCCAAAAAAAATGGCGTTAGAGTTATTTAAACCATTTTTATATGCAAGACTTAACAAACTAGGTTTAGCTTCAACAATTAAACAAGCAAAAAAATTAGTTGAGAAAGAAACTAACGCTGTCTGGGATGCACTTGAATTAATTGTTAGAGAACATCCAGTTTTACTAAATAGAGCTCCAACACTTCATAGGTTGGGAGTTCAAGCTTTTGAACCAAAATTAATTGAGGGAGATGCGATTGAATTACACCCTTTAACATGTGCTGCGTTTAATGCAGATTTTGATGGTGATCAAATGGCTGTTCACGTTCCTTTAAGTTTGGAGGCACAACTTGAGGCCAGAATATTAATGCTATCAACTAATAATATTCTTTCTCCATCTAACGGAAAGCCAATAATTGTCCCAAGTCAGGATATGATTTTAGGAATTTATTATTTATCTCAAGAACCAGTCACTGATAAGCCAGCTGGATATTTTTTAAATGCAGATCAAATTGAATTTGCGCTTTCTTCTGGTCAAATAAAAGTCCATAGTACGATTATTTCTAGATTTGAAACAATTGATGAAAAAGGTAATCAAAAATTTGAGAAGTACACTTCTACTGCAGGAAGATTTTTACTAGCTAATTTATTACCAAAAAATTATAATATTAAGTTTTCTTTGATAGATAGAATTTTACCAAAGAAAACAGTTTCAGAAATTATTGATATTGTCTTTAGATTTTGTGGTCAAAAAACAACAGTCATTTTCTGTGATAAATTAAAAGATCTAGGCTTTAAACATGCATTTAAAGCTGGGATTTCTTTTGGTAAAGATGATTTAGTTATCCCCGAAAATAAAACTCAATTAATTGATGACACAAAAAAACTAATCGCTGATTATGAGACACAATATGCAGAAGGTTTAATCACTAGAGGTGAAAAATATAATAAAGTCGTTGATGCTTGGTCAAAATGTACAGATAAAGTTGCTGGTGAGATGATGAAAGGAATTTCTGCAACGGAAAAAACTTCAGAGGGATTGAAAATAAATTCAGTATTTATGATGGCAGATAGTGGAGCAAGAGGATCTGCAGCACAAATGAAACAATTAGCTGGAATGAGAGGACTAATTGCAAAACCATCAGGTGAAATTATTGAAAGTCCAATAACCTCAAATTTTAAAGAAGGTTTAACTGCATTAGAATATTTTAACTCTACACATGGTGCTAGAAAAGGTCTAGCTGATACAGCCCTTAAAACTGCAAGTTCAGGTTATTTAACTAGAAGACTTTGCGATGTTGCTCAAGATTTAACAATTACGAAAAAAAATTGTGATAATCCTGGCTTTATAGAATTATCAGAAATTTTAGAAGGTGGTAATGTCGTTGTGAGTTTATCTGAAAGAGCTTTAGGTAGAGTTGTTGCAACTGATGTAAAGCACCCAATATCTGGCGAAGTAATAATCAAGAAATCATCAATGATAGACGAATTTGGCTGTGATAAAATTGATTCCGCTGGAATAAAATCATTGAAAGTTTTTTCAGTTATGACGTGTAGTTCCAAAGAAGGTGTTTGTGCAACTTGTTATGGACGAGACTTATCAAGAGGTCAAATGGTACATGTTGGTGAGGCTATTGGAATGATTTCTGCACAATCGATTGGAGAACCAGGGACACAATTAACAATGAGAACTTTCCACGTAGGTGGTACTGCTTCAGTCAAACAAGACTCACAAATAGTAACTAAAAATGAAGGAACTTTAAAAATTATTAATTCAAATATTTTAGAAGACTCTAAAAAGAACTTAATTGTCATGGGTAGAAATACACAATTATCTATTGAGGATGATAATGGAGTTCAGATTGCTGTTTATAAAGTAGCTTATGGTTCGAAATTATTTTTTAAAAATGATGATAAAGTTAAAGCTAACACAAAAATTTGTGAATGGGATCCTTATACTACACCGGTAATTGCTGAAAAAAGTGGTATCGCAAGCTATGTTGATTTAATTGATGGAGTATCTATTCAAGAAACTACAGATGATGCAACAGGTATCTCATCGAAATCGGTAGTAGATTGGAGATCTCAATCAAAAAGTACAGATTTAAAACCAAGAATTACTTTAAGAGATGAAAAGGGAAACGTTATTAAAAAGGCAGATGATAATGAGGCAAGATATTATCTAGTCCCTGACTCAATCTTATCAGTTAAAGATGGTCAAAAAGTTTCTGCTGGTGATGTTATTGCAAGATTACCTAAAGAAACTACTAAAACAAAAGATATTACTGGAGGCCTTCCAAGAGTTGCTGAATTGTTTGAAGCCAGAAAAGCTAAGGATAGTGCAATCATTGCTGAAAATGATGGACAAGTTATATTTGGAAAAGAAGTTAGAGGAAAACAAAGAATATCAATTGTGCCTGAAGATGGGTCAGAACCATCTAATTATTTAATACCCAAAGGAAAACATATTAATTTTAATCAGGGTGAAAAAATTAAAAAAGGAGAATATTTATTAGATGGACAACCATTACCACACGATATTCTTAGAATTATGGGCATAAAAGATTTAACTGAATATTTTGTTAATCAAGTTCAAGAGGTTTATAGGTTACAGGGTGTAATTATTAACGATAAACACATAGAAACTATTTTAAGACAAATGTTGAAAAAAGTTGAGGTAAAAACTACTGGTGATTCCTCTTACTTACCCGGTGAAATCATTGATAGAATTAAATTTGATAACGTTAATGAAAAATTAAAATCTGAAGGTAAAAAACCAGCAACTGGAGAAAGAGTTTTAATGGGAATTACCAAAGCTTCTCTTCAGACTGAGTCTTTTATATCCGCTGCATCATTCCAGGAAACTACAAGAGTTCTTACCGATGCTGCTATTAAGGGTAAAGTTGATCCACTTAATGGTTTAAAAGAGAATGTAATAGTTGGACGATTAGTACCTGCTGGAACTGGTAATATTAAAAATAAATGGAACAAAAAAGCTCTACAAGATGACAATAAATTTCTTTCTGAGCAAGAACAGATTGAACAGCCAGAAACCCCTGTAAATCAATAAAAATAACACGTTTGCTAATTAGTTTTAGTTTGACAAAATTAAATTAATAAGTATTTTGGCGATATTTTTTGGTTGGAATGTAGTGTTAACTTTGACACTAAACGCTGCCACAAATAACCTGTCAGTTATTTCATTCAAAAATTAACAATTATTAAATTTATAAATATGCCAACTATTAACCAGTTGTTAAGAAAAAAAAGAGCTAAACCAATTGCTAGGAATAAAGTTCCAGCATTACAAAAACAACCACTCAAACGAGGTGTTTGTGTAAAAGTTTATACAACAACTCCAAAAAAACCTAATTCTGCTTTAAGAAAAGTTGCAAGGGTGAGATTATCAAATGGTTTTGAAGTAACTGCTTATATACCTGGAGAAGGTCATAATCTTCAAGAACATTCTGTGGTATTAATTAGAGGTGGAAGGGTAAAAGATTTACCAGGTGTTCGTTATCACATTTTAAGAGGTAATCTAGACACTCAGGGTGTAGCAAATAGAAAAAAAAGAAGATCCTTATACGGAACGAAAAAAGGTAAATAGACATGTCTAGAAAAAAAACACAGCCAAAAAAAAATATTGTTCCTGATCCAAAATTTAATTCCACAATTATACCTAAATTAATTAATAATATTATGTATGACGGCAAAAGAGGTGTAGCCACTAAAATAGTCTATGATGCAATTGAAAAAATTAAAACAAAGTCAAAAGATGAACCTATTAATATTTTTAACGAAGCAATCAATAATATTAAACCAACTGTTGAAGTAAGATCACGAAGAGTAGGTGGTGCCACCTATCAAGTTCCAGTTGAAGTAAAAAGTAAAAGAGCACAAGCTTTAGCTATCAGATGGCTTATAGATTCAGCAAGAAAAAGAAAAGATAAACATATGTCTGATAAAATTTTTAATGAACTTTATGATGCGTATGAAAAAAAAGGTGCAGCTGTAAAGAAAAAAGAGGATGTACATAAAATGGCAGAGTCTAATAAGGCTTTTGCACACTTTAGGTGGTAAAATATTATGGCTAGATCTCACACATTAGATAAATATAGAAACATCGGGATTATGGCCCACATTGATGCAGGTAAAACAACCACAACTGAAAGAATTTTATATTACACAGGTAAAAGTCATAAAATTGGTGAGGTTCATGATGGTGCAGCGACCATGGATTGGATGGAACAAGAACAAGAAAGAGGCATTACAATTACATCAGCAGCAACAACCTGCTTCTGGCAAGACCATAGAATTAATATTATCGATACACCAGGTCACGTAGATTTTACTATTGAAGTAGAAAGATCACTTAAAGTACTTGATGGTGCGGTTGCAGTGTTTGATGGTGTGGCAGGTGTAGAACCTCAATCAGAAACAGTATGGCGACAAGCTGACAAATATAAAGTACCAAGAATTTGTTTTGTAAATAAGTTAGATAGAACTGGAGCGGACTTTTTTAGGTGCGTAAATATGATTAAAGACAGATTGGGAGCAAAACCATTGGTCATACAAGTACCAATCGGTATTGAAGCCTCTCTAGCTGGTGTTGTTGACCTTGTTAAAATGAAAGCACAAGTTTGGAAAAATGAGGCTTTAGGTGCTGAATGGGAATATAAGGAAATCCCAGAAGATCTTAAAGAAATATCTCAAAAATATCGAACAGAATTAGTTGAAATGGCCGTTGAGCAAGACGAAAAACTGATGGAGTCTTATCTTAATGGTGAAGAAATTAAAGAAGAAGATTTGATTAAATGTATAAGAAAAGGAACACTAAACTTTGATTTTGTTCCAGTATTAACTGGTTCAGCTTTTAAAAATAAAGGTGTTCAGCCACTACTTGATGCAGTGATTAATTATCTTCCCAGCCCTATAGATATTGGCTCAATTAAAGGAACTAAATTAGGATCAGAAGATGAAATTGAAATGAAATTTGATGATAGTGCACCATTTTCTGCCCTAGCATTTAAGGTAGCAAATGACCCATTTGTCGGATCTTTAACATTTATTAGAATTTATTCAGGCACAATAAAAACAGGAACGGCTGTATACAATTCATCAAAAGAAAAAGAAGAAAGAGTTGGTAGAATGTTGTTAATGCATGCTAACTCTCGAGAGGACATCAAAGAAGCTAACGCAGGAGATATTGTGTCACTAGCTGGTTTGAAAAATACCATTACTGGTCATACATTATGCAATAAAGACAATCCAGTTCTTCTAGAACCAATGGAATTTCCTGATCCAGTAATTGAAATTGCTGTTGAACCAAAAACAAAAGCTGACCAAGAGAAAATGGGAGAAGCTTTAGGCAGATTAGCTAAAGAAGATCCCTCATTTAGAGTTTCATCTGATGAGGAGTCTGGACAAACAATTATTAAAGGAATGGGTGAATTACACTTAGATATTATTGTAGATAGAATGAAAAGAGAATTTAAAGTTGAGGCAAATGTTGGAGCTCCACAAGTAGCATACAGAGAAACAATAGAAAACTCATCAGAAGTAGAATACACACATAAAAAACAAAGTGGTGGTGCAGGACAATTTGCAAAAGTCAAATTATTGGTAGAACCTCAAGAGCCTGGTAAAGGGAGATCTGTTGAAAGTAAAATCAAAGGTGGAGCAATTCCAAAAGAATTCATTCCTGGCGTCGAAAAAGGTATCGAAACAGTATCAGATGGTGGAATTCTAGCAGGATTTCCAATGATTGATTATAAAGTTACTATTTTAGATGGTTTACATCACGATGTTGACTCTAGCGTATTAGCTTTTGAACTTGCAAGTAGAGCATGTTTTAAAGATGCTTGTACAAAAGGTGGTTTAAAATTACTAGAGCCGGTCATGAGAGTTGAGGTAGTTACGCCTGAGGACTATATGGGTGATGTTATTGGAGACTTAAATAGTCGAAGAGGACAAATAAGTACTCAAGAACAAAGAGGTAATGCAACTGTAATAACTGCAATGGTGCCTTTAGCAAATATGTTTGGATATATTAATAGTTTAAGATCAATGTCACAAGGGCGAGCTCAATATTCAATGTTTTTTGATCACTATGCAAAAGTACCACAAAATGTTCAAGACGAAGTAACAAAAAAAATAGCAGGCTAAAATGGAAAAACAGAATATTAGAATTAAACTTAGAGCTTACGACAATAAGATTTTAGATGCTTCAACTGAAGAGATTGTTAATACAGTCAAAAGAACTGGAGCTACAATAAAAGGTCCAATTCCGTTACCAACTAGAATTGAAAGATATACAGTTTTAAGATCTCCTCATATAGATAAAAAAAGCAGAGAACAATTTGAGTCACGAACCCATAAAAGATTAATTGATATAATTGAGCCAACACCACAGACTGTCGAGGCTTTAATGAAGTTAGATTTAGCATCAGGAGTCGATGTGGAGATTAAGATATAATTATGAGCGAGATTGCTTTATTAGGAAAAAAAATTGGAATGACTAGAGAATTTTATAAATCTGGTCAGTTGGTTCCAGTTACTGTATTAAAAATGGAAAAAGCTAGAGTAATCCAAGTAATAGATAAAGAAAAAAGAGGTTATACTGCAGTTCAACTTGGATACGGGAAAATCAAAAACTCAAAACTAACAAAGGCTATGAAAGGTTATTTTTCAAAAAGAAATACTGAAGCTAAAAGGAAACTTAAAGAATATAGAGTTCAAAACATCGAAAATTACAAAGAGGGAAATGAATTTGGATTAGAGATTTTTAAAGATGTTAAATTTGTAGATACTAGATCAAAAACGATTGGAAAAGGTTTTGCAGGAGCTATGAAAAGACACAATTTTGGTGGTTTGAGAGCCACACATGGTGTTTCAATTTCACATAGATCACATGGTTCAACGGGTCAAAGACAAGATCCTGGTAAAGTATTTAAGGGAAAAAAAATGGCTGGACATATGGGGGATAAATTAAGAACTATGCAAAATATTGAAATTATCAAAACGGATCTAGAAAATGAGCTTCTATATTTAAAAGGTTCTATCCCAGGAGCAAAAAACTCTGAAATTTTAGTAAAAGGTTCAGTTAAAAATATTAAAAAAATGACTATCAGTGAAAAACACAAAGCTGCTGAATTAGCTAAGAAAACGCCGGAGAAAAAGAAAAAATAATGAAAGTCGAAAAAATTAATTTAGATGGTAAAAAAAGTTCTATTGAAGTCTTAGATAAGATTTTTTCAGCTAAGATAAATAAGAAATTAGTTAATACAGTTTTATATAAGACTAATGCTAACTATAAAGGTAGGCACGCAAAAACTAAGCAGCAAAACGAAGTCTCAGGTCCAACATCAAAAATTTATGCACAAAAAGGAACGGGTAATGCTAGACACGCTAGTAGAAAAGCTCCAATCTTTGTTGGTGGTGGTATAGCTCATGGTCCAAAAGGAGAGCTATCATATAAAAAAAGAAAATTAAATAAGAGTGAAAAAAAACAAAGTATAGCATCTTTAATCACTGACAAGATAAAGAATAATAATCTTTTAATTTTTAGCGATTTTAGCTCTAAGATAAATAAGACTAAAGAGATGAACTTAATTTTAAAAAAGTTCCAAATTTCAAATTCAATTATAATTCTAGACAAAAACTCAAAAGATAATGTTGAAAAATCAATTAGAAATATTCCAAATATTAAAGTAACAGACATTAATCATTTTAGTGCATTTGATATCGTCAAGTTCGAAAAGGTTGTGTTTACTGAAACATCCGTAAAAGAATTAGAAAAGAGGTATACTTAAGATGGAAAAGATACATTTATATGACAAAATTTTATCTCCGTTAGTAACTGAAAAGTCAACAAATTTATCAGAACAAAATAAGATTGTATTTAAGGTGCCATCAAAAGCAAATAAGAAAAATATAAAAAATAATATTGAAAAAATCTTTAAAGTAAATGTTACAAAGGTAAATATTATAAATAAACAAAGTAGAACTAAATTAACCAGAGGAAGAAAAGTTAAAGTCTCTGGTTTTAAAAAAGCAATTATAACACTTAAAAAAGGTCAAAGTATTGATTTAACAACTGGAATTTAAAATGGCACTAAAAACATTTAAACCATATACAAAATCTACTAGAGGAACAATTCTTGTTGATAGAACTGGTCTTTGGAAAGGTAAACCGTTTAAATCTTTAGTTTCACCAAAAAATGCAATGAAGGGGAGAAACAACAATGGTCATATTACATCTATCAATAGAGCTGGTGGACATAAAAAAATGTATCGACATGTCGACTTTTATAGAAAAAAATTTGATATGCCTGCAACAGTGGAAAGAATTGAATATGATCCAAACAGATCTTGTTACATTATGTTAGTAAAATTTGATGATAATTCACATGCATATTATCTTGCACCACAAAAAATAAAAGTAGGTGATAAAGTTGAAAATGGATCAAAAAAAGAGATAAAAATCGGAAATTGCATGCCGTTACAGGACATCCCAGTTGGTATAGATATTCACAATGTCGAAATACAGCCAGGTGGTGGAGGTAAAATTGCCAGATCTGCTGGAACTTCTGTTACGATTAGTGGATTAGATGGGAATTATAGTTTGATTAAATTAGCATCAGGTGAAGTTAGAAAAATCGATTCAAGATCATTGGCAACTATTGGTGTATTAAGTAACCCCGATCAAAAAAATATCAAAATTGGTAAAGCAGGACGATCAAGATGGTTAGGAAGAAGACCTCACACTAGAGGTGTTGTTAAAAATCCAGTAGATCACCCACATGGTGGTGGTGAAGGTAAATCAGCAGGCGGAAGACATCCAGTTTCTCCTAAAGGACAATCAGCAAAAGGTTTGAAAACAAGAGATAATAAAAGAACTGATAAATATATCGTGAAGAGAAGAAACAAAAGGAAGGATACAAAATAATGGCTAGAGCAGTATGGAAAGGACCTTTTGTGGAAGAAAGCTTGATAAAAAAAGTTGATAAATATAAGGCTGATCCAAAAAAAATTCCTATTAAGACTTGGTCAAGAAAATCAACAATAATTCCAGATTTTGTAGGAGTAAGTTTTTTGATTTATAATGGAAAAAAATTTATACCCATTACCATATCTGAAGACATGGTTGGTCATAAGTTAGGTGAATTTGCACCAACAAGAACTTTTTTTGGTCACACACCTGCAGATAAAAAAGCAAAACCCGCTGAGGCAGAGGCGAAGAAATAATTATGAGTAAAAAAAAGAAATTAGTGAAAAAAAAAGAAAAAATAGTGAAATCTATTAATAACAATATTAGATCAAGTGTAAGAAAGCTTAATCCTATTTTAAAAGGTATAGTTGGAAAGAAAGTAGAGTTAGCTATTAGAGATCTTCAGTTTTCAGAAAAAAGGATTACTCGTGATATCAGAAAGACTATTTCATCAGCTGTTGCAAATGCGGAGAATAATTTTCAGTATGATATTGATAAACTTGTAGTTAAAGAAGCATATTGTGGAAAGAAAATTACTATGAAAAGGTTTAGGCCAAGAGCAAAAGGAAGAGCTGCACCAATTTTAAAGCCTTATTCAAGTGTAACAATTATTTTATCAGAAGCAAAAAAAATGGAGAGTCATGGGACAAAAAGTTAATCCGGTAGGTTTTAGATTAGGTGTTAACAGAGGTTGGGACTCTGTTTGGTACGCTAAAAAGAAAGATTTTGGTAATTATCTCATAGAAGATTTTAAAATTAGAGAATACATCAAAAAAAATGTAATTAATTCTGGAGTTTCAAAAGTGATGATCGAAAGAACAGCAAACAAATGTTATGTTACAATTTACACTTCTAGACCAGGTTTTGTTATTGGAAAAAAAGGTAGTGATATTGATAAGATAAAAAACAATTTATCTAAATTTACTTCAAATGAGGTTACTTTAAATATTAAAGAGGTTAAAAAACCTGAGACAAATGCTTATTTAGTTGCAGAAAATATTGCTCAACAATTAGTTAAAAGAATTTCTTACAGAAGAGCAATGAAAAGAGCAATGCAGTCTTGCTTGAGATTAGGCGCTAAAGGAATTAAAGTTTCAGTGAGTGGAAGATTGGGTGGAAATGAGATTGCAAGAACTGAATGGTTAAGAGACGGCAGCATACCATCCCACACATTAAGAGCAGATATAGATTATGCAGAGGCAGAAGCGCTTACGACTTATGGAATAATTGGAATAAAAGTTTGGATCTATAAAGGCGAGGTTTTTGCTAAAGAATTTAGCCAAGAAACAAATAAAGTCACACCTAAAGAGGTAAAACAATAAATGTTACAACCAGTTAGAACAAAATGGAGAAAAGCTCACAAAGGTAGAATTCATGGAACTGCCTCAAGAGCAAATTTCATTAACTATGGTGCCTACGCTTTAAAAGCACTATCTCCTGATAGGGTTACTGGTAAACAAATCGAGGCTGCTAGAGTTGCTCTAACAAGACATATGAAAAGACAAGGAAGAGTTTGGACAAGAATATTTCCAAATATTCCGGTTTCAAAAAAACCTATTGAAGTACGTATGGGTAAAGGAAAAGGTTCTCCAGAATTCTATGCATGTCGTGTAAAACCAGGAAGAATTTTATTTGAGGTAGATGGTGTTTCAGAACAGATAGCCAAAGAAGCTTTATATAAAGCATCTGCAAAACTACCAATTAAAACAAAAACTATAAAGAGATTCGCGTAATATGAAAAAACAAGAAATTAAAAAACTATCAAAAGATCAAATTATAAAAAATATCGATAAATTTAAAAAAGATTTATTCAATTTTAGATTTCAAAAGATGAATTCACAGATTACTAATCCTGCAAAAATTAGTGAAACAAAAAAAACAATTGCTAGATTAAAAACAATATTAAAAGGAAAGTTAAATGCCTAAGAAAATATTAACAGGTGTGGTTGTAAGTGATAAGCCCAACAAAACTATAACTGTTTTAGTTGAACGAAAATATTCTCATCCATTATTAAAAAAAGTAATAAAAGTGAGAAAAAAATACAATGCTCATGATGAAAATAATAAGTTTAAAACAGGTGATAAAGTATCAATTATTGAAAGCAAACCTTTCTCAAAAAATAAGAAATTTCAAGTAATGGAGAATACAAAATAATGATACAGGTTCAAACAGAATTAAATGTAGCCGATAACACTGGGGCAAAAAAAATTGAATGCATTAAAGTCTTAGGTGGATCGAAAAGAAGATATGCAAGTATAGGAGATACGATAGTGATTGCGGTTAAAGAAGCAATTCCCAAGGGAAAAGTAAAAAAAGGATCCGTTCATAAAGCAGTTGTGGTGAGAGTAAAAAAAGGAATTCATCGGGATGATGGATCAAAAGTAAAATTTGATAATAACGCTGCTGTTCTGGTAGATGATAAAGGTGAACCAGTTGGAACTAGAATTTTTGGTCCAGTGACTAGAGAATTAAGGAATAAAGGGCAAATGAAAATAATCTCATTAGCCCCAGAGGTTTTGTAATGATTAAAAAAGGTTTAAAAGTTCGAGTTTTATCAGGGAGAGATAAAAAAAAAGAAGGTGAAGTAATTGAAATTGATAGACCAAACAACAGGGCAAAAGTGAAAGATATTAATATGGTAAAGAGACATGTAAAAACAACAAAGGAAAAAAAAGGTGGAATTTTTTCAAAGGAAAGTTTTATTCATTTGTCAAATTTAAAACTAATTGATGAAAAAACAAAAACAAAAAAAACTGAGGCTAAAAAATAATGACTCCGAGATTGAAAGAACTTTATTATAAAGAAATACAACCTGCGTTAAAATCTCAATTTGGTTTTAAAAATTTGTACATGGGTCCAAAAATTGAAAAAATTGTTTTAAATATGGGCTTAGGTTTAGACGGAAATGATTCAAAAATATTAAAGTCTTGTGAGGAGGATTTAGCAAAAATAACAGGTCAAAGACCTGTGATTACCAAATTTAAAAAATCAGTTGCGAATTTTAAAACAAGAAAAGGTTCAAATGCTGGCTTAAAGGTAACACTTAGAAAAGATAAAATGTATGAATTTTTAGATAGACTTGTGAATATAGCTTTACCAAGAATTAAAGATTTTAGAGGCCTGTCTGCAAATGGTTTCGATAAATTTGGAAATTACACATTTGGTGTTAAAGAACATATTATATTTCCAGAGGTAAGTTTTGATCGTGCTGATAAGGTTCGTGGTATTGATATCGTGATTGTAATATCAGCCAAAAGTAAGGAGCATAGTTTTGCTCTTTTAGAAAAGTTAAATTTTCCATTTATCAAAAAAGGAGATAACTAAAATGGCTAAATTAAGCTCAATAAATAAGAACAATAAACGAATAAAATTATCGGACAGGCTATTTAAAAAAAGACAAAAGTTAAAAAAGATTGTTATGAATAAAAAACTCCCTTTAGAGGAAAGATTTAAAGCGCAACAAAAATTATCAAAATTACCTAGAAACTCTGCGAAAGTAAGAGTGATGAATAGATGTCAGATCACTGGAAGACCTCACGGAGTTTATAGAAAATTGAAAATATCTAGAATTGCATTAAGACAATTAGGTCTGCAAGGAAAGATACCAGGTTTAGTTAAATCAAGTTGGTAGAAAGGAAAATATGAGTTTAAGTGATCCAATTGGAGATATGATAGCAAGAATAAAAAATGCTCAAGATAGAAGCCATAAGAAAGTTGAATTACCTTCTTCAAATTTTAAAACTAAGATTGCTGATATCTTAAAGAATGAAGGATTTATTAAAGATTTTAAAGTTAACAAAGAAAATAATAAATCTTTATTATCATTAGAGCTTAAATATCATTCAGGAAACCCAGTTATAAGTACTTTTGAAAGAGTTTCAAAACCAGGGAGAAGAATATTTTCTAGTGCAGAAAGTTTACCAAAAATAAATAATGGTTTAGGTATAGCAATTGTATCAACCCCCAAAGGTGTCATGACCGATATTGATGCAAGAAAACAAAGAGTGGGTGGAGAAATAATTTGTAAGGTATTTTAATGTCTAAAATTGGTAAAATTAATATTTCAATTCCAGAAAAAGTTAAAGTTGCTTTAGCTGGGAATATTTTAAACATAGAAGGCCCATCTGGAAAAAAGTCAATAAATATTGATTTAGAGGTTTTTAACCTTGATATAAAAGATGGAAAAGAAATATCAATCAAACCGAAAAAAATTGATCAAGAAACCAAACGATTATGGGGAATGAATAGAAGTTTAATTAATAATGCAGTTATTGGTTCAAATACAGGATATGAGAAGACACTAGAATTGGTAGGTGTTGGATATCGAGCTGCTTTAAAAGGCAAACAATTAAATCTACAATTAGGTTATAGCCACGATATTAATTTTGACATTCCAGAAGGGATAAAAATTAATGTTGAAAAGCAAACAACTTTAAAAATAAGTGGTGCTGATAAACAACAAGTAGGTGCAATTGCATCTAAACTAAAAACTTTCAGAAAAATTGAACCATATAAAGGTAAAGGTGTGAGAGAAAAGGGTCAACATATTTTGAAAAAAGAGGGAAAGAAGAAATAATGAAATTAGATACTAGTAAAAGAAAAAGATTTAGAGTCAGCAATAAGGTTAAAAATGTTGCTTCAAATGACAGATATAGACTAAGTATTTCTAGATCATCAAAGAATATTTCAGCGCAAATAATTGATGATATGAAAAATGTTACTTTATTATCAGCATCATCAATTGAAAAAGATATTAAGTCTGGTGAAAAGGTGAATAAAACTGAATTATCTAAGATTGTAGCTGAAAAGTTAGCAAAAAAAGCACAAGAGAAAAAAATTACAAAAATTTACTTTGATAGAGGCATTTATAAATATCATGGAAGAGTGAAAGTTTTTGCCGAAACTTTACGTAAAAATGGAATGGAATTTTAATATGGATAATAATAAAGATAAAAAAACTGACGATATTTTAGAAAAATTAGTTCACATTAATCGTATAACAAAAGTAGTAAAAGGTGGACGTAGATTTGGTTTTTCAGCACTAGTTGTTGTTGGAAACCAGTCCGGTAAAATTGGAATAGCTCACGCTAAAGCAAAACAAGTGCCAGACGCTATAAAAAAAGCAAATGAAATGGCACGAAGAAAACTTATTCATATACCTCTTCGAGAAGGTAGAACTATTCATCATGATGTAAAAGCTAAAGATGGATCTGGCAGAATTGTATTAAGAGCAGCCTCTAAAGGAACAGGAATTATAGCTGGAGGTCCTGTTCGAGCTGTGTGTGAGGTTTTAGGAGTAAAAGATATTGTTGCAAAATCAATGGGTACATCAAATGCCCACAATGTGATTAGAGCTACAATGAAAGCACTATTGAAACAAAATTCACCAAAACAGATATCTTCAATAAGAAATAAAAAGATTTCTGAGATTATAGAAAAAAGAGGATAATGATTAAATTAAATAATAGAAATAAGATTAATAAAACTAAACTAAGAGTTGGTAGAGGTATTGGTTCTGGAAAAGGCAAAACATCTGGAAGAGGTGTAAAAGGTCAAAAATCCAGATCTGGTGTAGCAATTAAAAGTTTTGAAGGTGGACAAATGCCGCTATACAGAAGACTTCCAAAAAGAGGATTTAACCCTATTAATAAAAAAATAATTGCTATATTAAATCTAGATAAAATCCAATCTTATATTGATAAAAAGAATATCAAAACTACAGATACACTGAATTCAAATTTATTAAAAAAACTAAAATTAATAGATCAAAATTCAATAAAATTAAAAATTTTAGGTTCCGGAGCCATTAAAGATAAAATTAACATTGAAGCAGATCTTGCATCAAAGTCAGCTGTTGAAAAACTTGAAAAAATTGGTGGTTCAATACAATTAAAAAAATAGTTTAATTTAATGAGCGCATCATCATCAAATACTGATTTAAGAAATAGAATAATATTTACTCTTGCTATTTTAGTAGTCTATAGATTTGGTACTTTTGTCCCTTTACCTGGGATAGACCCTGAACAACTCAAAATAATGATGGAAGGAAATCAAAAGGGTTTATTAGGAATGTTTAATGTTTTTGCTGGTGGTGCAGTGAGTAGAATGGCTATTTTTGCATTAGGAATCATGCCATATATTTCCTCATCAATTATTGTCCAACTATTAACAGGTGTTTCTGATTATTTCAAAAATTTAAAATCACAAGGAGAAACTGGTAGAGCAAAAATTACTCAGATAACTCGTTATGGAACTGTTTTACTCGCGACTGTCCAAGGTTATGGACTAGCAGTAGGACTAGAGTCCTCAGCAGGGTTAGTAATTAATCCTGGTGTTTTTTTTAAGATTTCAACTGTCACTACAATTGTCTCTGGGACTATTTTTTTAATGTGGTTAGGAGAACAGATTACTCAAAGAGGAATTGGTAATGGAATATCTCTTATTATTTTCGCTGGTATTGTTGCAGAAATTCCAAGAGCTTTAGTTACTACTTTCGAACTTGGTAGAACAGGAGCAGTCTCTACATTAATGATCTTAGCTTTATTTGTTTTGTTAATCTTAACAATTTTATTTATTGTCTTTATGGAAAGAGCTTTAAGAAAAATACTAATAAATTACCCTAAAAGACAAGTTGGTAATAAAATGTATGGAGGAGAGTCATCTCATTTGCCACTTAAGATTAATCAAGCTGGAGTAATTCCTGCAATCTTTGCTTCGGCATTATTATTATTACCGGTAACTTTTTCAAATTTTAATTTTTCTGATAATGAAACTTTTTTAAATATAAGTTCGTATTTTACTCAAGGACAGCCTTTGTATATGCTGCTTTATGCATCAGGAATAATATTTTTTACCTTTTTTTATACATCGATAACTTTTAATCCAACAGAAACAGCTGACAATTTGAGAAAATACGGTGGTTTTGTACCTGGGATAAGACCTGGAGAAAGCACAGCAATTTATATCGATAATATTTTAACAAAGTTGACAACAATAGGTGCTTTATATTTAACTTTAGTTTGTTTAATGCCTGAGTTTTTAATTGCTAATTATCCAATTCCTTTCTATCTGGGAGGTACATCAATTTTAATTGTAGTAGTTGTTGCAATTGATACTGTTACGCAAATACAAACAAGATTAATGAGTTCCCAATACGAACAGTTGATTAAAAAAACAAAATTCGGAAGATAATTCGTGAATATAATCCTATTTGGACCTCCTGGTGCTGGAAAAGGAACACAAGCAAAATATTTAGTTAAAAAGATAAATGGTTTTCAAGTTTCAACAGGTGATATGTTAAGGGATGAAATTAAGAAAAATTCTGAAATAGGAAAGAAAATAATCAATGACATGAATGATGGTAAATTTGTCAGTGATGAAATTGTTAATGAATTGATTAAAAAAGTTATTTTTGATGAAAAATTTAAAAACAAACTTATTTTTGATGGGTATCCTAGATCATTGGAACAAGCCAAAAATTTAGAAACTATTTTAGAAAGTTCAAATCAAAAGATTGATTATATTTTTTTTCTTAATGTCGAAAAAGAAGTAATAATTAAACGAGTTGAAAAAAGAAAAACTTTAGAAAAAAGATCTGATGATGATTCAAATATTATTCTAAAAAGATACGATACTTATATGGATATGACACGCCCCGTTTTAGATTTCTATTCCAAAAATTCAAACTTTTATGAAATAGATGGTGCGCTTAAAATCGAACAAATAACCGCTAAAATAGATGCTTTTCTTAATGTTTAAGACGTTGACTTTGAAAGATCTTCTTATATAAAAGGCTAAATTTATCTCAAAATTTATGGCTCGTATTGCAGGAATAAATATCCCCCAGAATAAATTAGTTCAAGTAGGGCTAACTTATATTTATGGTATTGGTGATAAATTTTCAAAACAAATTTGTACATCATTAGCAATTCCTAAAGAAAAAAGAGTAAACCAACTTACTGATGATGAAATTTTAAAAATAAGGGAATACATTGATCAAAATTTTAAAGTTGAGGGAGATCTTAGAAGAGATTATTCACTGAGCATAAAAAGATTAATTGATTTAGCTTGCTACAGAGGTTCGAGACACAGAAAGAAATTACCTGTAAGAGGTCAAAGAACTAGATGTAATGCTCGAACGAGAAAAGGTAAGGCTATTGCAATAGCTGGAAAAAAATTAACACCACTTAAGAAATAAGCATGGCAAAAGCAGAAAAAAAAGATAATAAAGAACTGAGTCAAGATAAGTCGCCAAAAAAAGCTGTTAAAAGTTCTTATTCAAAAAAAAAGAAAACAAAAAAAAATATCTTAAATGGAATTGCATATGTTCAATCAACTTTTAATAATACAATTATTTCAATCGCTGACACTAATGGAAACGTAATTTCATGGGCATCAGCTGGACAAAAAGGTTTTAAGGGTTCTAGAAAATCAACTCCATATGCAGCGCAAATAGCTGCTGATGCTGCTGCATCTAAAGCCTTAGAGTTTGGCATGAAAACTTTATCTGTGGAAGTTAAGGGTCCTGGTTCAGGTAGAGAAACAGCATTAAGAGCGTTACAAGCGAGAGGATTTAGAATTTTATCAATTAAAGATACAACACCGATGCCACATAATGGTACTAGGCCACCAAAAAAAAGGAGAGTTTAATGGATGTAGAAAATGTAAATGTAAAAAATTGGAAATCATTAATCAAACCTGCGAAACTTGATGTTAAAATAAGTGATGATTTAACTCACGCGACAATTATCGCTGAACCATTAGAAAAAGGTTATGGTTTAACACTTGGTAATTCACTTAGAAGAATTTTATTATCCTCAATCAGAGGAGCAGCAGTAACTTCAATTCAAATTGATGGTGTACTTCATGAATTTACGTCTATTAAAGGTGTAAGAGAAGATGTTACTGATATTGTATTAAATGTTAAATCGCTGGCATTAAAATGTGCTGCTGAGGGAACAAAAAAACTAGTATTAGATGCCAAAGGACCTGGTGAAATTAAAGCATCTGACATTGCATCAGTTCCTGATGTTGAAATTTTGAATCCTGACTTAGTTATTTGTAATTTGGATGAAAATACTCACTTCCATATGGAAATGAATGTTAATACTGGAAAAGGTTATGTTCCAGCTGATTTAAATAAACCAGAAGAACCACCTTTAGGTTTAATTGCAATAGACTCATTATATAGTCCTGTTAAAAAAGTTTCCTATTCAGTAAGTACTGCAAGAGAAGGAAAAGCTTTAGATTACGATAAATTAACGATGGAAGTTGAAACAAACGGATCAATATCTGCTGAAGATGCAGTTGCTTATTCTGCAAGAATTTTTCAAGATCAATTAAAAATGTTTATTAATTTTGATGAACCTGTAGAAGCTCCAGTTAAAGAAGTTTCAACAGAGCCTGAATTTAATAAAAATTTGTTAAGAAAAGTAGACGAGCTTGAATTATCTGTAAGATCAATGAATTGTCTTAAAAATGATAATATAATTTATATTGGTGATTTAGTTCAAAAGTCTGAGGGTGAGATGTTAAGAACACCAAATTTTGGAAGAAAATCATTAAATGAAATTAAAGAAGTTTTAACTGGTATGTCTCTTTATTTGGGCATGGAAATTCCAAATTGGCCACCAGATAACATCGCAGAAATGTCTAAAAAATTAGAGGAAAGCATCTAATGAGACATGGAATGGCAAATAAGAGGTTAAATAGAACTTCTGAACACCGAAAAGCGCTGCTAAAAAATATGCTTAATTCGTTAATAAAGTATGAGCAAATTAAAACAACTTTACCAAAAGCAAAATTTTTAAAGCCACAGGCTGATAAAATAATCACATTGGGTAAAAAAGATAGTTTGCATAATACTAAAATTTTGATTTCTCAATTGCAGGATATTAAGTCAGCGAATAAAGTAAAAAAAACTTTATCTAAAAGATACGAAAAAAGAGCTGGTGGTTATACAAGAATTATTAAAGCAGGTTTTAGATACGGAGATAATGCGCCTATGGCAATAATTGAATTTGTTGATAGAGACGTTCAAGCCAAAAAAGTTGATAAAAAAAAGAAAGATCCTGCAAAAGAAGTTGAAAAAAAAGAAGATAAGAAAGCTGCTACAGCATAAATAAAAGCCTTAAATATTCATGATTAGAAGTTTTATCGTTGAGTCAACGTGTAATAACATGCGTATTGATAGATGGTTAAGAAATAAATTAGGAAAAGTACCGCAAAGTCTTATTGAAAAAAGTTTAAGATTAGGAAAAATTAAAATAAATAAAAAAAAAATAAAAAGCTCTTTTAAGATTAAAACAAATGATAAAATAGAACTCTTCAATATTGATTTTAAAGAAAAAATTAAACACGAGAAAAAACAATTCAATCCATCCATTGAGGTAATAAAATCTAACGAAGATCTGATTATAGATAACAATGAAGATTTTATAGTTTTAAATAAAAGTGCAGGAATATCGGTTCAAGGTGGAACAAAGTCAAAAAAAAATCTAGTAGATATATTTGCAAAAAGTGAAATATTTCAAGGAACAAAACCATTCTCTGTTCATAGATTAGACAAAGATACCTCAGGTGTTTTTATTATTGCGAAAAATAGACAAACAGCTCAACTATTGACCTCTTTATTTAGATTAAGAAAAGTGCACAAAACTTATTTGGCAATATGTAACGGAGAAATTGAAAAAGACTCGGGTGAATGGAATGATAATTTAATAAGGTACGATAATGGAAAAAAAATTATTGA
Organism: uncultured Pelagibacteraceae bacterium; assembly: GCA_902616725.1. Lineage (GTDB taxonomy): Bacteria > Pseudomonadota > Alphaproteobacteria > Pelagibacterales > Pelagibacteraceae > Pelagibacter. The sequence goes on from CACMTZ010000005.1 coordinate 73,239, forward strand.
AAAAGCTAAAACAATTTTTAAAGTGATAGATAAAAATACCAATGCTAGTTTAGTAGAAATGAAACCAATCACAGGAAGAAAACATCAATTACGAAAACAATTATTTAACATTGGACATTCAATTTTTGGTGATAAAAAATATAATTCGTCTGTTTCATCGAAAGGTATAAATAAAGATTTAATGCTTCATTCCTATCAAATAAAATTTATGATTAATAAAAAAAAATATACTTACAAAGCATTATTACCAGATTATTTCAATAAGTTGTTGAGGACTAAAAGATTAAATTTTTCAAATTAGTTTTAAATATTTCTATTAACTTATTTTCTAAATCATCATAATTTTGATTTTTAATTTGTTTGAGATTAGTAATACCTTTGTCTTTAATCCCACAAGGAATAATCGCGTCATATTTTTTTAAATCGTTATTAATATTGATAGAAAAACCATGATAAGCTATCCATTTACTTACCCTGACCCCAATTGCAGCAACTTTTTTTATGGTTGAATTATCATTGTACCAAATACCAATATTTTCTTTATCAGCAAATGTTTCTATGTCATAGAGGCTCAGGGTTTCAATAATTGATTTTTCAATTACAGATATGAATTTTCTGATATCTTTCTTACCTTTCTTTAAATCAATTACAAAATAACAAATGAGTTGTCCTGGTCCATGATAAGTTATTTTACCACCTCTATTAGTTTTTATAATATTTATAGATTTATCTATTATCTCATTTTCTTTATAGCTTGTTCCCGATGTATAGATATGATCATGTTCTAAAACCCAAATCAAATCATCTACTTTTTTTAGATTAATATCTTTAAGTCGATCTTCCATAAATGATATTGCGTCTTCATATTTTACTGGATTTTGGGACTTTTTAATTTCTATAGGCATTTAAAAATTGTATTCTTTTCATTTTGTATTAAAAGATCCGTCTAAATAATAGGTGTATTTATGACTTTAATAAAAAAAATTAAAGATAAAAAAGTCAATTTTGAATTCAATAAGGAATATATAAAAGTTGTAACAGACAAAATTACCTCAAATGATGCATCTTTTATAACTAGATCTTTTGAGGAAATGCATCCCGCTGATGCTGCTGATATTATTGAGCATTTAAGTGAAAATGACAGAGAAAGTTTAATAAAATTAAATAATTTTAAGATTGATCCAGAAGTATTTGTTGAATTAAATGAGTCTGTTCAATCAGAAATCATTAAATATCTTTCCTCAGATGCAATTGTTAGGATTTTAAAAAATTTAGAGTCTGATGACGCCATAGCTATTTTAGAAAATGTTGAAGAAAAAGATAAAAATTCAATATTAAGTTTATTACCCCCAAAAGATCGATTTGCTTTATTAGAAGGTCTTAGTTATCCAGAGGATAGTGCTGCTAGGATAATGCAAAGAGAATTTACAGCAATCCCAAGTAACTGGTCGGTAGGACAAACTATTGATTATTTAAGAGAGAATAAAGACTTACCAGAAGAGTTTTTAGAAATTTACATTGTTGATGAAAATTTTAAACCTATTGGTGCTGTACCATCCTCTAAAGTATTAAGAACACCTAGAGAAACAAAAATGTCCTCAATTATGGATGATTCAATTTTTTTAGTTCCAGTGGATATGGATAGAGAAGAAGTTGGTAATTCATTTGAAAATTACAATTTAAACTCAGCTTGTGTTGTAGATAAGAATAATAAACTTGTAGGAATGATAACTTCCGATGATGTATTAACAGTTTTAAAGGAAGAGGCTGAGGAAGATGCTTTAAGATTAGCTGGTGTTGGTGACGAAGAAATTACAGATGGTGTTATCACAAAAACTAAAAGACGATTTAACTGGTTACTATTAAACTTATTCACAGCATTTCTAGCTACTTATTGTATAAGTTTGTTTGGTGCAACAATTGAACAAATGGTTGTCTTGGCATTTTTAATGCCAATAGTTGCATCGATGGGTGGTAATGCAGGTATGCAAACTTTAGCAGTTACTGTTAGAACTTTAGCAACAAATGATTTAACAAAAAATAACTTTAATCAAAACATTATAAAGGAATTTAATATTGGTATTCTCAATGGAATAATTTTTGCTGTTATAAGTTCTTTTATCGTTCAAGTCTGGTTTCAAGATTACCAATTATCATTAATAATATCGATCTCAATGATTTTGACAATGGTAGTGGCAGGTTTATTTGGAATACTTGTTCCAGTCACGTTAAAAAAAATGAAAATTGATCCAGCAATTGCTTCTAGTGTTTTCGTAACAACAATAACTGATGTAATAGGTTTTGTTTCTTTTTTAGGTGTTGGGGCTTATTTTTTATAGAATTTTAAAAATTATCAATCAACCTTATATTATTAATATAAAAAGATACGAAAATTTTTGAATTTTTTAATTTATTTGAAATTTTAAGATTTTTAATATTTCTTAATTCGAGATATTCAATCTTAACATTTTGTAATTTATTTATTTCATTTCCAGTTTTATTGAGTACTTTTTTAATATTTGATTCCTTATTTAACTTTCTTTTAAGTTTCATAATATTGGTAATTAATTTTGCAGCCAAATTTTTTTCACGTTTTTGTAATAATGAATTTCTGGAAGATAATGCTAATTTATTTTTTTCTCTAATTGTTCTACATTCTATTATTTTCGAAGAGTGTTTTCTTAAATATTTTTTTAAAAAATATAATTGTTGAAAATCTTTCTCCCCCATAAAAATTTTTTGAGGTTTGATGTATTCAATAAGGCGTTCCATTACATCAATTACACCCTCGAAATGTCCTTTTCTGTACTTAGCACATAATATCTTGTCTTTTTTTGAAATTGTAATCTTAGAGGATCTCTTTACTTTATAAATTTCTTTAACACTTGGTAAATATACATAATTAACTTTAAGTCTTTTCAAAATCGATAAGTCCTTCTTTCTATTTCTTGGATATTTCTTAAAATCATTTTTATTATTAAATTGTTTTGGATTCACAAATATACTTACAATAGTTTTATTACATTTTTTTTTGGATTTTTTAATTAACGATATATGGCCTTTATGGAGACTTCCCATGGTAGGTACAAAACCTAGATTAGACACATTTTCTAATGCCTCATTTAAATCACTATTATTCAATAAAATTTTCATTTGTATAAAACTTTTTAATAAGTAAAACATTTGAATGATTAAACAAGCAATTATTCCTTTAGCTGGTTTGGGTACACGTTTACTTCCATTAACCAGTGTATTTCCAAAAGAACTTTTACCTATTAATGGTAAACCAGGAATTGAATATATTCTAGATGAATGCATTGATGCAGGTATTAAAGAGGTTATTTTTATAATTTCAAATAAGAAGAAAATGATAAAGACTTATTTTTATAATGATAATTTTTATAAAAAAATTATTAAAAAAAAGAAAGATAAAAGAATTAAGGAAGAATATAAAAAAATTTTAAAATATAAAAAAATGATAAAATTTGTTTATCAAAACAAACCACTTGGCACTGGAGATGCCGTTTTAAAAACAAAAAAATTTATAAAACATAATTTTTTTTTAATGTTGTTACCAGATGATCTTATTATTAAAAGAAATTGTTCTAAATCAATGATAAAGATTCATAAAAAATACAACGCGTCTGTTATGGCTAGTATGAATGTTAAAAAAAATAATGTTTCGAGATGGGGAATTTATAAGTTAAAAACTAAAATAAATAAGAATAATTATTTGATCTCAAATGTTATTGAAAAACCTTCTGTAAAAAAAGCACCATCTAATAAAGCAGTGATTGGAAGATATATTTTACCTAGAGAAATTTTTTCAAAATTACTTAAACAAAAACCAGGTAAAGGAGGAGAAATACATATTACAGATGCTATCCAAACATTAATTCAAAATGATAAAAAATTCATTGCTCATAATTTTTCTGGAAAATATCTTGATTGTGGAAGCATGAGTGGTTACATCAAATCAACTTTAGAGATAGCTAAATCATGAAATTGTGTATGATTGGTACTGGTTATGTAGGTTTAGTAAGCGGAGTATGTTTTGCTGATTTAGGAAATGATGTAATTTGTGTAGATAATAATGTTGACAAAATAAATTTACTAAAAAAAGGTAAGATTCCAATTTATGAACCTGGTTTATCAGAATTAGTAATAAAGAATTTTAAGAATAAAAAATTAAATTTTTCTACAGATTTAAAAAAATCAATTAAAGACTCAGACATAATTTTTATTTGTGTTGGTACACCAACAAAAAAAGGCGGCAGTTCAGCAGATTTAAGTCAAATTTACAAAGTTTCTAAAGAAATAAGTTCTTCAATTAATAAATTTAAAATTATCATAACAAAATCAACAGTTCCCGTGACGACAGGAGATGAAATTGAAAAAATATTATCTAAAAGAAATAGCAAAAAGAAATTTTCTGTTGTTTCAAATCCTGAATTCCTAAGAGAAGGAGAAGCAATAAGAGATTTTGTTTATCCTGATCGCGTCGTCATCGGAACTAATGATAAAAAAGCAGGTAGAATTTTAAAAAATCTTTATAGCCCACTTATTTCTAAGGGTGCTTCTTATTTACAAACTTCTAGAAGAGCCGCAGAATTGATTAAATATGCCTCTAATGCTTTTTTGGCAACAAAGATTACTTTTATTAATGAAATAGCTAATTTATGTGAAAAAACCAACATTAATGTTGAGGATATATCAATAGGTATGGGATTGGATAAAAGAATAGGCAGTCGATTTCTTAGAGCAGGACCTGCTTATGGTGGATCTTGTTTTCCTAAAGATACAAAAGCCATTATTACAACAGCAGATAAATTTAAAACAAATTTATCAGTGGTTAAATCAGTGATTAAATCAAATGAAAATAGATCTAAAATTTTACTAGATAGAATTAATAGAATCTTAAATAGGAAAATTAAAAATAAAATAATTACTTTTTTAGGTGTTACATTTAAAGCTAATACAGATGATATGAGAGATTCCTCAAGTTTAAAAATGATACCATGGTTATCAAAAAAAGGAGCAACTATAAAATATTTTGATCCAACTGGTTATAAAACTGAATTTATGAAGTTTAAAAATGTAATTAATAAGACTTCAATAAAAGATGCTGTTCATGGAGCTGATCTTGTAATTATTCATACTGAATGGAATGATTTTAAATCAATTAATTTTAAAAGTTTAGTTAAAGGTAAGAAGTTCATGATTTTTGATATGAGAAATATATATTCTTCATCAAAGATTAAAGACCAAGGATTTAAATATTACAGCGTTGGAAAGTAATAATCTAATTTAACTCAAATATTGCATCTACTTCAACCGAAACACCTAATGGTAAACTATTTGTGCTTACAGCAGCTCTAGTATGCATACCTGCGTCTCCAAAAATTGAAGCTATCATATCAGATGCGCCATTTATTACTTTAGGTTGATCAATAAAGTCATCTGTTGAATTTACAAATCCTGTTAATTTCACACATGATTTTATTTTTGATAAATCATTGTCGCAGGCTTTTTTAACTTGGGCAATAATACTTAAAGCGCATCTCTTAGCAGCATTGTAACCAGCCGTGACATCCAATTCTTTACCAACTTTTCCTTTAATTAATTCACCATTATCATCAATAGAAATTTGTCCTGATATGAATAACATTTTTCCTGTAATTTTTGTTGCAACATAATTACCAACTGGTGCTTTCGCTTCAGGAAGCTGTATATTAAGTTCTTTAATTTTATCTTCAAAGTTCATAATCAATTAATTTTTTTTGATTTTAGTTTTAACTTTATTAAATATTTTCTTTGTACCTTCTTTAATTTGATTTGTTTTTTTTATAGATCCTTCCTTAACTTGATTTTTCTTTTTGACAGCACCTTCTTTAATATTTTTGGCTGTACACGCTAAATACTCTTTCGAAAGTTTTTTCATCCCAGAACATTTATGTTCATCAGCAATTAGTATATTTGTGGAAAATAAATAAAATATTGAAATTATAAATATTTTTTTCATTTTTTTTTCTTACCTTTTGATTTTTTACTCTTATCGTATTCTTTTCTTTTCTCAATCAATATTAAAGCTTCTTCCATCGTTAATTCAGTGGGGTCTTTTTCCTCAGGAATAGTTGCATTGAGTGATTTATATTTTATATAAGGCCCATACTGACCCTTCATGACTCTAACAGGTTTTTTATCCTCAGGATGTTCTCCCAAATCTTTTATCATAGAAGAGGACATTCGACCAGGTTTAGCCTCAGCTATTAGTGTTATTGCTCTATTTAAACCTATGGAAAATATTTCCTCTACATTTTCTATTCTTGCTGATTTATTTTCACATTTTAAGTAAGGACCAAATCTTCCAACGTTTAAAGTAATGTCTTTTTGATTATCTGGATTTATTCCCAAAGATTTAGGTAGCGAACATAAAAATTGAGCTTTTTCCAAATTAATACTCTCTAATTCTAATCCTTTTGGTATTGAAACATTTTTTAAAAGTTCATTTACATCTGACTTTAATTTTTTAGTTTTTTTCTTTTTCTTACTATTTTTTTCAACTTCTAAATCAGAGGGGATTTTCTCGTATTGAAGGTAGGGGCCGAATCTTCCATTTTTCAAATATATATCATTTCCATTTTCATGTTTTCCTATAAATTTTGGTTCAGCTAATTGTGCTTGAGCAGCAGCTTTTGCTTTAGATAAGGGTCTTGTAAATTTACATTCTGGATAATTTGAACACCCTATAAAAGCGCCACCTCTGAAACTATTCTTTAAACTAAGTGTTCCAGAACTACATAATTGACATTTTCTTACTACATTACCCTCATTATCCTTATCAAAAATTAATTCACCCAGACTATCATTAAGTAAATCTAACACCTCTCTAGTTCTTTTTTCTTTCACTTCCGAAACATTATTATTGAAGTCTTTCCAAAAAAGTTCCAAAACATTAATCCAACTTTCTTTTCCAGTAGTGATCTCATCAAGTTGTTCTTCTAATCCTGCTGTAAAGTTGTAATCTACATATTTTGAGAATAATTTTTCTAAAAAGGCTGAAATTAATTTACCTCTATCTGTAGGAAAAAATCTTTTATTCAATATCTCTGCATAACCTCGATTGGCAATAGTAGAAATAATACTTGCATACGTAGAAGGCCTCCCGATACCAAGCTCTTCAAGCTTTTTAACTAAACTAGCTTCGGAATATCTTGGTGGTGGTTGCGTATAATGCTGTTCATCTATTAGCGCCTCGATATTAATAGGCCCTTTAGACACAGCAGGTAAAATAGTTTCATCATCATCTTTGCTTTGATTATTATAAATCTTTAAGAAACCATCAAATTTTAAAACTGATCCACTGGCTTTACAAATTGTATCATTATTATTTGATGTTATGGTGATAGTATTTCTATCAAATTTGGCTGACTCCATCTGAGAAGATAAAGCTCTACTCCAGATAAGATCATAAAGTTTATTTTGATCTGTACTTAAATATTTTTTGACACTTTCAGGAGTTCTAATAATATCAGTAGGTCTAATTGCTTCGTGAGCTTCTTGCGCATTTTTAGCTTTTTTACCTGAATAATTCAAAACATCTTTAGGCAAGTATTCATTACCAATTTCTTTTTGGATATAGTTTCTGAAACTTGTAACAGCATCTTTAGATAAATTAGTTCCATCAGTTCTCATATAAGTAATTAAGCCAATTGTTTCACCTTCCATCTCTATACCTTGATAAAGTTTTTGGGCAATTTGCATTGTTCTAGATGCACCAAAACCTAGTCGACTCGATGCGGTTTGTTGAAGAGTTGAGGTCGTGAATGGTCCAGAGGGATTACGATTTACTATTTTGCTAGAAATATCAGTTATACTAAATTTTTTTTTATTAATACTTGATATGGCTTTATTTATTTCTTCTTTATTTTTAAATGAAAATTTTTCAATTTTATTGTTGTCAAGTTGACTAATACTGGCAGTGAAATTTTGATTATTAGTATCAGCAAATTTAATACTTAAAGTCCAAAATTCCTCAGGTTTAAAAGACTCAATTGCATGTTCTCTCTCAGTAATTAATTTTAAAGCAACAGATTGAACTCTACCTGCAGATTTTGAACCTGGAAGTTTCGTCCAGAGGATCGGGGATATATTAAAACCAACCAAGTAGTCCAAGGCTCTTCTAGCCATATACGCATCGACTAGTAATGGCTCAATTTGCCTAGGATTTTCAATTCCTTGAATAACAGCTTTTTTGGTTATTTCATTAAATACAACTCGTTCAATCTCTTTATCTTTTAAAAGTTTTTTTTCATTCAAATATTCTTTGACATGCCAAGCAATTGCCTCTCCTTCACGATCAGGGTCAGTTGCTAATATAATTTTAGATGAGTCTTTAGCTGCATCAGTTATTTCTTTTAAATATTTTTTTGAAAAACTATCAACTTCCCATTCCATTTTAAAATCTTGATCTGGATTGACAGAACCATTTTTTGACGGCAAATCTCTTATATGACCATAACTTGCTAAAACTTTATAATTATCACCTAGGTATTTATTTATAGTTTTTGCTTTAGCAGGACTTTCTACAATGACCAAATTCATAAACTACAAACTACTCAAAAGCTTTAGATAGTCAATTTAATAAATTTTTGTCTTAGTTTCTTCTTTATTTATCAATCTTTTAATATTTTCTCTGTGAGTAAAAAAAATCAAGATAAACATGATCGTAAAAAAAATTGCCTGATTAAACTGAATAGAAATTAATAGATAGATTGGTATAGATATTGAAGCTACTAAAGATGATAGAGATGAAAATTTAGAAATAAAAAAAGTTACAAACCAACATATAGAAAATATAATTCCAAAATATAAATTTATAGCAAATAAAATACCGACATAGGTAGCAACGCCTTTGCCACCTTTAAACTTAAGCCAAATTGGAAATACATGACCTAAAAAGGCACATAAAGATGCAATATATAAAAAATCTTGGTAGAAAATTTTTACATAAATAACTGGAATAATTGCTTTTAAAATATCTAATGCTAATGTGAAATAACCAATACTTTTGTTACCAGTTCTTAAAGCATTAGTAGCTCCAATATTACCAGATCCGATTTCTCTTATATCTTTTTTTAGAAATATCTTTGTAAGTATATATCCAAAAGGTATCGAGCCCATGAGGTATGAAATGATACCTATCAAAAAAATATCCATACTAAAGCTTAAATAATTCTTTTCCTTTTACAAATGTATTCGTAACCTTACCTTGGAGTTTTTTGTCTTCAATTGAGGTATTTTTTGATTTTGAAACCAATTTTTCTTTTTTTACAATCCATGGTTTACTTATATCTACAACACAAAAATCTGCATCATTGCCAATGGAGAGATTACCTTTATCTATTTTGAGAATTTTTGCAGGATTTGAAGTAAGCGCTTTAATTAATGTTTCTAATTTTAAAGATCCATTGTGATATAACTCTAAACTTAAAGATAATAGAGTTTCTATACCTGATGCGCCTGTTGCAGCTTGAGAAAATGTTAATCTCTTTGACTCTTCATCTTCAGGTTTGTGATCTGAAACAATCACATCTATTAATCCAACCTTTAATCCTTCCACTAGAGCAATTCTATCTTCCTCACGCCTCAAAGGTGGAGATAGTTTTAAAAAAGTTCTAAAATCACCAATATCATTTTCATTTAAAGAGAGATTATTTATCGAAACACCGGATGTGAATTTTACAATTTCTTTCCTATGTTTGATCACTTCAATAGATTTTTGCGATGATAATTGAGAAATATGATATCTGCATTTTACTTTTTCAAGTAAAGTAAGATCTCTTTCAATCAAAATTCTTTCTGCGATCTCAGGAATACCTGATAATCCTAATTTAGATGCGATAATGCCTGAATTTATCATCCCATTTTTTGCAAGTTCATAATCTTCTGCATGTTGCATTATTAAACAGCCAATATCTTTTGCAGAATTCATTATCCGAGACATTAATCTGGGATTTTGAATAGTTTTAATACCATCAGTAAATGCTATTATACCTTTACTTTGCAGAAGACCAAATTCTGTCATATTGCTTCCTTCAATATTTTTTGTAAGTGATGCACACGGAAAAATGTTTATTCGAGATTTATCTCTTCCTCTTCTTTTTAGAAAATCGACTATAGATACGTTGTCTATTATCGGATCAGTATTTGGCATTGTTACCACAGAAGTTACGCCACCAGCTAAAGCAGCATTACTTAAGGTTCTAAAATTTTCTTTATATTCATAGCCTGGTTCACCTACAAATACTCTCATGTCAACTAAACCTGGAAATATATATTTCCCCTTTAAGTCAATTGGTTTTTCTCTAGTAGGAAGATTATTTGTATTAACCTTTTTTCCTACCGCTTCTATTTTTCCTTCTTCAGAGATTATAAGACCACCTGTCTCGTTAATTGAATTATGTGGGTCAATTATATTTGCGTTTATAAAATATTGTTTTTTCATTTAAGTACAAAAAATCTTTAAACAGGCCATTCTTACTGCAACTCCTAGTTCTACTTGTTCTTTAATTACGCTTTTATTGATATCATCAGCTAAATTAGTATCTATCTCAATACCTCTATTCATTGGACCTGGGTGCATGATTAATGCATCAGCTTTTGCATGTTCTAATTTATCTGGTGTAAGGCCATAATATTCATAATACTCTCTGTTAGATGAGAGATAAGAACTTGTCATTCTTTCATTTTGTAATCTTAACATCATTACAATATCACAATCTTTTAATCCTTTTTTCATATCGGTGAATGTATTGACACCAAATTTTTCTATTTCCTTCGGCATCAAATTTGTGGGAGCAATTATATTTACTTCTGCTCCTAACATATTCAGTAAATAAATATTAGATCGTGCAACTCTTGAATGTAGGATATCTCCACAGATGGCAATTCTTAAACCTTCAATTTTTTTTTTTCGATTTATAATTGTCAGAGCATCCAATAAAGCTTGAGTAGGGTGCTCTCTTCTTCCATCTCCAGCATTTAAAACTGCACAATTAACTTTTTGAGAAAGTAGATTACATGCGCCAGAGTCTTGGTGTCTTATTACAATAATGTCAGGATGCATAGCATTTAGTGTCATTGCTGTATCAATAAGAGTTTCACCTTTTTTAATTGCAGAATTACTTATATTCATTGACATCACATCAGCTCCAAGTCTTTTTCCTGCTAATTCAAATGAACTTTGCGTTCTTGTTGAGGGCTCAAAAAATAAATTGATCTGTGTTTTTCCTCTTAGTGCATCAATTTTTTTATTTTTGCTTTGGTTTACTTTTATAAAATCGTGAGCTTCATCAAGTATAAGATTAACATCATTTATAGATAAATCTTGGATACCTAACAGATGTTTTTGGGAAATTTTAATAGCTTTATTTGTTTTAATTGCCATTAAAACCAACTCTATAGCTATAAAGTTGTATAATAGCAAGTATTAATTGTTCAAAAAATCTATTGCTCCTTGCAATATAAAGGCAGCAGCATTTTCATCAATTTTTTTTTCTCTTTTACTCACATTAACATCTAATTGACTGGAAAGATTAAATGCACCAACAGTTGATAGTCTCTCATCCCATAAACAAATTGGAATATCAATGTTTTTTTCAATATACGTAGAAACATCTTTTACTGATTGAGAAGATTTGCCAGAAGAGCCATCCATATTTAAGGGGTTCCCTATTATGATTCCCTTTATGTTGTTTTCGATGATTATTGATTTAAGTTGATCTATGAGGTTTTGAGAGGATTTTTTTTCTATAGTTATAAATGGTGTGGCAATTAATTGTTTTTCGTCACAAATTGAAACTCCTATTCTTTTTGAACCAAGGTCTAAGCCTATCAATCTGCACTTATCTAAGTGATTTTTTTTAAATTCCTCTAACGTGATCATATTGTATATTTTTAACTTAAATGATAGTTTGCGTCATACCTAAATAGCATATGAGTATAGATCTTAAAACAATAAAACATATATCTAAATTATCAAGAATTTCTGTTGATGAAAAAAGGGCAGAAAAATTAGCTGATGATTTGAATTCAATTTTTGAATTTATTGAAAAGCTCAATGAATTAAAAACAGATGATGTAAAACCATTAACGTCAATAGCCGAAACAACTTTAAAATTCAGATCTGATGAGATCAAAAGTAAAAATATTAGAGAACAAATAATTAAAAACTCTCCTGAAGATAATGAGGATTATTTTGTTGTACCAAAGGTAATTGAATAATGTCAGACATTACAAAACAATCTTTAACAGAATTAGTAGAGAATATTAAAAACAAGAAACTTTCTTCAACAGATGTGACCAAAGCATTTATTCAAAGGTCTGAAAAGTCTAGTGAGTTAAATGCTTATATCACAGATGATTTTGCACCTGCTTTAGATAAAGCAAAAAAATTTGATCAGAACCCAAATTTAGATTTAAAATTACCTGGTATACCTATGGCAGTTAAGGATTTATTCTGTACAAAAAATGTTAAAACAACTGCTGGTAGTAAAATTTTAAATAATTTTGTACCAACTTATGAGTCTACAGTTACTGAAAATATTTGGAATGAAGGTGCAATACTTCTGGGTAAATTAAATTGTGATGAGTTTGCAATGGGTTCATCTAATGAGACAAGTCATTTTGGAAACGTACAAAATCCTATTGATAAGAATTTAGTCCCCGGTGGTTCATCGGGTGGTTCAGCATCAGCAGTTGCTGGACAATTAACTCCAATCACAATTGGTACTGATACTGGAGGATCAATTAGACAGCCAGCTTCATTTACTGGAATTGTAGGTTTAAAACCAACATATGGAAGTTGCTCACGATATGGGATAGTTGCTTTTGCTTCCTCATTAGATCAGGCAGGACCAATGGCCCAAAATGTAAAAGATTGTGCTTTATTGCAAGAAGTAATCAGTACATATGATTCAAAAGATTCTACTTCAATTAATTTTAAAAGAAATCATTATAGCAAGGAACTTACAAAAAATATAAAAGGAAAAAAAATTGGAATTCCAAAAGAATACAGAGTTGATGGTATGCCTAAAGAAATAGAGGACCTTTGGCAAAAAGGTATTCAGTACGTAAAAGATTGTGGTGCTGAAACAATCGACATATCACTTCCACATACAAGTTATGCTTTACCAACGTATTATATTGTTGCTCCAGCAGAGGCATCTTCTAACTTAGCAAGATATGATGGTGTAAAGTATGGATACAGAGCCAAAGGTGAAAATTTAATTGATATGTATGAAAAAACTAGATCTGAAGGCTTTGGTGCAGAAGTTCAAAGAAGAATTATGATTGGAACTTATGTATTATCATCTGGTTATTATGATGCATACTATCTTAAAGCTCAAAAAGTGAGAAAACTAATCAAAAATGATTTTGATGAAGCATATAAGAAAGTTGATGCAATTTTAACTCCATCAACACCTAGCTCAGCTTTTAAAATAGGTGAAAAAACAAATGATCCAGTTTCGATGTATTTAAATGATATATTTACAGTACCAGTTAATTTGGCAGGCCTGCCTGGTATATCAATTCCTGCAGGACACGATACTAAAGGTTATCCTCTGGGTTTACAAATAATCGGTAAAGCTTTTGATGAACAAAATATATTAAACATAGCTTTTGCTATGGAGGAGAAAATAAATTTTAAAAACAAAATCACTGATTGGTGGATTAAATGAATAAGAAAAACACAGAATATTTGATTAATCGGAAAGATAATCAATATGAAGTTGTAATTGGATTAGAGGTACATGCTCAAGTATTATCTGAGTCAAAACTATTTTCTTCCTCATCAACTAAATTTGGTGCTGAACCAAATACACAAGTAAGTTTAGTTGACGCTGCGTTTCCAGGAATGCTACCTGTAATAAATGAATTTTGTATTAAACAAGCTATTAAAACTGGCATTGGTCTTAATGCAAAAATTAATAAACGCTCTGTATTTGATAGAAAAAATTATTTTTATGCTGATTTACCTCAGGGATATCAAATATCACAATTTAAAGATCCAATAGTAGGTGAGGGCAAAGTTATTTTGGATATGCCTAATGGTCAAAAAGAAGTAGGTATAGAAAGATTACATCTAGAACAAGATGCTGGAAAAAGTATTCATGATCTTGACCCACAAAATACTTTTGTAGATTTAAATAGATCAGGGGTAGCTTTAATGGAAATAGTGAGCAAGCCTGATTTAAGATCCCCAGATGAGGTTAATGCTTACATTAAAAAATTACGATCTATAATGAGGTACCTAGGAACTTGTGACGGAAATATGCAAGAAGGCTCTTTAAGAGCGGATGTGAATGTTTCTGTAAGACCTAAAGGGTCAAAAGAATTTGGCACTCGATGTGAAATTAAAAATGTTAATTCAATTAAGTTTATGCAAATGGCAATAGAATATGAGGCTAATCGGCAAGTTGATTTAATAGAAGAGGGCAAAACTATTGATCAAGAAACCAGACTTTTTGATACGAAGAAAAATGAGACAAGATCAATGAGATCAAAAGAAGATGCTCATGATTACAGATATTTTCCTGATCCTGATTTATTACCTTTAGAGGTATCGGAAAAATTTATTGAAGAACTTAAAAATGATATTCCAGAGCTTCCAGATGATAAAAAGAAAAGATTTATTGAAGAGTTTAAATTGTCTCCCTATGAAGCCAATATTTTAGTGTCTGATATTGATATTGCAAAATACTTTGAAGAAGTTGTAACTAAAATGGGCAAGAACAAAGATATTAAGTTAGCAGTCAATTGGATTACAGGAGAACTATTTGCTATTTTAAATAGCAAAGGTTTAGAAATTTCTCAAAGTCCAGTGAGTGCCAAGAACTTCGCCATATTGATAAATCTAATTAAGAATGGAACTATTTCTGGAAAAATAGCAAAAACTGTTTTTGAATTAATGATTGATGGAGACAAAGATCCACAAAAAATTGTTGAGGAAAAAGGATTAAAGCAACAAAGTGATCCAAAAGCTTTAGAAGCTTTAATTGACAAAATAATTAATGAGAACAGAGAAAAAGCTATTGAATATAAACAAGGTAAAGAAAAATTATTTGGTTTTTTTGTTGGTCAGGCAATGAAAGCATCTGGTGGAAAAGCAAATCCTCAATTGATCAATGAAATCTTGAAGAAAAAATTATAAGGTTATGGGTTCAGACCTTAATATCACAAAACATTTGCAAGATTACATACTAAAGAATGGTTTGAAACTACATCCAATTCAAAAAGAAATAATAGACTATAATTTATCACTTGGTGATATTAAAAGAATGCAAATATCTATTTCCCAATGTCAATTTCTACATTTGATTATAAAGATCTCCAAAATTACAAAAGTATTAGAGATAGGAACTTTTACAGGTTTAAGCACGTTGTCTATGGCTTTAGCATTACCAGATGAGGGTAGTATAATTGCTTTAGATAAAAATGAGGAAACAAATAAAATTGCTCAAAATTTTTTTAAAAAAGCTAATCAAAATCACAAAATTAAAACAATAATTAAACCAGCTTTAGAAAGTTTGATGAGTATTAGAAATGAAAAATTTGATTTAGTTTTTATTGATGCTGATAAAATGAATTACCAAAAATATTATGAAATTTCACTAGATCTATTGAATAAAGAGGGTTTAGTTATTATTGATAATGTTTTATGGCATGGAGAAGTTGTTAACAAAGATATTAATGACAAATATACGAAAAGTATTAGAGATTTAAATAATTTAATTTCAAAGGACAAAAGAATTGAAAAGGTCATGGTGCCTTTTGGAGATGGAATGACTGTCTGTAGGAAGATTTAATGTTCACTATATTTGGATTTTATAAATTTAAAAAAATAAATAATTTAAAAAAAAATCAAAAAATATTGAATAATTTTTTAGTTAATAAAAACATATATGGATCAATTATTATATCAGAAGAGGGTTTAAATGGATCTATATCTGGAAAAAATAAAGATATTAAGGCTTCAATTATTAAATTAAAAAAAATTTTTAGTATTAAAGAATTTGATAGTTTCAATAATTCAAAAAGTAAATTTAAACCTTTCCACAAATCTAAAGTGAAGATTAAAAGAGAAGTCGTTCCAATGGATCTTAAAATCTCAGAGAAGATTAAAAAAAAGAATACACATATTGAACCAACGAAGTGGAATGAATTAATAAAAGATAAGAAAACTTTTTTATTAGATGCAAGAAAACCTTTTGAGCATAAAGTTGGTTCTTTTAAAAAATCAGTAAATCCAAATATAGACAACTTTAGAGATTTCCCAAAATACTTAAAAAAGTTAAAAAAAGATCAACCAATAGCAATGTTTTGCACTGGTGGAATTAGATGTGAAAAAGCCTCTGTATTTTTAGAAAAAAAAGGTTTTAAAAATATTTATCAATTAAAGGGTGGAATTTTGAATTACTTAAAAAAAATCAAACAAAAAAACAGTTTGTGGAAAGGTGAGTGTTTTGTATTTGACAATAGAGTAACTCTAAAACATGGATTAGTACAAGGAACCTATTCAATTTGCGGCGGATGTAGACAACCAATTTCAACTAAAGATAAAAAATCTAAAAGATATGAGGAGGGTGTAACTTGTCCCAATTGTATTGATAAACTCTCAAAAAACCAAAAATCTCGTTTTAGAATGAGACAAAGTCAGATATACAAAGCAAAGCAATCTGGAAAAAAATATATTTTTCAAAAAGAATTTAAATAAGGATAATTTTGTCTAAATCAATAAAATTAACAAAAGATCCAATTTGGACACTATTGAGAAGAGTTACGATACCTGCAAGTGTAGGCTCATTATTTCAAACATTTTATAATTTAGTTGATACTTGGTTTGCAGGTAGAATCTCTGCAGAAGCAATAGGTGCAATTGCGAAATCGTTTCCAATATATTTTACCATTATAGCTGTTGGTGTTGGATTAGGTGCTGCAACTAATGCTTTAATTGGTAATTCAATCGGTGAAAAAAAAATAAGAGTTGCATCATTATATGTGGCTCAGTCTTTAATCTTTGCAGTATTAGTGTCAATAATTGTTACAATATTTGGTTTAAATGCATCAAATTATCTTTTAGGTGTCATGGGCTCTGATGTAGCTGGAATAATTTTAACGAGAGAATATTTAGATATTATTTTCTACGGAACTTTTATTGTATTGATACAGATATCTCTAAATGGAACTTTGAATGCTCAAGGTGATACCAGAAGTTATAGAAATGTATTGATATTTAGTTTTTTTCTTAACATTTTTTTAAATCCTCTTTTTATATGGGGATATGGATTTATCCCAGGATTTGGAATAGCTGGTCTTGCTATTGCTACTGTAATTTCTCAATCAATAGGAACGATCTATTTAGCTTTTAAGGTTAATAATTGTCAAATAAGGAATTACCTTAAACCTCAATGCTTTATTCCAAAATTTGAATATTTAAAATCATTAACAAATCAAGCTGTACCAGTAATGTTCAGTATGTTGTTTATTGGTGTAGGTATTTTTAACATCTTATATTTCATAGGTAAATTCGGGGATTTAGCAACAGCTGGTTATGGTGCAGCATTAAGAGTAGAGCAAGTTTTTTTATTACCTGTTATTGGTTTAAATACTGCAGTCCTTTCAATCGGAGGACAAAATTTTGGTGCAAAAGCCTATAATAGAATAAGAGAGCTTTATACTAAGGCTTTATTTTTTGGAATATCATTTATGACTGTTGCTGGAGTAATAATTTTTTTTGGGGCTGAATTTTTCGTATCTTTATTTACTGATAATCAAGAAGCAGTTATGAGTGGAGCTATTTATCTCAAGGTTGCAGCTTTAATTGGACCAATTTATCCAGTCTTCTTTATTACTACAGCAGTATTTCAAGCTGTTAAAAAACCTTTGTATAGTCTCTATTTGAGTATTTTAAGATTAACTGCGTTTCCTTTTTTAAGTTTATGGTATGTGATAAATATAAGAGGTGGTGATTACGAAGATATTTTTTATACTATTATGGTGACTAATTGGGCTATGGGAATTGCTGTTTTAATATTTATTGGTTATTTTCTAAATAATGTATTTAAACAAAATAAAGCTATTTTTAGTTATTAGTTTTTTCCTATCTTCTTTTTTCTTAACTCTAAAAGATGTTAAGTCATATGAAATTAAAGTTGTTGATGGTGATACTATACATTTAAATGGAAAAAAAATTAGATTTAGTGGAATTGATACCCCTGAATTAAAACAAACCTGTAGTAAAAATAATCAAATAATTTTTTGTGGGATTGAAGCAAAAAAATTACTAATTAATATAATAGGAAACAAAGAGGTTGAATGTGTTGAAGAGGGCAAGGATCAGTATAAAAGAATTTTAGCTGAATGTTTTGTAAATAATATCAGTTTATCAAGTTATTTAGTAAAAGAGGGCTATGCTTTTGCATATAGAAAATACTCAAAGAAATTCGTCCCTGATGAGAACTATGCAAGATCAAATAATTTAGGAATTTGGTCAATGAAATTTGAATATCCTTGGGATTGGAGAAAAAAAAATTAATCTTTTTGTAATTTTTTCTCTAATTTTCTAACTAAAAAAGAAACAACCAAAATTAAAATAAGATACTCCAGGATTAAAAATGTATAAATTTCTAGGGGCCGATAAGTTGTCACAACTAATTCGTTTGCTTTTCTTGTTAAATCTCCAATACCAATAATTGACACAAGTGACGACATTTTAAGAACATAAACGAACTGATTACCTATAGCTGGTAAAATATTCTTTATCGCTTGAGGTAAGATAACTAAACGTAATTTTCTAAAAAAACTTAATCCCAAAGAACTTCCCGCTTCCCATTGTGATTTTTTAATTGAATTAATTCCTGCTCTAAATATTTCTGCTTGAAAAGCACTTTCACTAATTGAAAGAGCTATGATACCAGAAACAAAAGGACTAAAACTTATACCTGTCATAATTGGTAAACCATAATAAATCCATAAAATCAAAACGAGTAAAGGAATTGCTCTTACAATCTCTACATATCCAATATTGAGATAGGTTAAAAATTTACTCTTAGCTAGTGATGGAATAGCAACTAAAAGACCTAGGATAATTGAAATAATTATAGAGACTATACTAATATAGATAGTGGTTGTTAAACCACTTAATAAAAACTTTAAGTTAGTTAATCCTTCAATATTGTTTGGAGACAAGATTAGCCAATTTAATTCACTTTTACCGCATGAAGTTAATGGGAAAATTAAGAGTAAAAAAAATAAATTTCTCACTCTTCAAGTTATAAAGAATTAAAAACTAATTACTAATTTTTTATAAACTCTTTAAATTATATTTAGCTAATAACTTAGTGAAGAACCCTGAGGATTTTTTATCTTTAATCCATTTATTTACGTAATCGTTCCACTTAGTATCACCTTTTGGCACCATCATCGCTAAAAAAGCCGGATTTTTTCCACCATCTGGAACAATTGCTAATTGAGGATATTTGATAACCAATTTATTTGCTTCTGTTGAACTTGTAATATTACCATCAGCTCTACCTGCTAATACTTCTTGAAAGTCTCTAGCTGGAGCTTCAATTGAGTTTAATTTTGATTTTGGAAAAAATTCTTTTGCCTTTTCTTCTTGAGAAGTACCAAGAGTAGTTGCTATCGTTACGTTTTCGTTATTTAGGGAATCCCAAGTAGGGAATTTTTTTAAGTTCTTTTTAAGAACTAGTGGAACAGTAGCATACTTGTAATAAGTATCAGTAAATCCTGCTACTTCAGCTCGTTTTGGAGTTTTTGTTACACTTGTTGAAATATCATACCTTGCTGATGTTATACCTGAGACAATAGTTTTCCATTCTGCTGGTACAAATTCAATCTTTACACCCATATCTTTTGCAAGTTGATTCATGACATCAATGTCAAAACCTTTATATTTATTAGTAGCTGGATCCTTAACTGTCATGGGATCCCAATCCCCAGTAGTGCCAACTTTTAATACACCTGATGATAGTATTTTATCTAGATTTGAGTCTGCGTTAAGTGAGAATGGTAAAAAGGTAAATAATATTAATAATAGTAATTTTTTCATAATTTATAGAATTATATTATTTTTTTTATTATTGAGATCTATAATCTTGACGCACTATCATTCATCCATGAAAATAAATGATCTGAAAAGGATCTTCTCACAAATAAATTTACATCGTTAATGTCCTGATTATGAACAATTATATCAATTTTTGTCAAAATTGTTTGGGTTACAAGGCCTTTTTTGGATTTAAAATCATTAAAATTAAACGGAGATCCAGTTTCAAATAAATCAAAAATTTTATCACCTTTAAGATTTATTAATACAAATTGGTCTGTGACATCAGTTACAGCACCCAAATTTGTTTTACAAATATTTTTATTGAGTAATTTTTCTACATCATAATTATTATGATCTAATTTTAAAATTTCATTTGAAAAAATCATCCATTCATCTGGGCTTAACCAAAGAGCTGTTAATTGATCACTTCTTGAGGAAGTATTTGCTTCATTTGGCAAAAGTAGATTTAATGATTTTCCAACTGCAGATAAAAACTGTCTTTTTTTTCCTCTAATAATAAGTTTCATGACAGGTTTTATTTCTCTCATTTGCAAACCTGGATAAGATTTATCATTTTCAATTACATTTGAATAATTAAGCATTTAATCTTTTGTTCTCCTTGTCTAGGAATACCGGATCTGTAACCGTTACATTGATTTGTTTTTTTTCCATTGGAATTATTAATTTTTGACCCATCATATTTTTTCCACCCTTAACTACTCCAAGAGCAATAGATTTTTTTAAATTTGGACTAAAATAACTAGAGGTAACATGACCTAACATTTCTATTGGTTTTTTATTCATATCTGCAACAATTTGTGCCCCTTCTTCTAATATTTCTTCTGGATTGTCTGTGATAAGACCTACTAATTGTTTCCTATCTTCCCTAATAGTATCTGATCTATATAAAGATCTTTTACCTATAAAATCAAATTTCTTTTTACTAACTATCCAATCCATTTGTAAATCAATTGGTGTCATAGTTGCATCTGTGTCTTGACCGGCTATGATAAATCCTTTTTCCGCTCTTAATAAATGCATTGTTTCAGTCCCATATGGAGTAATATTAAAATCCTTTCCTGCCTCCATACAATTTTCCCATACTGATTTAGCGTAATTGGCCTGAATATTGATTTCGTAACATTGTTCACCAGTAAAACTTATTCTCATAACTCGACATTTCACATTACCAATTTTTGAATTCTTAAATGACATATGAGGAAAATCTTTATCTGATAAATCGATTTCAGGTATTACTTTTTGAATTATCTTTTTACTATTAGGACCACAAACACTAATAGTTGCGTAATGGTCAGTTACAGATGTCAAATACACATCTAGCTCAGGCCATTCTGTTTGAAGATAATCTTCAAGTTTACCTAAAACTGTAGCAGCACCACCAGTTGTCGTTGTCATAATATAATGATTTTCGTCTAATCTGGTAGTAACACCATCGTCATAGACCATGCCATCTTCGTTCAGCATTAAACCATATCGACATTTTCCAATCTCAAGTTTTGACCAAGCGTTGGTGTAAACTCTATTTAAAAATTCAGAGGCATCAGTACCTTGAATATCAATTTTACCTAACGTGGATGCATCTAATATGCCTGCACTATCTCTTGCAGCTTTACTCTCTCTTTGAACAGCTTCGTGCATGTTTTCACCATTCTGTGGATAATACCAAGCTCTTTTCCATTGTCCTACATTCTCAAATTCAGCTTTGTTTTCAACATGCCACTCGTGAATTGGTGTTTTTCTTATTATATCAAAATATTTACCAACATTTCTTCCAACGATAGTACCAAATGTAAGAGGAGTGTAGGGTGGTCTAAATGTTGTTGTACCAAGTTCACCCATTTTAGAAGACGCTGTTTCGGAAATTATTCCTAAGGCATGCATATTCCCAAGTTTACCTTGATCTGTACCCATACCTGTTGTTGTATATCTTTTAACATGTTCAATAGACCTGAAACCTTCTCTTAAAGCTAATTTAATATCTTTGGCTGTTGCATCGTTTTGAAAATCTACAAATGATTTAGTTTTCCCTACAATTTTATTCGAAGGCAATAACCAAATATTTCTTTTTGATTTGTTAAATGCTGAATATATTTCAATATTTTCGTATTCGGTTTTTTTGATATTTAAAAATTCTTTGAGTAATTTAGGCGTATTAATTAATATTTCATCTAAAGTAAAATCACCATTACAACTTCCGATACTTATCTGATTTGATGGATAAGTATTTGGAATAAAAACTTGATCATCATCTCTAAATTTAAGTTTTCCACCCGATTGAGTAAATAGATGAACTGCTGGTGTCCAACCTCCTGAAATACCTAAACTATCGCATGAAATATTTTCTTTTGATCCTATAACCTTTTGACCATCTTTAGATAATTTCATTATAGAGACACTATTTATTCTTTTGTATCCAAATGTATCTACAATTGTGTAACCTTTATAAATCTTAATATTGTTTTTTTCAGTTTCTTTAATAAGTTTAGAATCAATTTCTTCTCTATTGTCAATTATCGCTTGTACTTTAATCCCTTTTTGAATTAAACTTATTGCAGTTTCATAAACGCTATCATTATTGGTAAATAAAATATTTTTCTCTCCACATGCTACACCAAATAAATCTGCATATTTTTTTATAGCAGATGAAAGTAATATCCCTGGGCGATCGTTATTGTCAAAAATTAAAGGTCTTTCTATAGACCCTGTGGCTGTAATAACTTTTTTAGCGCGTATTTTAAGTAATCTTTGACGAGTTTTATTTTCTCTTTGTTCAAGTGGCAAGTGATCAGTTAAATTTTCTCTTGCTAATAAAAAATTATAACCATGAAAAGCAGCAACACTTGTTCTGGTTTTAATTTCTAAATTTTCAATTTTTTTTACTTCATTGATTTCCTTTTCTAACCATGAAGCTGAATTTTGATTGTTAATTTTAAAAAATTCTGAGTCTTGATAAATTGTAGAACCACCTAAATATGATTTTTCCTCAACCAATAGTGTTTTAAAACCACTTTTTGCTGAGGTTTTTGCTGCGATAAGTCCTGAAATACCTGCACCAATAACTAATACATCGCAATGAATGTATTTGTGTTCATATATGTCAGGGTCTGGAACATCAGGTGATTTTCCTAAACCAGCAGATTTTCTAATAAAATATTCATATTTTTCCCAAAAACTTGCTGGCCACATAAAAGTCTTGTAGTAAAAACCTGCAGGTAATAATGGACTTAAAAAATTGTTTATACCTCCAATATCAAACTTTACACTAGGCCAACAATTTTGACTTGTAGCAACAAGACCCTCATATATTTCTATTTCAGTAGCTCTTACATTTGGTTCTGTTCTTGAAGTTCCATTATGAAGTTGAACAATGGCGTTTGGTTCCTCTGACCCAGCAGTCATAATTCCTCTAGGTCTATGGTATTTAAAACTTCTACCAACTAGGTGGATGTTATTAGCCAATAGGGCAGAAGCAAGTGTATCACCTTTAAATCCATAATAAGTTGTACCATTAAATTTAAATGAAATTCGATATGTTTCATCAACTAATTTACTACTTTTAACTCTTAAATTTTTTGTCATTGATTATTTAACTGGTGGTTTTTCACCCATTTTGTAAACGGCTTTAATTTCATCATTTGATGTATCTCTCACCATGTTAAACCATTTTCTACAACCATGAATGTGGTTCCATCTTTCGAATTGAATACCTTTAATATTTTTTCTCATAAATAAATATTCTGCCCATTGATCGTCACTTAATTCAGTTGGTTGTTTGGGCCTAACAATATGAGCTTCTCCACCAGCTTTAAATTCACTTTGTTCTCGTTCACCACAAAAAGGACAATTAATTAAAAACATTAGTGTGCTACAGCTGCTGCACCATGTTCGTCCACAAGGTCACCACTTACAAATCTATTCAAATTAAATGCAGCATTAAGTTTGTGCGGTTCATCGTTGGCTATTGTATGCGCAAACAAATCTCCAGAGCCAGGTGTAGCTTTAAATCCTCCCGTTCCCCAACCACAATTAAAATATAAACCTTTGATTGATGTTTTACTTATAATTGGGCTTGCATCTGGACAAATATCTACAATTCCACCCCATTGTCTTAACATTCTCATACGACTAAAGATAGGGTATAACTCTAAAATTGCATTTAATGTCCCCTCAACAATATCATGACTTCCTTTTTGTGAGTACGATACGTAATCATCAGTTCCCGCCCCGATTACTAATTCACCTTTATCTGATTGACTAACATATGCATGAACAGCATTTGACATAACAACTGTATCTATGATTGGTTTCACAGGCTCTGAAACTAAAGCTTGGAGCGGTTTACTCTCTAATGGCAACCTTAATCCAGCCATATTAGCTATCACACTAGAGTGACCTGCAGCTACTACACCAATTTTATTTGTTTTAATAAATCCTTTTGTAGTTTCAATACCTTCAACTGTATCGCCATTTCTCTTAATACCTTTAACCTCACAATTCTGAATTATATCCACACCCATTTCATCTGCACCACGTGCATATCCCCATGCAACTGCATCATGTCTTGCGGTTCCAGCTCTTTTTTGTAAAGTTCCACCTAATACAGGGTATCTTATATCTGGAGATGTATTTATTATTGGACAAAATTTTTTAACTTCTTCAGTATTTAAATATACCGCATCAATACCATTAAGTCTGTTAGCATGGGTTCTTCTTTTTAAATCTCTTACATCTTGAAGATTATGAGCAAGATTCATTACTCCTCTTTGACTAAACATTACATTGTAGTTTAATTCTTGAGAAAGGCCTTCCCATATTTTTAGAGCGTGATCATAAAGACCAGCACTTGCGTCCCATAAATAATTAGATCTTATAATTGTAGTGTTTCTTCCTGTATTCCCACCACCAATCCAACCTTTTTCAACAACAGCAATATTTTTCATATTATGTTTTTTTGCGAGATAGTAAGCTGTTGCTAAACCATGGCCACCACCACCAATAATTACCACATCATATTCTTTTTTTGGCTCAGGGTCTTTCCATGCTTTTTCCCAATTTTCATGATAAGAAAAAGCATTTTTAATAAGCGAAAATATTGAATACTTATTTTTCATAATTAATGAATAATTACTTTATTAATGTTGATTATTCAATACAATCAAAGGCGACAAATTTCTTGGAAGAGTGGGTGAGAGGCTTAAACCAGTCGTTTGCTAAATGACCGTGCGAGGAAACTTGTACCGAGGGTTCGAATCCCTCCTCTTCCGCCATTATTAAAACAAGGGATTATTCTTAAAGAAATCTTTCATTGCGATTGGCTGTTGTTCAAGCACGTATCTATAAACATTGTAGTTTTCCAATACTCTTTGGACATAATTTCTAGTTTCTTTAAATTTAATTAATTCAATCCAGTCGATATAATCAATTTGATTTTTTTGAGGATTTTTGTTTATTTTTTTCCAATATCGAACTCTTTTTGGTCCAGCATTGTAAGCAGCCACTGCAAATGGATAAGCACCGTCATATTCAAGAATTAATCCTGCTATATAATGTGACCCTAGGTTAATATTATATTCTGCATCAGTAGTTAACCTAGATTTTGAATAAGGAAGTTTTGCCTGCTTAGCAACTAGTTTAGCAGTGTAAGGCATTAATTGCATTAAACCTTTTGCACCAGCATGACTATTGGCACTTAAATCAAACTCACTCTCTTGTCTTATGATTGAAAGAATGAAAGCATTGTCTGGAATTTTTCTTCCATTAATATATTTGGGTGTGCTTATGATTGGGTAATTATATTTGTTGTGAAATCTTTTTTCATAGGATGCTATTTTAGAAATTTGAATAGCAAAATCAAATCGTTCTATATTTGTTGCAAGTTCAGCTGCTAAAACCTCACTACCACTACTAACATCATCATTAGCCAAATGTCTTAGTATATGCTTAGCATATTTATCTTCATCTAATTCATCAAGTAAATATATCAATTTGACTAAATCTTTTTTAAAAAAATAATCACGATATTCTTTTTTAACAATCATGTCTTTTGAAAGCTCAAATTTTTCATTTGGACTAATTTCCATAAATGCCAATTGACCGTAATAAGTGGTCAAATAATTTGTTGCTTCTTTAAACCATTTATAAGATAGATCTTTATCACCAAGTTTTTTATAAGTTTTACCTAACCAATATGCACCTCTAGCTGTACTAATAGGGTATCCAACATTATTATAAAAATTTTCAAAATGTTCTTTGGCTAATACTGGATCATCTAAAAAACTTAATGCAATCCAACCACTCATCCACTCAGCAGCAGCAAATTCAGGTCCATCATTCATTCCATGGTTGCTTGCAATTTTATAAGCTAATTCATATTTTTTTTTATATATTAATGACCTGGAAATTATTTCTCTTTCTATCCACCATTTATCCGGACGAACTAAGTAATCTTTTGTGTTTTTTATCTTTAGAAGAATTTCAACAGAACTATCAACTCTTCCTCTTTTTCTTCTCCATTTTAATCTATCGTAATTTAAACCAGCATCATTTTTAAGATTAGATGGAACTTTAGAAATAGCATTATCGACACCATACGATTTACTCATCAATAGTTGTCTCGCTGTATATAATAGTTCATAATCTTTAGGTAAATATCTTAATAGTCGTTTTAAGTCCCAGTATTTATTATTCCAAGCAAGATATTCTGCTCGTTTAATATAATCGTCTGCATTAAGGTACTTTTTAAATTTTTTACGATAAAATCTTAAATCTGTTTTAGACAATTCAGCTGATATCCAGCCTTCTTTAATGAATCTTATTCCTTTTTCTTTATTACCATTAAGAATAAAACTTTCACCCAATATCATTTTACCAAAACCACTTAAAGGTTCAGCAGGACCAAACCATTCTATAATTTTTTGTGGACTAACTTTTTCTGTAGAAAGTTTATGCTCTGCTAAATATTTTATTCTTCCAATTCTAGGATAATCTTCATTTGAATCTATAAATGTTTTATAATCATAATAAGAAGCTTGATTTCCCTTTGTAAGTAAATGCCTCCATTGAATAAAGTCATATATAGATTTATCTTTAGCTTTTTTGGCAGTTTTAATTGCAGCTGTCCAACTAGCTTTTTTCATATCGGAAATTGCTTTTTTTGCTAATGCAAAATCTTTTTTACGATAATATTTTGATATCTTTATTTCTGTTGTTTTTTTTGTTCCAGCGATTAATGGTTTTTTTTTGGGAAGTATCAGTCCACTTATCTTCTTTTCTGGCTTAGATTCAATTTTTTTTTCTATCTCTTTTGTTACTATTTTTGGTATTGGTTTGGGTAAGGGTTTTAGTACATCTATTAATAATTTTTTTTGTGTTAGCTCATCAGATTGGATAGGTTTTTTTAATGGGATTATGTCAGATTGAGCTATAGTTTGTAGACTGAATAAATTAATCAATACTATCCAAAATAAGATTTTTTTAATCATAATCTTTTACTATATGAATCTACAATGTATGTTATAAGTATTTATGTTTAAAGGATCAAATGTTGCTTTAGTCACCCCGTTTAAAAATGATAAACTTGATGATGAGACATATATTAATTTAATTCATTTTCATATCCAAAATGGGACAAATGGATTAGTTCCAGCAGGAACAACTGGTGAGTCACCAACTTTAAGTCATGATGAACATGAAAGAGTGATTGAGTTATGTGTAAAAGAAAGTAATGGAAAATTACCAGTTTTTGCAGGTACAGGATCGAACTCTACAGAGGAGGCTATTTCACTTACAACTCATGCAGAAAAAATTGGAGCCACAGGCGCTCTTATTGTAACACCTTATTATAACAAGCCAACACAAGAAGGCTTATACCAACATTATAAAGCAATAAATGACAAATGTGGAATACCTATAATAATTTATAATATTCCTGGGAGATCGGTTATTGATATGTCAGTTGATACTATGGCTAGATTATTTGAATTGAAAAATATTATTGGTGTTAAGGATGCAACTGGAGACCTAAATAGGGTTGAACAAACGTTAAAAAAGATGGGAAATGAATTCATTCAATTAACTGGTAATGACGATAATGCTTTAGAATTTAATAAAAGAGGTGGAGTGGGAGCTATAAGTGTTACTGCAAATATTGCTCCAAAACTTTGTTCTGATTTTCAAAAATTTTCAAAATCTGAAAATAACGATGAAATTAAAGAGGCTGAAAAAATTGATAAAATATTACAACCTCTTCATCATGCAATGTTTGTCGAAAGTAATCCAAGTCCAGTAAAATACGCAGCAAAATTATTAAATCTTTGTGATGATAATGTAAGACTACCTCTTGTAAAAGTGACAGCTGAAACTAAGGATATCGTTAAAAAAGCACTTCATTCTGCAAAACTAGTTTAATGAAAAAAAAAACCAATAGTGGTTTAAAAATAATTTGTCTTAATAAAAAAGCTGGTTTCAATTATTTTTTTGAGGATTTGTTTGAAGCAGGTATTGTCTTAAAAGGTTCTGAAATAAAATCAATTCGTAATGGTAAAGTTAACATAGCAGATTCTTACGCAATAGAAAAAAAAGGTGAAATAGTCTTGATAAATTCACATATTGCATCATATAAGCAAGCTAGTTATTCAAACCATAATCCAACCAATGAAAGAAAATTGTTATTAAATAAGAGAGAAATTAATAAACTAATTGGGAAAATGCAAAGAGACGGGCTTACAATAGTACCTACAAAAATGTATTTTAAAAAAGGAAAAGCAAAATTAGAGTTAGCTGTAGCCAAGGGTAAGAAACAATTTGATAAAAGAGCAGTAAAAAAACAAAGAGACTGGAATCGTGATAGAGCAAGATATATTAGAAAATCAAGTTAATCCTGTCTATTTAGGTATAGGTTCTAATCTTGGAAATAAAATCAATAATATTGAATTAGCTAAATCAAAATTAATTCTTAATGATATTATGATAGTAAAATCATCAAGCTATTATGAGAGTTTGTCTTGGCCTGATAATAACAATCCTAAATTTTACAATGTTGTAGTTAAGGTTCTAACTAAATTATCACCTTTTGAATTAATAAGTGTTTGTAAAACTATTGAAACAAGCCTGGGACGAAAGAAAAGACTTCGAAATGCTCCTAGAGAGTGCGATATCGATATAATTGATTTTAATAGAAGAAAAATGAAAGGTGAATTAAATCTACCTCATTCAAGAATGCATAAAAGAAATTTCGTCCTTTTTCCATTATTTGAGATAGATAAAAATTGGAAACATCCAGTTTCAAAACATTCCATAAAAAAACTATTATTATCATTAAAAAATAGAGACATTAGGTCTATTAAACAAATTTAATTTAGTGATATAGTGTTTGAATGCTTAATTCTGAAGATTTAATAAATAAAGTAAAAATTTATAACAAATTTTTAAACCCTGAAAAACTGAATAAAGCTTATGATTTTGCTGTTAAAGCACATAGTAATCAAAAGAGAGCTTCAGGTGACCCATATTCAGTACATCCAATAGAAGTAGCAAATATCCTAACAGATCTCAAATTAGATAGTGCTACTATTACTACTGGTTTATTACATGATACAATCGAAGATACCTACGCTACTTACGAGACCATTAAAGGAGAATTTGGTGAAGAGGTTGCAGATTTAGTTGATGGTGTTACAAAAATTTCAGTTTTTGAAAACACCGCAACCACAAACTCAAAAGCAGAAAACTTTAGAAAACTTATTTTAGCAACCTCAAAAGATATAAGAGTTTTGTTAGTTAAAATTGCAGATCGTTTACATAATATGAGAACGATAAAAGCTATCACTAAAGAAGATAAAAGAAAAAGAATTGCACAAGAGACAATGGAAATTTATGCACCATTAGCTGATAGAATGGGAATGCATAGAATTCGTGATGAGCTAGAAGATTTATCTTTTGAGGTTTTGAATAATGATGCAAGAACACTAATTCAAAATAGATTAGATGAAATCAAATCTGACAAAAAAGATATTTTCGAATCTCTTTCTATTGAAATCAACACTTTGTTAAATGACAATAATATACTATCTAAAATTTATGGAAGAGGCAAAACACCTTTTTCAATTTGGAGAAAAGTTCAAAAGAAACGAGTTTCTCTTGAGCAAATAACTGATATTATTGGATTTAGAATAATTTTAAAAAATATTGATGATTGTTACAAAACTTTAGGGATAATACATAAAGAATACAATTGTATACCTGGCAAATTTAAAGATTATATCTCTTCACCTAAAATTAATGGTTATAAATCAATTCATACCGCAGTTATTGGATCTAATAAAAAACCCATAGAAATTCAAATTAGAACAACAGAAATGCATGATTTCGCTGAAAGAGGTATTGCTTCACATTGGCAATATAAATCCTCTGAGAAATTTAATTCTTTAACTTGGAAAGAATATGATTGGTTAAAAGATTTAGTAGAAATCATTGAAAAAAATGAAAATCCAGAACATTCGTATGAATATACAAAACTACAAATGTTCCAAGAAAATGTATTTTGTTTTACACCAAAAGGATCGGTTATTAAATTACCAAAAGATGCTACTCCAATTGATTTTGCATATGCCGTACATACTAAAATAGGAGATACCGCGATCGGATGTGAAATTAATGGTAATAAAAGTGAACTCCAAACTATTTTAAGAAATGGAGATCGAGTTAAAATTATTACCTCTAAAAATCATTCACCATCATTGCATTGGATCCCGATAACAAAAACAGGAAAAGCAAGGGCAGCTATAAGACGTTATTGGCATGAAAAGGGAGAAAGAAAAGAGGAAAGAGTAAAAAAGTACAATACTACTTTATGGATATCTTTACCAGATAAACCCGGTCAGCTTGGTAATGTTAGTTCATTAATCGGAGAGCATAAACTGAATATTTCAAACCTTGTGATGGCAGGCAAAAACCCTAACTATATAAATTTTAAATTTCAATTAATTATAAGGGATTTAAAAAATTTCACTAATTTTATTGCAGAGCTAAAACAAAAAGGTATAAAATTTAAGATAATTAGACACGAAGATAAAAGAAATGCTTTCACACAAAAAATCCTTAGATATTTTAAGAAAAACTAATGCATTATTAGAGGGACATTTTGTTTTATCTTCTGGATTACACTCTTCAAAATATATTCAATGCGCAAAACTATTAAGTTTTCCGCATAAGGCAGAGAAAATTTGTAAATCTTTAGCCGGAAAAATTAAGAAAAAATTTAAAAACTTCGACTTAATTTTATCACCAGCAATGGGTGGTATAATAATCGGTTATGAAATTGGTAGACTGCTTAAAAAAGAAACTATTTTCTGTGAAAGAGTAAAAGGGAAATTTCAATTAAGAAGAGGTTTTCAAATTAAAAAAGGATCAAAAGTATTAATTATTGAAGATGTTATAACCACAGGCAAATCAAGCATGGAATGTGTAAAATTGATTAAAAACTCAAAAGCAAAACTAATTGGTTTTGCAACAATTATTGATAGATCATCAGAAAATAATTTAAAGATAAAAAAAAATATAGTTTCACACCTCAAAATTTCTGTTCCAACTTATAAAAAGAACAACATTCCAAACGAGTTGAAATTAATTCCAATTTCAACGCCAGGAAGTAGATACACGAAGTGAGACGTCTTGGAGTAAATATTGATCATATAGCAACCCTGAGAAATGCTAGAGGTGAATTACATCCAGATCCGATATTTGCAGCTAAATTTGTTAAAAAAGCTGGTGCTGACTCAATAACAATTCATCTTCGAGAAGATAGAAGACATATAAAAGATAATGATGCAAAAAAAATTTGTTCTTTAAAAAAGATTTTAGTTAATTTGGAAATCTCAACTAACCCAAAAATGATAAGTAAAGCATTAAAAATAAAACCAAATTATATTTGTTTAGTGCCAGAAAATCGAAAAGAAGTCACTACAGAGGGAGGTTTAGACTTAGATAAAAATAAAAATAAAATTAAAAATATAATTTTGAAATTTAAAAAGAAAAAAATTAGAACTAGTTTATTTATAAATCCATCAATTAATGATATCAAAACCTCGTATAAATTAGGATCTGATTGTGTTGAAATTCATACAGGTAGACTTTCTAGATTAGTAAAATTGAAGAAGAATTATTCCAAAGAGCTTAACAGAATAAAAAAATGTTCAATTATTGCAAAGAAAATTGGTTTAGAAGTTCATGCTGGTCATGGACTTGATTATAAAACAACTGAACTATTATCTAGATTTAAAGAAATAGAAGAATTTAATATAGGACATTATTTAATCGGTGAGTCTGTATTTTTTGGTTTATCCAAAGTAATAAAAAAGTTTAAAAAAATTATTAAATAACAGAAATGAAAATATTAGGCATTGGAGTTGATGTAGTAAATAATAGACGAATTCAGCCTTTAATTAAAAACCAAAACTTTATAAAAAGAACTTTTGGACCTAATGAACTTAAATTTTCTAAAAATAAAATTAATAGAACAAACTTTTTTGCAAAAAGGTTTGCAGCAAAAGAAGCTTTATCAAAATCATTTGGCACCGGCATAAGAGATAATTTGAGTTTTAAAGATATTGAAATTTTAAATGATAAAATGGGTAAACCTTTTTTCTATAAATCAAAAAAAATTGATAAAATCATAAAAAAAAAGTTCAAAATTAAGAAATATGACTTGTTTCTTTCACTATCTGATGAAAAAGATCATTCAATAGCATTTACAATTTTGGTTAAAAGATAATGTTAGATAAAAATTTCTTTAAAGAAAATATAAAAACCTTATTTTATGCATTAATTATTGCTATTTTTATTCGATCGATATTTCTTCAACCATTTTACATACCATCTTCATCGATGGAGCCTAATCTGTTAGTTGGAGACAGATTATTTGTAACTAAATATTCATATGGTTATAGCAAACATTCATTTCCGTTTAGTCCACCTATTTTTACTGGAAGGGTAATGTTCAGTGAGCCAAAAAGAGGAGATGTTGTAGTATTCAAAACTCCTGCAGATAATAGAACTGATTATATAAAAAGATTAATTGGTTTACCCGGAGATCAAGTACAATTTATTAATTCAAATTTGTATATAAACAATGCAGAAGTTTTGAAATCAAGAATCTCAGAAAATGATAAAATATTCTGTGGAAATAGAACCATTGATGTATTTACGTTTGAGGAAATTTTACCTAATGGAAAAAAACATAAAACTGTTTACTTAAAAGATTATGCTTTTAAAAATTCTGATAAATTTATAGTTCCAAAGGATCACTACTTCTATTTGGGAGACAATAGAGATTGTTCCAAGGATAGTAGATATTTATCAAGCGTAGGATATGTACATAAAGATAATTTAGTAGGAAAGGCTCAATTTATTTTCTTCTCCTCAGATAGATCTATTGGAAGTATTTTTTCATTTTGGAAATGGAACAAATCAATCAGATTTGATAGATTCTTTCAAAAGATCAAATAATGAAAATTAATTATCAAACTTTAGAAAAAAAGATTAAGATCAATTTTAAAGACAAAGATTTGTTAGTTAGATCATTAACTCATAAAAGCTATAACAAAGAAATTAATAATGAAAAATTAGAATTTTTAGGAGATCGTGTCTTAGGATTAGTAATTGCAAAAAAACTTTTGGAAATTTACCCCAATGAAAAAGAAGGTATATTAGACAAAAAGTTTGCATCTTTAGTAAATAAGAAAACCTGTTTACAAATCGCAAAAAAAATAAACCTTGATAAATATATTTTAACTTTAGATATTAAGAAAAAGAAAAATATATTAGAGGATAAAGTTGTTTCTGATTGTTGTGAAGCATTAATAGGATCTATCTATCTGGATAAAGGTTTTAATTCTGTAGAAAAATTTATTTTAGAACTATGGTCAGAAAATATTAAAGATAGTGTTATTACTCAAATAGATGCAAAAACAAAATTACAAGAATTCTCTTTAAAAAGATTTAAGAAATTACCTATTTATAAACTTATTTCAAATACTGGACCAAGACATAAACCTCTTTTTAAGGTTGGTGTAAAATTAATTGATACTAAGTTTTTTTTAGCAGAAGGTAGTTCAAAAAAAGATGCCGAACAAAATGCTGCTATAAAATGTTTACAAAGTCAGAGTAAATTATGATTTGGGACGACATTGGATTTTTATTAAATAAAAATAAATATAATGAAAATTCATTAATATCCGAAATTTACACTAAAAATTTTGGTAAAGTAAGTGGCATTATTTTCGGCGGCACTTCAAAAAAAATTAAGAACTATCTTCAAATAGGAAATAAACTATATGTAAATTATAATTCTAAAAATGAAAATAGTATGGGTTATTTTAAAGTAGAGATTCAAGAAGTTTTATCTCCATTATATTTTGATAATCATCAAAAATTAACTTGTATTTCCTCAGCTATGAATTTAGTTAAATTACTTACAGCTGAGTCACAAAAAAATGCAAAGATATTTTCTTTGTTAGAAGAATTTTATGTTTTATTGGACTCTGAAGACTGGATAAAAAATTATATCTTTTGGGAGTTGGAATTATTTAAATCTCTAGGCTATGACTTAAATTTTGAGAATTTAGTTAATGAAAAAATTATTGGTGATCAAAAACAATATATATCGAAGTCATCAACAGATAAAAGAATTATACCTAATTTTTTAATAGATAAAAATAACTCAACTGAAGATATAGGATCTTTACTAACAGGTCTTAAATTGTTGAGTGATTATCTTGAAAAGTCAATTTTAAAGCCAAATAACCTAAACCAACCAATCAGCAGATTACAATTTATTAATACTTTAAAATAATTATTTAATAATTTGGTCTAATCTATCAGCGTAATAACTAACAATAGCATTAGCTCCAGCTCTTTTAAAAGAAATAAGACTTTCTAAAATAATGTTTCGATCAGTTAAATCATTTTTAATTCCATGTTCTAATAAAGAATATTCACCTGAGACTTGATATGCCATAACTGGAATCTTAAAATTTTCTTTAACTTTTTTAATTATATCAAGATATGGTAGTCCAGGTTTAACCATAACCATATCAGCTCCTTCTTTTATATCCAAAGCAACCTCTCTTAAGGCTTCATCACTATTTCTATAATCCATTTGATAATTCTTTTTATTTCCTTTTAATAAGTTTTTTGAACCAACTGCATCTCTAAAAGGGCCATAAAAACTTGAAGCATATTTAACAGCATAAGAAAGTATTTGTGTCATTTTAAAATTATGTTTGTCTAGGTACTTTCTAATTTCACCAATTCGACCATCCATCATGTCAGATGGTGCTAAAACATCACAACCCATTTGTGCTTGCAATAAAGATTGATCTAATAAAATTTTTATGGTTTCGTCATTTAACACATATTTGTTTTGTAAAAGTCCATCATGACCATGTGAAGTATATGGATCTAATGCAACATCACACATTATTCCAATCTCATTTTTATATTTATTCTTTATTCTTTGTAGTGCCCTACAAACCAGATTATTTTCGTTAAGAGCCTCGGTGCCTAAGTCGTTTTTTTTTCTTTTTTGAGTGTATGGAAATAATGCAATCATAGGTATGCCTTTTTTAATTGCTCCATCTACTATATTATTTAATTTATCGATTGTGTACCTGTAAACACCAGGCATTGATTTAATAGATTGTTTTTTATTTTTTCCATCAATTAGAAAAATGGGTAAAATAAAATCATTAGGTGTAAGATTATTTTCTTCAATTAACCTTCTTGACCAATCAGTTTTTCTATTACGTCTTAGTCTCAATGCTGGGAATTTTCCTGTAATCATGTTGTAATCTATTTAAAATATGCGACAAATGTTATATACAAATATATCTTAAAAAAGATATTAAACAACATTAGGAGACAAAAAATTACAGATGAATTTAAATTTTAACGATTTCCAAAAACAAGATATTAAGTTTGATGTAAACAAACTTCAAAATGCTTATAAAGAATTATTAACCATCAAGGGTTTTTCAGGTGTTGATGGTGTTTCAAATTTTGGTGCCATTTCATTAACACAAATACCAGGTGATCCAGACTCTATTAAAGGTAACAAAGCAAGAGGTGTGTTCTGGACTAAACCAGACTCATCTGGAAAAGAAGCTATGAGAGATCAAATGATTGATGAGTCTGCTTATTCTGAATTTATTGAAGATTACAAACATACTTATTTCAAAGAAGTGTTTGATGTACTTTCCTCAAAGTATAAATTAGGACGTGTAAGAATTTTATTAAAGGAGCCAAGATCAACTTTAAGCTGGCACAGAGATCCAGAGCCTAGACTACATATTCCGATAATTACCAACCCAGGCTCTATAATGGTTATTGATAATGTTGCAAAACACATGCCCGCAGATGGATCTGTTTGGATTACTAATAATACTAAATATCACAACGCATTCAATGGAGGAGAGGAAAATAGAATCCATTTAGTTGCCTGCGTTTTAGATTACAAATTTAATTAATTTGAAAAAAATATTTATTTCTTCAGATCACGCTGGATATAATTTGAAAGAACAAATTAAAAAAAAGTTTTTTAAAAGATATAATTTTCACGATCTTGGGACTGATAACTCAAAGATCTCAGTAAATTATCCAGATTATGCTCATAAGTTATGTAAAAAGGTCAGCGTTAACTCAAAAAATATGGGTATTTTAGTTTGTGGTTCAGGTATGGGAATGTCAATGGCGGCCAATAAACACAAAAAAATTCGAGCAGCGATGTGTTATTCAATAAAAAACACTAAATTATCAAGATTGCATAACAATGCTAATATTATAACATTAGGATCTAGATTGACAAAAAAAAATACTGCCTTTAAATGTATTGAAACATTTATTAATACTAAATTTGAGGGTGGTAGACACAAAAAAAGAGTAAAAAAGATATAAGGAAAAAATGTCAAGTGAAACAAAATATATAAATTCTTCTTACCAAGATTTTTTTGAAAAAAGTCTTTCAAAATCTGATCCAGATTTATTTAAGGCAATAAATGATGAGTTAATTAGACAACAAAATCATATTGAGTTAATAGCCTCTGAGAATATAGTTTCACAAGCTGTATTAGAAGCTCAAGGATCAGTTCTAACAAATAAATATGCAGAAGGATATCCAGGCAAAAGATATTACAATGGTTGTGAGCATGTTGATGTAGCAGAACAACTGGCACTTGAAAGAATAAAAAAACTTTTCAATTGTAAGTATGCAAATGTTCAACCTCATTCAGGTGCTCAAGCAAATGGTGCTGTATTTTTGGCTTTGTTAAAACCAAACGACACTTTTATGGGTATGAGCTTAAATTCAGGAGGTCACATAACTCATGGATTAAAAATTTCAATGTCTGGTAAATGGTTTAATGCAATAAGTTATGACGTAGATAAAAAATCTGAATTAATTGATTATGATAATGTTGAAAAACTCGCTCTAGAGCATAAACCAAAATTAATTATTGCAGGTGGTAGTGCGTATTCAAGAGTAATTGATTTTAAAAGATTTAGAGAAATAGCTGATAAGGTTGGTGCATATCTTATGGTTGATATGGCCCATTTTTCCGGTTTAGTAGCTGGCAAAGGATATCCAAATCCTTGTGACTATGCACATGTCGTAACATCGACAACACATAAGGTATTCAGAAGTGCACGAGGTGGAATTATTTTATCGAATGATTTAGATCTTGGAAAAAAATTTGATACAGCTGTTTTTCCTGGTTATCAAGGTGGTCCTTTAATGCATATCATTGCCGCTAAAGCTGCAGGTTTTTTTGAAGCATTAAAACCTGAATTTCAAACTTACATAAAAAATGTTTTAGCAAATGCTAAAATGTTAGCAGAGACTCTAAAAAATAATGGATTTAAGATTTACTCAGGTGGTACTGATACACATTTAATGTTAGTTGACTTGAGACCTTTTGGCGTAAAAGGAAATATAGCTTCTGAGAGTTTATGTAGAGCCAATATTACTTGTAATAAAAATGGGATCCCGTTTGATACAGAAAAACCAATGATAAC
The DNA here is from genome assembly GCA_902616725.1 of uncultured Pelagibacteraceae bacterium. Classification (GTDB taxonomy): domain Bacteria; phylum Pseudomonadota; class Alphaproteobacteria; order Pelagibacterales; family Pelagibacteraceae; genus Pelagibacter. The sequence continues at coordinate 111,457 of CACMTZ010000005.1, forward strand.
TTCAGGTATAAGACTTGGTTCACAAGCTGCTACAACAAGAGGATTTGGTTTAAAAGAATTTGAAAAAGTAGGTGAATTAATAACTAAAGTAATAAAAGGATTATCTGAAAATCCAGAGGATAATAGTAAAGTGGAAAATGAAGTGAGACAAGAAGTTATAAGTTTATGTTCCAATTTTCCAATTTATAAAAATTTGAATAAATGATCTGTCCTTGTGAGAAAAAAGGGGAAACTTCTGTAGTTGATTCCAGACCTACAGAAGATGGAACTGCGATTCGTAGAAGAAGACTATGTAGTTGTGGTGCAAGATTTACTACATTTGAAAGAATTCAGCATCGTGAGGTAATGGTTGTAAAAAAAAATGGAAGGAAATCTTCTTTTGATCGAGACAAATTAGCTAAGTCAATTTACATTGCATTAAAAAAGAGACCTTTAGATACAGAAACTGTCGAAAAATTTATCAGTCGAATTACAAGATCTTTAGAAGAATTAGGTCAGAATGAAATTGCAAGTAATACAATCGGAACAATGGTCATGGAAGGTTTAAAGGAACTTGATCCAGTAGCTTATGTTAGATTTGCATCTGTATACAGAAATTTTAGAGAAGAACAAGATTTCGTACAATTTGTGGACAAGCTTGATGTCTACAAAAAAAGATAAATTTTCAACTCAAGATAAAAATTTCATGAAATTAGCTTTAAATTTAGCTAATGCGCGAAGAGGTTTAACAGGAAACAATCCATCAGTTGGATGTGTAATTGTAAAGAATAATAGAATAATATCTATAGGACAAACAGGCTATAATGGCAGACCTCATGCTGAACATAACGCTATTTTAAATTGTTCAGAAAATTTAAAAGACTCAAAAATGTATGTTACTTTAGAACCATGTAATCATTATGGAAAAACTCCGCCCTGCACCAAAAATATTATAAAGAATAAAATTGGAGAAGTTTATTATTCAATGGATGACATTGATTTAAAAGTAAAAGGCAAGAGTTATTCAATATTAAGAAAAAACAACATTAGAGTTAAAAAGGGGCTTTTAAGAAAAGACGCAGAAAATTTATACAGATCTTATTCTTTTAATAGAAAAAAGAAACTACCATATGTAATTGGAAAAATTGCGGTATCGAAGAATAAGATTATTTACAGCGAAATATCAAAGAGAATTACTGATAAAACATCTGATAAATTGGCTCATTATTTAAGATTAAAAAGTGATGGAATTATGATTACTGGCAAAACACTAAATATAGATAATCCAAAACTAAATTGTAGGTTGGAGGGTTTTAGTCAATTCTCCCCAAAAAGAATTATTTTAGACAGAAATTTAGAAATAAATTTAAGAAGTTATATAGCTAAATCTATAAAAAATGAAAATACTATAATTTTCCATAATTCTAACGATAAATCAAAAATAAAGCTTTTAAAAAAAAAAGGT
>CACMTZ010000006.1 GCA_902616725.1 uncultured Pelagibacteraceae bacterium
ATATTTATTTTTGTTGAAATTAAAAATTCTATAAAGAGCGATATTGATAAAGATGGTTTAACCTCTAATAAAAAATATATAACTTATTTCTCTCTATTTACTCTTATTCCATCAATCTTAATTTCAATCTTCTCTTTGTTTCTTTTTTCTTTCGCTTTAGAAAAGTATTTTGATAAAAAAGTTACAACTGTTGTAAATAATTCTTATGAACTTGCAAAAAATTATGTTGAAGAAGTAAGAAATAAAATTCAATCAGATATTATTTTGATTGCCTTTGATACAAATAAAAGTGCTAATTTTTTGAATGAAAATGCCAATGAGTATTTAAGGTTTTTAAGGACACAAAAATTAATAAGAAATGTCGATGAAATTCATATTATAGATAAAAATAAAAAACTATTATACTCAACTGAAAATAAAGATAGTTATATTCCGCCTGTTGATAAAGCTTTAAATTTAGTTCTTGAGGATGATAGACCATTAAAAATAATAAATGCCAGAGCTAATATTTCTGCTGCCATAATGCGACTACAATCATCTGAAGATCGTTTTTTGTATGTTGTAAAATTTCTAGATAAAAATATTTCCAATTATTTATCTGAGTCCCAAGAAGCAATAAATTTCTATTATACTGTTGAAGAAAGAAGCACTGGTATAAAAATTTCATTTTTCATTATATATATTATAATTGTTTCATTATTGTTATTCATCTCTATTACAATTGCGATCAGATTCTCGTCAAGATTTTTTAGATCAATCAATAATCTTATTTTTGCATCAACAGAAATAGGTTATGGAAATCTAAATGCAAAAGTACCAGAAATTAAAACAGATAAAGATATGGAAGTTTTAAATAAAAATTTTAATTCTATGATTAGTAGACTTAAAAATCAGCAAGAAAAATTAATAATAAACGAAAGATATAAGGCTTGGGGAAATTTATCAAGAAAGTTAGCACATGAAATTAAAAATCCTCTTACACCAATACAATTAACAATAGATCGAATTAGAACTAAATATTCTAGACAAATAACTAATGAAGACCAACAATCATTTAAAGAAAATTTAAAAATTATAAACTCTCAAATAAAACAAATAGAAAATTTGGTAAACGAATTTTCAGATTTCGCCAGAATGCCAAAACCTATTTTTAAGAGAAATAATTTAGTAAAGTTATTAATTGAAAATATCAAATTATTATCAGAAGTTAATAAATCCATTGAAATTAATCTAAATAAAAAAGATGAAGAGATTTTACTCGAATGTGACAAAGAGCAAATTTCAAGAGTTTTCATTAACCTGATAAAGAACTCTATTGAGAGTATCGAACAAAAAATTGAAAAAAACCATGATTTTAAAAAGAAAATTTCAATTGATATTTCATCAAATAATGACCATATTTTAATATCAATAGAAGACAATGGTGTTGGTTTTGATAAAAATAATATAGAAGAAATTTTAAATCCATATTACACAACAAAAAAAAATGGAACTGGACTTGGCTTATCTATAGTTAATAAAATTATAAATGATCACAAAGGTGAACTTGAATTTATTCCAATTAACAATGGCGCTAAAATAGAGATAAGGTTTTATTTAAATGACAACAGAAATATTAATAGTTGATGATAATGCGGATATAAGAAATATCCTTAATGAATTAATTGTTGATGCTGGTTACAAAACTCGAGTTGCGGCTAATTATAATCAAGCTTTAAAAGAAATTGACAAAAAAATGCCTGATGTAGCTATCCTAGATGTAAAATTAGATAAAGGGGATAATGATGGAATAGAGCTATTATCTCATATCAAGTCTAAAAATAAAGATGTACCAGTAATTATTATTACAGGACATGCTAATATTGAAATGGCTGTTAATTCATTAAAGCATGGTGCATTTGAATTTGTAGAAAAACCTTTTGACCAAGCTAGATTGTTAAACTTTATAACCAGAGCCGTTGAAAATCTTCAATTAAAAAAACAAAATAAGGATTATGAAAATAAGTTATTTTCTTCATATGATTTAATAGGTGATAGTAAGAATATATCTACAATACGTGAACAAATAAAAAAGATATCTTTAACTGAGAGTAGGATTCTTATAAATGGGCCATCTGGTTCAGGGAAGGAATTAATTGCAAGAAAAATTCATAAAAATTCTAAAAGAGAAAAAAATCCATTTATTATTCTAAATGGAGCACTTCTTGACTCGGAAAAATATGAACAAGAATTATTTGGGGAAGAAAAGAGCGATGGTTCAATTTCATATGGTGCTTTAGAAAAAGCTAATAAAGGCACTTTATTAATTGATCAAGTTTCTGAAATTCCCCTTGTCATTCAATCAAAAATATTAAGAGTTCTTATTGATCAAAAATTTAAAAGATTAAATGGTAATAATGATATTAATGTTGACGTTAGATTAATTTGTTCATCAAGTAAGGATTTAAAAGATGAAATAAAAATAGGTAATTTTAGAGAGGATCTCTATCATAGATTAAATGTTTTTGAAATTAACATTAAATCATTAAACGAAAGAATTTCAGATATACCTCTACTAATAAGATATTTTTCAAAGATGATTTCTGCAAGTTATAATATTAAAGAATTAGATATTGATGAAAATGACTCATATATTTTGAATCATGATTGGAAAGGCAATGTAAGGGAACTAAGAAATTTGATTGAAAGAATTGCAATTTTACAACCTGATACAAAAGACAAAATCTCCAACATTGTAAAAGAGTCTTTAAAAAGCGACAATTATGATGATAAAATTGGTGAAAATAGCTTATCTGTGCCGTTAAAAGAAGCTAGAGAAAACTTTGAAAAAGAGTATTTAACTATCCAGCTTAAAAAATTTAATGGGAATATATCTAAAACAGCTAACTTTGTTGGTATGGAGAGAAGTGCTCTTCATAGAAAGCTTAAAGGCTTAGGAATAAAAGAATTTAACTAAAATGAATATAATCATCTGTGGTGCCGGTAGAGTAGGTTTTACCATTGCAAAGTTATTGAGTGAACAAGGTCACTCAATAACAGTTATTGATCAATCAAGTGAGGATATCCAAAAAATCAATGATAGTTTGGATGTTAAGGCGATCGTTGGAAAAGCTACATATCCATCAATACTTGAAAAAGCGAATGCCGCTGAAACAGATATGATTATAGCAGTTACAAGAAATGACGAAATTAACATGCTTATTTGTCAAATAGCATTTTCAATATTCAATATTCAAAAAAAAATAGCAAGAATTAGGTCACAAGACTATCTAAACCCAAGATTTACAAGAGTTTATAATAAAGAAAATTTACCAATAGATGTGATTATTTCTCCAGAGATAGAAATTTCCAAATCTATTCAAAGAAAATTGGAGGCACCAGGTGCTTTAGATAGTGTACCTTTTGCTGATAATAAAATAAGATTATTGGAGATATTCATTAAAGAAGATTGTAAATCTATAGGTATTAAGTTTAATGAACTCACAAACAAATACCCAAAATTAGAGGCTAATATTATCGGAATTAATAGAGATAATAAATTTTTTATTCCAAAAAAAACAGACTCAGTAAAAAAAGATGACAAAATTTACGTAATTATTAATTCGTCACAAATGTCAGAGACTCTCGAAGCTTTTGGTCATGAGGAAAAAATATCCAAAAAGATTTTAATTATTGGTGGAGGAAATATTGGTTTTAATTTAGCTAAGAACATTGAGGAAACCTTAGAAACAGTTAGGGTTAAAATTGTTGAAAAAAATAAGGAGCGAGCAGAGTTTTTAGCAAATCAACTAAACGATGCGATTGTCATAAATGGTGATGGTCTGGATGAAGAAGTTTTAACTGAGGCAAATTTAGGGGAAGCTGAAACTGTATTAGCTCTAACAAATGATGATGAGGATAACTTAATGGTCAGTGTGTTAGTTGAAAAATTCGCTAAAGACCAAAAAGAAATAGATGACAAAAGAACAATGGCATTAATTAACAAACCAAATTATTCACTTCTTCAATCTTCATTAAAAATTGATGATTTAATTGATCCTAGAATGACAACTGTTTCAAGTATTTTAAAACATATCCACAAAGGAACAATTGAAAATGCGTATACGTTATCAGATGGTGAATACGAAGTAATTGAAGCTGAAATAATTGAAACTTCTGAACTAATTAACAAAGAAATTAAAAATTCTAATTTACCAGATGAATTAAGAATTGGCGCTGTATTAAGAGATGAAAAAATAATTATACCTAGATCCAATTTTGTTTTTAAAAAAGATGATAGAGTTGTATTTATTGTTAAAAAAGACTCTATATCGTTTGTTGAAAATATCTTTAGATTAAGTTCAGTATAATTAGATGTTTGGATTACAAATTAAATATCTAAGTTTCTTTTTTGGATTAATTTCTATTTTATCTTTTTTTAATATAATTTATTCTTACTATTTCAATCTTTATCTAAACTTAGATACTTATTATTTAAGTTTATTTTTATCTTCGATACTGGCAATTCTTTTCTATAGTTTAAAAATATCGCCTAAAAAAACATCAATTTTTCAAAAAATTTTAACTGTTTTTTTGGGATATATTTTACTACCTTTAATTTTATCTATTCCTTTTTACCTAAGTATTTATAACTTAACTTTTATAAATTCTTTTTTTGAAGCAGTTTCAGGCTTTACCTCTACTGGTTTTACTATCTTTGAAAATATAAAAAATATAGATCAAAGCCTTATATTATGGAGATCAACTATTCAATGGATCGGTGGTCTATATTTCTTATTTTCTATAATTTATTTAATAGATATTTATGATGAGAATTTTAAAAAAACTTTAACAAATTTTTTTTCATTTAATACTTCAGAAGTGCTTAAACAAGCAATAAAAGTTTTTTTTATTTACTCCGGTATTACTTTGGTAATTTTTATAATACTAAATTTATTTTCTATAAGAACTTTCGATTCTTTAAATTTAGCATTTTCATTAATTTCGTCAGGTGGTTTTTTACCTACAAATAATTTATCTAGTATAATTAAAGATGACACTCAAACTATTATTTTGTCACTTTTGATGTTGACATCTTTTTTTAGTATTTTTTTCAGTTACAACTTAGTTTTCTTCAAGAAAAAAAATATAAATTTTTTGTATGAAGATCTTAATTTAATAATTTATTTTGTGATAGTTTTAATTATCTTTTTTTTATTTTTTAGTTTTAATCAAAACTTTTTGAATTATTTTTTGTCAATATCAAGCAGTATGTCGAATATTGGTTTTACACTAGACAATTCAAATACAAATTTGACTTTCGTTTATTTGATTTTGGTAATTATTGGAGGATCTTTTTTTTCTACAAGTTCAGGGTTGAGATTTATGAAAATTTATTCTTTATTTAAATATTCAGTTAATCAAATTCTATCATTCAGTAGACCAAAAAATATATATAAGAATAAGTTATTTTTCTCTGAAGTAAATTTTGACTTTGATGAGATAAGTAAATATTTTTTATCTGTTCTCATATTTATTTTATCACTTTTTATTTTAACAACCTTATTGACTATGAGCGAATTTAACTTTGAAAATTCATTTAAGTTATCAATTTTGACATTAATGAATACTGTCAATTCAAGTTCATATGGTTTAAGTGATCTAACTTTTCATAACCTTTCATATTTTACCAAATATTGTCTTATTTTTTTCATGATTGTTGGACGAATTGAGTTATTAACAATTTTGCTTCTTGTGAAAAAATTTCTTTTTAAAAATTAATTAATTATTGTATATGTAATAAGATTTTGCGCCCTTAGCTCAGCTGGATAGAGCATCGGTTTTCTAAACCGAGGGTCGTAGGTTCGAATCCTTCAGGGCGCGCCATTACTAGCACATTTTTGGTCAAAATTTATCTTGACTAGATTTCCAATTAATTTGAAATGAGATTAAATTTCTCTTGAACCCCTATTTTTATCATGCTTAAATTAAGAATATTCAAAAGTAATTTTGAATTATTTGTTAACAAATAAATAAACAATAGGAAGAAATATGTTTAAATACTTAAAACAATTAACTTCTTTAGTTGCTATGGTTGCTGTGTTGTTCACTTTTACAACAGAGTCTATGGCTGCTAAAAAATCTAAAACACTTAAAAACACTCAGAAAAAAGGGTTTGTAAGATGTGGAGTATCTCAAGGTCTTCCAGGATTTTCTAATGCTGATGCTGCAGGAAATTGGACTGGTGTTGACGTTGACGTATGTAGAGCTGTAGCTGCTGCAGTATTAGGTGATGCAAACAAAGTTAAGTTTACACCACTAAGTGCTAAAGAAAGATTTACTGCTTTAACTTCTGGTGAGATTGATATCTTATCAAGAAACACAACTTGGACTCTTTCTAGAGATGCTGATATCGGACTTACTTTCGTTGGAGTAAACTTCTACGATGGTCAAGGCTTCATGGTAAGAAAAAGCTCAGGTATCACTTCAACTAGCCAATTCAAAGATGGTATCTCAGCTTGTACAAATATTGGTACAACAACTGAGTTAAACATGAGAGACTTTTTTAATTCAAAAGGAATTTCTTATGAGCCAGTTGCATTTGAAAAAGCTGACGAAGTTGTTGCTGCTTACGATGCAGGTAGATGTGATACATACACTACTGATAAATCTGGTTTAGCTGCTCAAAGAACAAAAATGAAAAACCCTGATGAACACATTGTTCTACCAGAAACTATTTCTAAAGAACCTTTAGGACCAGTTGTTAGACAAGGTGATGCAGTTTGGGAAGATATCGTTAGATGGTCTTTGAACACTATGATCGAAGCTGAAGAATATGGTATTACTTCAGCAAATGCAGACATGATGAAAACTTCAGATAACCCAGCAATCAAAAGATTAGTTGGAGCTGAAGGTGAATTAGGTGCTGCTTTTGGTCTAGACAACGACTGGAGCTTAAGAATTATCAAGCAAGTTGGTAATTATGGTGAAAGCTACAAGAGAAATATAGCTGACACTGGAATTTTACCAGACAGAGGTCCAAACCAATTATGGACAAAAGGCGGAATACTTTACGTTCCACCTGCAAGATAATTGTAGTTTAAATTAATTAAAAAGGGCTAGATTTTTCTAGCCCTTTTTTTATAAACTCATATATTATCGCCAAAGTGAATTTTAAACTTAAAGATATAGTTCCACAATTAATTACAGTTTTGGCTGTAGTCTTAGTTTTCGGTTTTTTTACATATAACGCCCAAATTAATATGGAAAATAGAGGTATTGATTTTGGTTATGGTTTTCTATCGCAAGAATCCTCTTTTGACGTTCAGTTTTCATTAATTGAATATGATGGATCACATTCATATTTTAGAGCTTATTTAGTTGGTCTTTTAAATACAATACTTGTATCTGTAATTGGAATAATTATTGCAACAATTTTAGGAGTAATAGTTGGTATAGCAAGATTATCCCCAAATTATTTAATTAATAAATTTGCAGCTTTTTATGTTGAGTTTTTTAGAAATATTCCATTACTACTTCAAATTTTTTTTTGGTATTTTGCTGCATTACGTGCCCTGCCACTCCCACAAGATGCTGAGGCAATGTTTGGAGTTTTTTTTCTAACTATAAAAGGCCTGTACGTTCCAGCATTTATTTGGCAAAATTTTAATATTTTCTTCTATTCAATTATAGCTGCAATCATAGCAATCATTGTTATACGAGCGCATGCTAAAAAGGTTCAGGAAAATCAAGGTAAACAAATTCCAGTTTTTTTAATTTCTATAGGACTGATATTTATTCTTCCACTTTTAAGTTTTTTAATTGGTGGCGTAAGACTTTCTTTTGAAGTTCCTGTTTTGAAACAATTGGCAACAACATCTTTTATTTATGAGGGTGGAGTTAGCTTACCCCCAGAATTGATAGCATTAACATTATCTTTATCTTTATATACAGCAACATTTATCGCAGAATGTGTCAGAGCTGGAATTCAAGGTGTTGGTAAAGGTCAAAAAGAGGCAGCAGCATCAATTGGACTTACACCTAACCAAGTACTTAAATTAGTAATTATGCCTCAAGCTTTGAGAATAATAATTCCGCCGACAACAAATCAATATCTAAATTTAACTAAAAATTCATCCTTAGCAGCTGCGATAGCGTATCCAGATTTAGTGTTAGTCTTTGCTGGAACAGCATTAATGCAAACAGGTAAGGCAATTGAGATAGTATCAATCACTATGTTTACTTATCTAACTTTGAGTATTTCAATCTCAATTTTAATGAACTGGTACAACAAGAAAATAGCTATTCAGGAGAAATAATGTCGAGTATAAATTTTTTAAAACCTGATAGAACTAATCTTAATACCTTTTTGTATCTTGGTTCTTTTTTATTTTTTATTAGTATTTTAGATGTTTTTCTAAACTCTTTTTTTAGATTAAATTTAACTGGTTTTTTACCTAATTTTTTAAGTTTCTTATTACCTTTAATACTTGGTTTTGTGGGTCTTTATTTTATTCGAATAGAGTATAGTGGAATTAAAAATTTAGACCTTTTAAACAAACATATTAATACAAATAATTTTAATGCTGTTTTATCATTATTGATAATATTCATAATCATCAAATCTCTACCACCTATATTAAGCTGGTTTGTTATTGATGCCAGTTTTGCAGGAGATACAAAAGATGTTTGTACGGGTTCTGGTGCATGCTGGACGTATATTAAAGTTTGGATGAGGAGATTTATGTATGGAATGTATCCAAATGCAGAGCAATGGAGAATTAATTTATCATTTGTAGCTTTGGTTCTACTTGGTTCTGTTGGATACTTTGCAACTGATAAATTTAAGAAGTATTTAACACTTTATTATGTAGTTATTTATCCTTTAATTGCATTCTTATTTATCTTCTTTTTTATTTCAGGTGGCCCTGTATTTTTCGACTTTTCTTATGGAATTATTGCTGCAATTTTATCTATCATCATTGGTTTTTTTATCCCAAGTAAATTTAAGTTTTATTACTTTTTAATAGTTCCTTTGGCGCTTTATGTAATTTTGAAATATTTTCTTTTTTTTGAAGAATACATAGAGCTTGGAAAATTAGATGGTTTAAATTGGGTTGAAACGGGTGCTTGGGGAGGTTTGTCGCTAACATTTATAATTTCTTTTTTCTGTCTTATTTTCTGTTTTCCAATTGGAATGGCTTTTGCTCTTGGGAGAAGATCAGAATTTCCATTAATTAGATATATATCAGTTGGCTTTATTGAATTCTGGAGAGGTGTTCCACTAATCACAGTTTTATTCATGTCTGCCGTAATGTTTCCAATGTTTTTACCAGAAGACTTTTTTATTGATAAATTAGTAAGAGCCATAATTGCAATTTCTTTATTTGAAGCTGCCTATGTTGCAGAAGTTATCAGAGGTGGTTTACAAGCTTTACCGAGAGGTCAATACGAAGCTGCAAAATCATTAGGGATGGGCTATTGGAAAATGCATATTTTCGTAATTTTACCACAGGCTCTTAAATTAGTAATACCAGGAATAGCAAATACTTTCTTAGCACTAGTAAAAGATACTCCATTAATATTTGTTGTCGGATTATTAGAAATAGTTGGAATGTTAAATTTAGCTAAAACAAATCCTAAATGGTTAGGATTTGCTATGGAAGGGTATGTATTTGCTGCTATAATTTTCTGGATTATTTGTTATGCAATGAGTAAATATAGTTATAATCTAGAACAAAAATATAAAACCGATAGATAAAGATTTATGTCAGATAGTATTATCCAAATAAGTAATATGAATAAGTGGTTTGGAGATTTTCAAGTTTTAAAAGGAATAAATTTAGAAGTTAAACCAAAAGAAAAAATTGTTGTTTGTGGTCCATCTGGATCAGGAAAGTCTACATTAATTAGATGTATTAATAGATTAGAAGAGCATCAAGAAGGTAATATTGTTGTTGATGGAACTGAATTAACAGAGGATACAAAAAATATTGAACAAATTAGAGCTGAAGTTGGAATGGTATTTCAACAATTTAATTTGTTTCCTCACTTATCTATTTTGGATAACTGCACATTAGCTCCTATTTGGGTTAAAAAGATGCCTAAAAAAGAGGCGGAAGAATTAGCATTAAAACATCTAGAAAGAGTACAAATTCTTGATCAATCACAAAAATATCCAGGACAATTATCTGGAGGACAACAACAAAGAGCTGCTATTGCAAGAGCTTTATGTATGGAGCCAAAAATAATGCTTTTTGACGAACCTACATCTGCTTTAGATCCCGAAATGATTAAAGAAGTGCTAGATGTTATGGTAAATTTAGCAAAACAAGGAATGACTATGATTGTAGTTACACATGAAATGGGTTTTGCAAAAGAAGTTGCTGATCAAATGATATTTATGGATGAAGGAATGATAGTAGAAAAAGCTGATACCAAAGAATTTTTTGCTAATCCAAAGAGTGATAGAACCAAACTTTTCCTCAGCCAGATACTATAGTTCAAGCTAATTTCAAGAAATATTTCTCAAATTATAGCTGAAGTAATGCTTGACATATTTCCCTTAATACGGGTTTTTAGGCAAAAAAAATAAAAATTTATTGTTGCAGTAGGTATTAAAAACTAGTTCAATTAGTTTTTTAAAAAATTAAGAGGGGTCTTAATGGAAGATAATTTTAATAAGCATTTAGGCAATAAGCTTAAGCTTAGAAGACTAGCACTAGGTTTAACACAAACTAAAGTAGCAAAAGCAATCCACGTCACATTTCAACAAATTCAAAAATATGAAAAAGGCACTAATGGGGTAAGTTCAATAAGGTTATTACAATTATCGAACTATCTTAAAGTACCAATTAATTATTTTTTTGAAGATTTTTCAGAATATCTGATAAATTTAGAAAAATCACAAGAAGGTCATATGAATGTAAATTATAACTTTTTAGTGAAATTATATTCTGAACTAAATGCTGATCAAAAATTAAAGTTTAATAAATCATTACAGGTGGGAAATAACAATATTTCAAAGGTTGGATAATTTTTGGCTCCTCGGGCAGGACTCGAACCTGCGACCAATTGATTAACAGTCAACTGCTCTACCAACTGAGCTACCGAGGAATATTAAAATCTCAACTTACTTTTTTTTTTCACTAAAACAAGATTTTTTTTGGAGGCAACGCCCGGAATCGAACCGGGATACAAGGATTTGCAATCCTCTGCGTAACCATTCCGCCACGTTGCCATATGTTTTAGAAGATAGCTACATTGAGTTTTATATAAAATATTTGCAATTAGTCTATTAAATAACGTTCCAATTTGATTATTGTTAATTTAGATTATTAAATTATAAACTAATAACACCCATGATAAGCGATAAATATATACATTCAAAAGTTGAAGATAAAATTTATGGTTATTGGGAAAAAAACAAATTATTTAAACCGCAAAAAAATTCAAAAAAATTTTCAATTGTAATTCCACCACCCAATGTAACTGGCAGTTTACATATGGGTCATGCTTTAAATAATTCAATTCAAGATTTATTAGTTCGTTATTATCGTATGAATAATTACGAAACATTATGGCAACCTGGAACTGATCATGCAGGTATAGCCACCCAAGCACTTGTTGAGAGAAAATTAGAAAAAGAAAATTTAAATAAAATTGACCTTGGCAGAGAAAAATTTATAGAAAAAGTATGGGAATGGAAAAATGAATATGGGGACATAATCATTAATCAATTAAAAAAATTAGGATGTTCATGTGACTGGTCAAGAAATGCATTCACTATGGATGAAAATTTATCAAAATCAGTCATTAAGGTTTTTGTAGAATTACATAAAAAAAAATTGATTTATAAGGCTGAAAAACTTGTTAATTGGGACACTGTTTTAAAAACTGCGATTTCAGATTTGGAAGTAGATCAAAGAGAGATGAATTCGAAGATTTACTATATTAGATACCCAATAGACAATTCTTCAGAATTTATCACTATTGCTACAACGAGGCCTGAGACAATGCTAGGGGATACTGCAATTGCGGTAAATCCGAAGGATAAAAGATATAAAAATCACGTTGGCAAAACTGTCACAATACCAATCGTAGGTAGAAAAATAAAAATTATTAAAGATAATTATGCTGATCCAGAGCAAGGAACTGGAGCATTAAAGATCACGCCAGCACATGATTTTAATGACTATGATGTTGGTCAAAGAAATAAATTAGAAATAATTAATGTTTTTACGGAAGAAGGAAAAATAAATGATAATGCTCCAAAAGATTATATTGGCTTAGATAGGTTTGATGCCCGTAAAAAAATATTAAATGAATTAAAAGAAAAAGACTTTTTTGTAAAAGAAGAAAATATCAAAAATAAAGTTCCATACGGCGATAGATCGAATTCAGTAATTGAACCTTTTTTAACAGAGCAATGGTTTGTTGATGCAAAGAAATTAGCGATCAAAGCTAAAAAAATTGTTAAGACAAAAAAAACAAATTTCTTTCCAACTAACTGGTCTAAAACTTATTTTCAGTGGATGAATAATATTGAGCCATGGTGTATTTCACGACAATTATGGTGGGGACATCAAATACCAGCTTGGTATGGACCTGATCAAAAAATTTTTGTTGCGATCAATAAAAATGATGCAATTAAACAAGCAAAAAAACATTATAAAAAAGACGTAAAACTTACTAGAGATCCTGATGTTTTAGATACATGGTTTTCTTCAGGATTATGGCCATTCGCAACTTTAGGTTGGCCTGATAAAAAAGATTACGTAAAGAAATTTTATCCAACAACAGTTTTAGTAACAGGTTTTGATATTATTTTTTTCTGGGTGGCTAGAATGATTATGTTTGGTATGGAATTTTTAAATAAAGAACCATTCAAAGATATTTATGTTCATGCGTTAGTCAGAGATGAAAAAGGACAAAAAATGTCTAAGTCAAAAGGAAATGTAATTGATCCATTAGATCTAATTGAAAAATATAGTGCAGATGCATTACGTTTTACTTTACTTTCTATGGCGTCTCCAGGTACTGACGTTAAACTTTCAGAAGATAGAGTTAAAGGATATAGAAACTTTTTAAATAAATTATGGAATGCTAATAATTTTTTAATTACTAATAAATGTGATTTTAAAAAAACCAACAAAGTTCCAAAAATCTCATTAAATATCAATAAATGGATCTATTCGGAGTTAATAGAGACTAAAAATAAAATTCAAAAAAATATTGAGGATTATCGATTTGATGAGGCGGCAAAAAATGCTTATCAATTTGCATGGCACTCATATTGCGACTGGTATATTGAGCTGTCTAAAACAATTCTATACTCCGAGGATAAAAAGGCAAAAACAGAGGTAAAAGAAGTTTCTGCTTATGTTTTTAAGCAAATATTGGTTATGCTTCATCCTTTCATACCATTTGTAACCGAGGAAATATGGTTAAAGAACAAATTTGATGAGTCTAATAAAAATTTCCTTATGTATAAAAATTGGCCTTCTGGAAAAATTAAAAAAGACCAATCTCTTAAAGAAGTTGAAAAAATTATCAAAATTATCTCTGAATTAAGATCATTTAAAAATGAATTAAATGTCAGTCCTGGTTCATTTGTTGATGTTGCAATTAACAAAATTGCTAAAAAGAATAAATCATTAGTTAATAATAATGATGTTATTTTAAAAAAACTGGGTCGTATCAACAATTTTTTTGATAAAGAACAGGATAAACCCTCTGCTACACTTGTCATTTCTGGGGACATTTTTAAGATTTATTTTGATGAAAATGTTGATCTTAATTTGATTAAAGAAAACTTACAAAAACGTCAGAACAAATATCAAGACGAACTAGATAAGATTTCTCAACGATTATCCAATAAAGGCTTTACAGATAGAGCACCAAAAAATATTGTTGAACAAGAAAAAACTAACTATAGTAGTCTTAAAGATAATATCAAAAAAATATCTTTAACTATTGAGAGTTTATAATGCGGAAATTTAATAAAAAAAAATTACCTAGTAGACATACATCCTTAGGTCCAGATAGAGCACCTCATAGATCTTTTTATTATGCAATGGGTGAAACTGAAAAAGATGTATCAAAACCATTTATAGGAGTTGTATCAACTTGGAATGAAGCTGCTCCGTGCAATATTGCCCTTATGCGACAAGCGCAATCAGTGAAAAAAGGGGTTAGATCATCAGGTGGTACACCAAGAGAATTTTGCACAATTACGGTTACTGATGGTATTGCCATGGGTCATGAAGGAATGAAATCGTCTTTAATTTCAAGAGAAGTCATAGCTGATAGTGCTGAATTAACTGTAAGAGGTCATTGTTATGATGCATTAGTAGGTATTGCAGGTTGTGATAAATCTTTACCAGGATTAATGATGTCCATGGTTAGATTAAATGTACCAAGTGTATTTATATATGGCGGCTCAATCCTTCCGGGAAAATATAAAGGTAAAGATGTAACTGTAGTTGATGTTTTTGAGGCGGTTGGAAAACATTCATCAGGTCAAATGTCTGCAAAAGAATTAAGAAAATTAGAATTAGTAGCGTGTCCTACAGCGGGTGCGTGTGGTGGTCAGTTTACAGCTAATACAATGGCATGTGTTTCAGAAGCAATCGGTTTAGCATTACCTTATTCTGCAGGAACACCAGCTCCTTATGAAGAGAGAGATAAATATGCAAAAGCAAGTGGTCGAATGGTTATGGAATTATTAGCAAAAAAAATTAAACCAAGAGATATCGTTACAAGAAAAGCATTAGAAAATGCCGCAACAATTGTTGCTGCAACTGGAGGTTCAACTAATGCAGCATTACATTTACCAGCAATTGCAAATGAAGCTGGAATAAAATTTGATCTAATGGATGTTGCAAAAATATTTAAAAGAACTCCATATCTTGCTGATTTAAAACCAGGTGGAAGATATGTTGCTAAAGATATGTGGTTAGCAGGTGGTGTACCGATGCTTTTAAAAACTCTTTATGATGGTGGATATATTCATGGAGATTGCATGACCGTTACAGGTAAAACTATGAAAGAAAATTTAAAAGGTATTAAATTTAATCCAAAACAAAAAGTTTTAAGAGCTTATAACAGACCATTATCACCAGATGGTGGAGTTGTAGGATTAAAAGGAAATTTAGCTCCAGAAGGTGCAATTGTAAAAATTGCTGGTCTAAAAAAATTACAATTTACTGGAAGAGCAAGATGTTTTGATAATGAAGAAAGTGCAATGAAAGCTGTTCAAAGTAGAAAATATAAAGATGGTGATGTGATAATTATTAGATACGAAGGCCCAGTTGGTGGACCAGGTATGAGAGAAATGCTTTCAACAACAGGTGCAATTTATGGTCAAGGAAAAGGCGAGAAAGTTGCTTTAATCACTGATGGAAGATTTTCTGGCGCAACAAGAGGATTTTGTGTTGGTCACGTAGGTCCAGAGGCAGCTTTAGGAGGACCTATAGCTCTTTTACGTAATGGTGATTTAATTGATATTGATGCTAAAAAAGGAACAATTAATGTTCGTTTAACAAGAGCACAATTGGCATCAAGAAAAAGAAAGTGGAAGGCTAAAAAATCTGATTTTGGCTCAGGCACTCTTTGGAAATATGCACAAACAGTTGGGCCAGCAAGTTTAGGAGCCCCAACTCATCCTGGTAAGAAAAAAGAAGTTAAGGAATATTCAAAAATTTAATGAAAATTCGCCCAGTTATTTTATGTGGTGGCGCTGGAACAAGACTTTGGCCAAAAGCTAAAAAACATCAAGCAAAACAATTTATTGATTTTGGTAATTGGACTTTATTAGGCAAAACTTTAGAGAGAGTTAAAGCATCTATATATGATGCACCAATTATAAGCACTAATGCAAAATATTTAAGACAAGTAAAACAACATTTAAAAAAACACAAAATAAGAAAATTCAAGATAGTTTTAGAGCCAGCAAAAAGAAATACTGCACCAGCTATATTAAGTACGGCTTTAATTAAAGACATTCCAATCGAACAACCATTAATGTTTTTGGCTGCTGATCATTTGATAGAAAAAGTTGGTTTATTCAATAAAGCTATCAAAAAAAATCAAAAGAAACTTACTCATAATAATATCTTTATCTTTGGGATTAAACCCAAAATGCCCTCTAGTGAATTTGGTTATTTTTTAACCAGAAATAACAAAGTATCTAGATTTGTAGAAAAACCCAAAGAGGCCAAAGCTAAACAAATAATTAGTAAAAAAGGTTATTGGAATTCTGGAATGTTTTATTTGAGAAAAGACTCAATAATAAATAATTTTAAGAAATACCAACCAAATATTTATCGAAATTGTAATAAAGCAGTATTAAAAGCAAAATATAAAAGTAATGTATATTATTTAAACAAACAATCTTTCACAAAAGCAAAAGCCAAGTCTTTTGACTATGCAATATTAGAAAAAACCAAAGATATAAATGCTATCAAATTAGATATTCCTTGGTCTGATTTAGGTTCTTGGAAAGAAATCTGTAAGATGTACGGACGAAATAAAAGACATTATTTTAAAAAGAAGAATGTATTTCATAGACCTTGGGGTAGTTATGTAAATCTATTTTATGGTAAGGAATTCTTAATTAAAGAATTATATGTAAAACCAAAAGGTATATTAAGTCTTCAAAAACATCATCATCGAGCTGAACATTGGGTAGTTACTCATGGTGAACCTAAAATTACTTTAAATAAGAAATATTTCACTATGAAACCTGATGAAACTATTTTTATTCCACTAGGTGCAATCCATAGAATAGAAAATCCCTATAAAAAACCAGTTAAAATAATTGAAGCTCAAGTAGGCTCGATTTTAAAAGAAACAGATATAGTGAGATATCAAGATATTTATGGCAGAGTAAAATAATTATTTTACAAGAAAATTCACTTTTTTATTTGATAGATTTAAATGAATTTTTTTATATGAACCAAAATTATCTCCATCAATTTGAACAGGTATCAAATCATTTCCATCAATAGTAATGTTTTGTGAATAAGTAGTAATAACATTTTTATTTTTACTTAAATCACCATTAAGAATTATTAAAAATATAGAATATAATAAATTGATCCTAGTTAAATCCTTAAATATATATGTGACTATTTTATTTTCAAAAATATTTGTTTTATTTATTTTATGATGTCCAGCGTAATATTTGGTATTTGAGGATAATATCCAGTCTGCTTGATAAAATTGTCCATCAAAAGTAACATTTAATTTTTTATTATTCATAAATAAGAAATATTGAAAACCTTTGATACCAAATATAATTTTACCTAGAATCTTTTTAATTTTTGAATTAATTGAATGAACAATTTTTGCATCCCACCCTATACCAGCCATTAAAAAGAAATAATTCTCGTTAATTTTTACAAGATTAGAGGATTTATAATTTTTAGAAACCAACACATTTACTATATCATCAACTTTTTTATTCATTGATAATTCAGCTTGAAGCAAATTTGCAGTGCCAGCAGGAATATAACCTATGGCAAAATCGTCTTTAAAATCAAAATTATTTTTAATTAATTCATTAATTGCAAAAGAAACTGAACCATCACCACCAGCTACTATTAGTCGATCATAATTTTTTTGATTAAAATTTTTGAAAATTTTCTTAGCTTGATTTATTGTTTTTGTTTCAAAGTAGTCTACAGAAATATTCTCTTTTAACTTAGATAAAATCCTATTTATGAATATAGATTTTCTTCCAGAGGAAGAATTCAAATTATAAATCAAACAACATAACATAATTAATCCTTAAAAAATTTTTAACAAATTTGTAACATTCAAATGAAATAAGAAGTAAATGATTCGTGTTACAATTGTATTAAAATATTGGTCTTTAAATGTCTAATTTACTTAAATATAAAAGTATATTTATTTCTGATGTTCATTTAGGTACCAAGGGTTGTCAGGCGAAAAAACTTTTAGAGTTTTTTAAAAACTCAAGATCAGAAAATCTTTATCTTGTAGGGGACATTATAGATATCTGGGAAATGCAAAAAAGTTTTTTTTGGCCTCAAGAACATAATGATGTAATCCAAAAAATTTTAAGAAAAGCTAGACATGGTACCAAAGTTTTCTACATAATGGGTAATCATGACGAAATGTTAAGAAAATTTATTCCAATGCATTTTGGTGACATCCATATGGTTAATAGAGTTATTCATGAAACAAATGCAGGAAAAAAATATGTTGTTGTTCATGGTGATGCTTGGGATGGTGTTATGAAACATGCTAAATGGTTATCTAAACTTGGATCAATAACCTATAATTTACTATTAAAATTAAATGTAATAATTAATTTTTTTAGAAGATTGAGAGGAAAAGAATATTGGTCTCTTGCAAAATTTTTAAAGTATAAAGTCAAAAATGCAGTTAAATATATTGGTGAATATGAAAAAACACTTTCAGATTATGCAAAAAGAAAAAAATTTGATGGAATTATTTGTGGCCACATCCATCATGCTGAGGATAGAGATTTTAATGGGGTCAATTATTTAAATTGTGGAGACTGGGTAGAATCTTGCACTGCATTAGCCGAAAATTACGATGGTAGCTTTGAAATATTATATTGGGATAAAATAAGAGAACAATATTTAGACACTCAAGAAATAATTAAACCTATTAAAAATGAAGACTTAAAAAAAGCTTCATAATTAATGAAAATTTTAATCGCAACAGATGCATATTTTCCACAAGTAAATGGTGTTGTAAGAACCTTGCATGAAACAGGTAAAATTTTAAAAGAACAAGGTCATAGAATAGAATATATCACACCAGAATTATTTTTAACTTTTCCGATGCCAAAATATAATGAAATTAGAATATCTATTAATGTTTGGCCAAGAGTTGGTAGCTTAATAAAGAAAATAAAACCTGATGCAATTCATATAGCTACTGAAGGTCCTATAGGGACTATGGCAAGAAGATATTGTTTGAAGAATAAACTAAAGTTTACCACAAGTTTTCATACAAGATTTGATAAATATCTTAAGCTTTACTTTCCTATTATACCTGCAAAATGGGCTGAAAAATTCTTAGCAAACTTTCATAACAAGGCTGAGAGAATCTTAGTAACAACAGAATCTATGAGAAAAGAATTAATTGATATAGGTATAGATAATAATAAAATGATTACTTGGACAAGAGGAGGCAATCATGGAGCTTTTAAGAGTCCGAAAAAAATTGATTTACCACATAAAAGACCGATTTGGATTTATGTTGGAAGAGTTGCAGTTGAAAAAAACATAAGAGCTTTTTTAGAATGTGATTTAGAGGGTACAAAAATGATAATAGGAAAGGGACCTGATTTAAAAAAATTAAAAAAAGAATTTCCTAAAGATATTTTTTTAGGAGAAAAAACAAACGGTGAATTAGCGTCTCATTTTGCATCTTCCGATGTTTTTGTATTTCCAAGTAAAACAGATACATTTGGAATTGTAGTTTGTGAGTCTTTAAATTGCGGAACACCTGTAGCTGCTTATCCTGTTCCAGGTCCTAAAGATATATTTGAGGGTTCCAAAATAAATTGTTTAGATAATGATCTTAAAGTTTCAGCTCATAAAGCTTTGAAAGTTAATAGAAATGATTGTCTTGAATTTGCAAAAAAATTCACTTGGGAAGAAACAGCAAAAATATTTTTTAACAATATTTCACCAAATCATTAGTTAATTTTTCCTTAATTTATTTGCATTAAAAAGTGTAATGATGCAAAATTAAGCCGTCTAAATTTATGGAATATTTCATCATTCTACTTATAGTTGTTATAATTTATCTCCTCTATTTACTTAATCAAAAAAAAAACAAATCAATAAATACTGCTACAATAATTAATAAAAGAGAGGAAAAAACCAAAAGAGTAATTATTGATGAACTTGAGGATCAGTTTTTTGCATTAAATAAATTTAACATAATTAAATATGCTAATCCAAGTGCATTAAAAAGATTTGGAAGTAATTTAATTGATAAAAACATATCCTCTGTAATTCGAAAACCAGAATTAATAGATAATATTGAAAAAGCTATCTTAGAAAATAAAACCAAAAATATTGATGTTGAAATAGACCTGCCATCATATCAGTTTTATAAAATTTATATTATTCCTGGTCCAACTCATTTATTTACTGAACCAGATTCTGTTGTGTTATTTTTAAAAGATTTTACTGAAATTACAAAAGCACAAAAATTTAAAACTGATTTTGTAGCAAATGTAAGCCATGAATTAAGAACACCTTTAATGGCAATCAAAGGATCACTAGAAACAATTGAGGGCCCAGCGTCTGATGATGAAAAGGCTAAAAAAAAATTTATGAAAATAATGACTGATCAATCAAATAGAATGGAAAATTTAATTAATGATCTTTTAATACTAACAAGAATTGAATTAGAAGAACACATAAGGCCAAACTCTTTAGTTGATATAAATGATCTTTTCAAAACAATCATCAGTAATTTTGAGATTGTTTTAAAAAGAAAGAAATTAAATATTAATTTATCTCTCGCCAATCCAACATTTGTTATTGGAGATGAAAAAAAATTACAAACTGTTTTTTCTAATCTTTTAGATAATGCAATTAAGTATTCAAAGGAAAATAAGTCTATTTTTATATCAAGCAAAATTAGCGATGGTAAATTGTTAGAAAAAAATTTTATGATCAGTATTAAAGACGAAGGTGTTGGCATTCCTCAAAGATATATTTCTAGAATTACAGAAAGATTTTTTAGGGTAGATCTTGAACAAAGTAACAAGGTTGGTGGAACCGGTTTAGGATTAGCTATTGTTAAACATATAGTTACTCAACATCGTGGACACTATGAGATTCTAAGTGAGGAAAACCAAGGAACTGAAATTCAAATTTATTTACCAGCGAAAATTTAAATTTAAAAAATATTATATTGTAATAGTTTTAGAAGGTTTTTTTTAATAATTCTTTACTTGATTAATGTTAATCTTTTAATTAATTTTTTTATATGGTTAAAATATTCAAAAATATTTTGATTTTTGCTTTTTTATTAAGCTCTATAACAACAAGTGTTTTTTCTAAAGATATCACAACATTATTAAGAAATCAGCAACTTACAGTTTTTGATATTGGAATTTTTAGATTAGAGGCAGATTTGAAAACTTCATATCCTTCTATTAAAGATCATTTAGAAGTTACTGAAGCTGAATTTTATACAGACGTAGTTACCTCGTATTCTAAAAATTCAATTGATTTAATTGTTTCTGTTCCTATGAATAGAAATCTCAAGAAGGAAAATTATTTTTCAGATTCTTTTAGATGTAGGAATATTTTTAATTCTGTAAGAGATTTTTTATTGAGGAATGAAAATTTGAGTAATTATAGATATACTATGGCTACAAGCTATTTAACCTCTATATTTTCAACCCCAAGTTCATGGCCAAGCTGGAGATATGATGAAGAAATTAGAGAGGAATTAGTAAACTTAGTAAAACTAGAAATAACTTTACGTCCAACCAAAGAACTAGCTCTTAATGAACAGGTAAACCCTGTTTCATGTATTGGTGGCTTAGAAACTGATATTGATCAAATAATTATATCAAAAAAATACAACTAAAAAGTTACCTTTTTAATAAAAGTGTAACAATTTTGTAATATTAAAGATTCAATAAATTTATACGAGTCAATCATCTTTTAATTAATAAATAACGAAAGGATTAAAGATAATGAAAAAACTAACTATAGTAATTGCTTCTTTAGTTGCACTTTCAATTGCAACTGTTGCTCAAGCAAGAGATCAAATTAAGATAGTTGGTTCTTCTACAGTATTCCCTTATGCAACAGTTGTTGCTGAAAGATTTGGTGGTTCAGGATTTAAAACTCCTGTAATCGAGTCTACTGGTACTGGTGGTGGAGCTAAACTATTCTGTGCTGGTGTAGGTGAACAACATCCAGATATTACAAATGCATCAAGAGCTATGAAAGATAAAGAAAAAGCTCTATGTAAGAAAAATGGTGTTAATGATATCGTTGAGATCGTAATTGGTAACGATGGTATTACATTAGCTTACAGCAAAGATGCAAAACCAGTAAACTTTACTAAAGAACAATTATATTTAGCACTTGCTGCTCATACAGTTGTTGATGGTAAATTAGTTCCAAATATTTATAAAACTTGGGACCAAATTGACCCTAGCTTACCAAAACAAAAAATTTCAGTGATGATCCCACCAGGAACATCAGGAACTAGAGATGCTTGGAATTCTTTAGTAATGAAAAAAGGTATGACTAAAGAAGCTAAAGCTCTTTATAAAGCTGGTTTTGAAGCTGGAAATAAAAAATACAAAAAACCTCAAAAACTTTACAGAGAAGATGGTGCTGCTATTGAAGTTGGAGAAAACGATAGTTTAATCATCCAAAAGTTAACTCAAGATAAAGAAATGTTTGGTTTCTTTGGTTTCAGTTATTTCTTAGCTGCAAAAGATAAATTGCAAGCAGCAAGTATTGATGGTGGACAACCGTCATTAAAGTCTATTCAAGACTACAGTTATGCTGTTGCTAGACCTTTATTCTTCTACGTGAAAAAAGCACACGTTGGAGTAATTCCAGGCTTACATGAGTTTGTGAAAGAATTCACAACTAAGAAAGCTATTGGAAAAGGTGGTTACTTAGCAGACATTGGTTTAGTGCCATTAGATTCTAAGTTGTATAAAACAACTAGAACTAATGCTACGAAGCTAGTTGCTATGGGTAATTAATTATTCCTCAGTTAACAAATGATTAAAAAGGGGGTCTTTTTAGACCCCTTTTTTTTAAAAAAAGAGTAAAGTCCTCACTTAAGGAGATTCTGTGAACTTAATATTATTTACATTTATTGTTCTTCTAGGTTTCACAAGCTATTATTTTGGACGCAAAAAAGCATATACAATTCAATCTACAAAAAAAAGATTAACCGCATTACCACAATTTTATGGTTATTATCTTGCAATCTGGTGTGCAATACCAGCCTTTATAATTTTTTCATTATGGGCAATTTTTGAGCCCACAATTGTAAAACTATTAATCTTAAGTGATTATTCAAATCAAGGTTATCTTGATGATGAATTAAATTTATTATACGAAAAATCAAAAGCATTGTCTCGAGGGCAATTCACTGGAGAAATTACACCTTTTATTGAAGCTTCAGCTGAAAAATATTTAAGTCTTCGATCAATAGCTCAAAGTTCAAAAGTTGTTATAGTATTATCTGCAATTATTGCCTCTGTTGCTTATGCGTATAAAAGAATTTCATCTAATTCTAGAACAAGAGAACCAGTTGAAAAATTTTTGAACGCAGTTTTATTTACAGCTTCTTTAGCTGCAATATTAACCACTGTTGGAATAGTTTTCTCACTTATATTTCAAACTATAGATTTTTTTAAAGTAATTCCATTATTTGATTTTGTCTTTGGAACTCACTGGTATCCAGCAAAAGCTTTTGTTAGAGATTCTTCTGAGGCTTTAGATCCGACAATGTATTCAGATACTTTTGGAGCAGTCCCTATTTTTGCAGGTACTTTTTTTATTGCATTTATTGCTATGTGCGTTGCTATCCCAATTGGATTAATGAGTGGAATTTATTTAGCTGAATATGCATCAACTAAAGTTAGACAATATGCAAAACCATTAATTGAAATTTTAGCTGGTATACCAACAGTTGTTTATGGTTTTTTTGCTGCCCTAACTGTTGGACCATTTTTGAAAGAATTAGGAACTTCAATGGGTCTTGAAGTTTCAGCTGAAAGTGCTTTAGCAGCAGGAGGGGTAATGGGTATTATGATTATACCATTTATTTCAAGTTTAAGTGACGATGTAATTACAAGTGTGCCTCAAAGTTTAAGAGATGGAAGTTACGCTATGGGAGCAACTAAATCAGAAACAATTAAGAGAGTTATTTTTCCCGCGGCATTGCCGGGGATAGTTGGATCTATTTTACTTGGTGTTTCAAGAGCTATTGGAGAAACAATGATAGTTGTTATGGCCTCTGGTTTAGCTGCTAATTTAACTTTAAATCCTTTAGAGTCTACTTCAACGATTACAGCTCAAATTGTAGTTATTCTAATTGGTGACCAAGCTTTTGGCGACCCAAAAACGCAAGCTGCTTTTGCTTTAGGTATGTCATTATTTTTAGTAACACTTTGTTTAAATATTGTGGCCTTGAGAGTAGTTAAAAAATATAGAGAAAAATATGAATAAAAATAAAGAACAATTATTAAATAAAAGATATAAAGCTGAACAGCGATTTCGCTTATACGGTCTGAGTGCAATTTTTATGGCACTTTTATTTTTAACAATCTTTATTTTTAAAATTTTTTCAACTGGCTATTCAGCTTTTCAAAAAACATGGCTTATTGTTCCAGTAACTTTCGATGCTGAATTAATGATGTTAGACCAAAATCCTTCTAAAGAAGATTTACAGGACGCTGATTATTACGATATAGCATTAAAATCAATGGCTGATTTAGATCCAAACGCCAATGAAGATCAAGAAAATGAATTGAAGAGAATGGTGTCTTATTTTTTTGAAAAAGAAATTAAAAATGAACTTTTAAATGACCCTAATTTAATAGGAAAAACAAAGGAAGTTTATCTAACTGCTTCAGATGATTTAGACCAAGTTTTTAAAGGAAATTATCCAAGAGATTTACCTGAAGACCAAAGAAGAGTAAACGATTATCAATTAAAAATTTTTGATCAACTTGTTGCAAATGGTAAGGTTGAAAGTAAATTTAATATAAGTTTTTTTACAAATGCTGACTCAAGAGAAGCTGAGCTAGCTGGAATAGCAAGTTCATTTATGGGCTCAATTTTTTCTATACTTGTTTGTTTAATGATAGCTTTTCCTGTTGCGGTTCTAGCTGCAATCTATCTTGAAGAATTTGCCCCTAAAAATAGATTTACTGATTTTATTGAAGTTAATATAAACAACTTAGCAGCGGTTCCATCTATAGTTTTTGGTCTATTAGGGTTAGGAGTTTTATTGGCTATATTTCAATTACCAAGGTCTACCCCATTAGTTGGAGGTATCACTTTGTCCTTAATGACCCTACCAACAATAATTATAGCTGCTAGAGCATCTTTAAAAGCAGTTCCACCAAGTATAAGAGAGGCAGCACTTGCTATGGGAGCAAGTCGAATGCAAACCACAATGCATCATACAGTTCCTCTTTCTATGCCTGGCACGTTATCAGGAACAATAATTGGTTTAGCTCAAGCTTTAGGAGAAACTGCACCCTTAATTTTAATTGGAATGGTTGCTTTTGTTAACACGATACCTGGATCACCCATGGATCCTGCTGCAAGCTTACCAGTTCAAATTTATATTTGGGCTGAAAGTGCTGAAAGGGGATTTGTAGAAAAAGTTTCGGCATGTATAATGGTCTTACTTGGCTTTTTAATAATAATGAATTTATTTGCCCAAATAATAAGACATAAGTTTGAGAAAAAATGGAGTTAAAATGATAAAGATTAAAGCAAAAGATGTTGATGTTTTTTATGGAAAAAAACAAGCGCTCTTTAATATAAGTTTAGATATTGAGGAAAATCAAGTAACGGCATTAATTGGTCCATCTGGTTGTGGTAAATCAACTTTCCTAAGATGTCTTAATAGAATGAATGATGTAATTGATATCTGTAGTGTTAAAGGAGAAATTTTAATTAATGATTTTAATATCAATGATAAAAGTTGTGATGTCGTAAGACTAAGAGAAAAAATTGGTATGGTTTTTCAAAAACCCAATCCTTTCCCAAAAACTTTATATGAAAATGTATCTTACGGTCCAACAATTCATGGTATGGCTCAATCAAAACAAGAAATGGATGAAATTGTTGAAACTAGTTTGAAAAAGGCTGCATTATGGGAAGAGGTAAAAGATAGGTTGCATGAACCTGGAACTGGATTATCTGGAGGACAACAGCAAAGACTTTGTATTGCTAGAGCGATTTCTGTAAGACCTGAAGTTATATTAATGGATGAACCTTGTTCAGCATTAGATCCAATAGCAACAGCACAAATTGAAGAATTGATTGATGAGTTAAAAAAAGAGCACACAATAATAATTGTAACTCATTCTATGGCTCAAGCAGCACGTGTTTCTCAAAATACAGGTTTTTTTCATTTAGGACAATTGATTGAACATGGATCTACTGATAAAATATTTAAGAATCCTGATAATAAAAAAACGCAAGATTATATAACAGGGAGATTTGGATAATGTCTGAAGCACCACATACAGTCAAATCTTACGAAGAAGAACTAAAAAATCTTAATGCTAATATAATTAAAATGGGAAGTGCATGTGAAGATTCTTTAGGTAAAGCAATTCAAGCCATTACAACAAGAGATAACAATATTGCAGAAGCTGTTATTCAAGAAGATGAAAAAATAGATAAATATGAGACTTTAATTGAACAGCAAGTTGTGAATTTAATTGCTTTAAGACAACCTATGGCAATTGATTTAAGAGAGACAGTAACGGCTTTGAAAATGTCTTCAGATTTAGAAAGAATAGGTGATTTAGCAAAAAATATATCCAAGAGAACACTTTTGCTTAACGAAAATCTTCCAAAGAACTTGGTAGACTCATTGAATAGAGTATCTACCAATGTTCAAAAACAATTAAAATCAACATTAGATGCTTATCTAGAAAGATCTGCGCCAATGGCAGTAAATGTTTGGGAAGGTGATGAGCAAATAGATGATCTAACAAATCTTTGTATGCAAGAAGTTATAAAATATCTTAAAGAAAATGAAAAAAATTTAGAAGATGGAACCCATTTATTGTTTGTAACTAAAAACATAGAGCGTATTGGTGATCATACTACAAATGTTGCAGAACAAGTTTATTATTTAGTTAAAGGCGAATATTTAGAAGGTGATAGACCCAAGGGAACAGAGCCAATTGTAACCGGAGAAAAATGATTTATGTCAGCTCATGTTTTCATAGCTGAAGATGAAGCATCAATTGTTAGTTTGTTAAAGTACAATCTTGAAAAAGAAGGTTATAAAGTCAGTCATTCAGAAAATGGAGAAGATGCTCTTAAACAAATAAAATTAAAACAGCCAGATTTAATATTAATGGATTGGATGTTACCAGAATTATCTGGTGTTGAAATTTGTAAAAACTTAAAAAAAGATAATAAGTTTAATGATATTCCTGTCATTATGTTAACTGCAAAAGGGGAGGAAGAAGACAAATTAAAAGCATTTGATACAGGTGCAGATGATTATGTAACTAAACCTTTTAGTCAAAAAGAATTGAATGCTAGAATTAAATCTTTATTGAGAAGATCTAAACCTCAATCATCATCAGACATTGTAGAATTTACTGATTTAAAAATAGATCGGATTACAAAAAGAGTTTATAGAAAAGATAAAGAAATTACTTTGGGTCCAACTGAATTTAAACTCTTAGATTTTTTTATCAAAAATCCAAAAAGAGTTTATTCAAGAGAACAACTCTTAAACAATGTTTGGGGAGAAAATATATATGTTGAGTCTAGAACAGTTGATGTTCATATTAGAAGATTAAGACAAGCAATTAACATACAAAATACAAAACCTTTAATTAGAACAGTAAGATCAGCTGGTTATTCTTTAGAATCTTGAAGATCTTTGGGTCTTATAAATTTTTTTAATACTCCCTTTTTCTCAACTTCATTCCAGGATTTAATATCAAACTCAATTTTTGCAAATGCTGCTGTTGGGAATTTATAATTCATTAGTTTAAAATTATTCGTATTATGATTTTTTGTAAGATTTCGTACTAAATTTTTCACTGATGGTTCATGGTTTATAATCAAAATTGATTTATATTCACTGGATATTTCTTTAATTTTTTTTACAATTGCATTCTCATCAACTAAATATAAATCTTTTGAAAAATTAACTTTTTTTGGCTTATTAATTTTCTTGGATAAAATTTGAAAAGTTTTTTTTGTTCTTTTTGATGATGAAATTAATGCATAATCAAATTTAAATTTTTTTTTAACAAAAAATTCACAAATCATTTTTGCATTTTTCTTGCCTCTTTTAGTAAGTGGTCTATCAAAATCATTAATACTTAAATCATCCCAACTAGATTTTGCGTGTCTCATGACGTATAATTGATACATAAAATCTAAATATATGACTGCTTTAAAAAAACAACATAAAGAAGAGTTGAAATCTAAATATATAAATAGAGAGCTTTCTTGGTTAAAATTCAACGATAGAGTACTTTTAGAGGCGCAAAATATCGAAAATCCTCTTTATGAAAGAGTAAAGTTTTTATCAATTGCTGGGTCTAATCTAGATGAATTTTTTATGGTCCGTGTAGCTGGGTTATATAGTCAAATAAAACAAGAAGTTGACTCACTAAGCTCTGATGGTTTGACACCTGAAGAGCAAATGGATGAGGTAGTGCTTGAAACTAAGAATCTATTAAAAAAACAGAACAAAATTTTTATTCAACTGATTATGGAATTAAAAAAAAATAATATCAATTTAGTTAAACCAGTTAATTTAAATACTAAGGATAAAAAAAAACTTTTAGAAATATTTAAAGAAGAGATTTACCCTTTATTAACACCATCAGCAATTGATCCTGCACATCCATTTCCATTTATAATCAATCAAGGAAGAGCAATTGTAATGAAGTTAAGAAAAAAAAATAAAAAAAGGATTTTAAACTCAATAATAGTAATACCAAAAGCATTATCTAGATTTATTGAAATTGAGTCTTCAAAAAATCATAAGAAATTTGTGATTCTAGATGATGTAATAAGTTTTTTTGCTAATGAAATTTTTCCAGATCATGATTTAGAAAAGAAAATGATTTTTAGAGTAATAAGAGACAGCGATGTAGAGATTCAAGAGGAAGCAGAAGATTTGGTTAGATCTTTTGAATTGGCTTTAAAAAGACGTAGAACGGGTGATATTGTTCGTTTAGAGGTTCTTGAAAATAGTGATAACGAATTGATAAGATTTATAATTAATAAATTAGATATAAATCCTGACTATATTTATGATGTTGCTGGCCTTGTTGGAATTCAAGATATAGATCAAATATGTAAAGTAAAAAATCCAAAATTAAGATTTAAACATTTTACACCTAGAGAAGTTGAAAGATTAAAAGAATATAATGATAATTTTTTTGAAACTATTAAAAAGAAAGATTTAGTTGTTCATCATCCTTTTGAAACATTTGACTCAGTAATTGAATTTTTAAACCAAGCAGCAAATGATAAAAAAGTTATAGCTATAAAACAAACTCTATATAGAACAACTCTAGACTCACCTATTGTTAAAGCTTTAATAACAGCTGCAGAAAACGGAAAAACAGTTACCGCTTTAATTGAAATTAAAGCTAGATTTGATGAGGAAGCTAATATTCAACTATCAAGAAGTTTAGAAAAAGTAGGTGTTCAAATTGTTTATGGTTTTGCTAAATATAAAACTCATGCAAAATCATCATTAGTTTTAAGAAGAGAACAGGGTAAAATACAAACTTATTTTCATTTAGGAACTGGCAATTATCATCCAGTAAATGCTAAAATTTATACTGATTTGTCTTTATTTAGTTGTGATAAGAAAATGGCATCAGATGTTGAAAAGTTTTTCAATTATGTAACAGGATACGCAAAACCAAAAAATTTAAATAAAATTTCTATTTCGCCAGTAAATATGAGGCAAACCTTAAATGAAAATATTGATGCTGAAATTAAAAATTCTAAAAATGGAAAATTTGCAGCTATTTGGGCAAAAATGAACTCTTTAGTAGATCCAGAAATTATTGATAAATTTTATGAAGCTTCGAATGCTGGTGTAAAAATTCATTTATTTGTAAGGGGTGTTTGTTGTTTAAGACCAGGAGTAAAAGATAGATCAGAAAACATATTTGTAAAAAGTATCATAGGAAGATTTTTAGAGCATTCTAGAATTTATTGTTTTAGTAATGGTACAAAAAAAATGCCTAATAGAAATGCAAAAGTATATATTTCGTCAGCTGATTTAATGCCGAGAAATTTAAATCGAAGGGTAGAACTTCTAGTCCCAATTGAAAATGAGACTGTTCATGAACAGATTTTAGATCAAATAATGTTGGCAAATTATCTTGATACTAATCAGAGCTGGGAACTTGAAGCTGATGGTAATTATAAAAAAATTAAATATAGTAAGAGCGATTCCTTTTCAGCTCATGAATATTTTATGAATAATCCGAGCTTATCTGGAAGAGGTAAAGCTAAACTAAGAATGCAGCCTAAACAACTGCACTTAAGATTAATTAAAAGTGGAAGTAATTAAAAGTAAAAATAGTTTAAAATTAAATCAGGCTAAATTAGCTATAATAGACATTGGATCAAACTCTATAAGAATGCTAATTTATGAAGATTTCAGTTCTTCTCGTGTGCCTTTTTTTAATGAAAAAGCAGTTTGTGAACTTGGAAAAAATTTAGATAAATCGAAAAAACTTCACAGATCTGGTACTGAATATGCTTTAAAAGTTTTAAAAAGATTTTCTGAAATTTTAAATGTTTCAAAAATCACAAATCTAAAGATTATTGCAACAGCAGTTATAAGAGAAGCAACTGATACAAAACCTTTTATTGATGAAGTTGAAAAACTTTTTAAAACTAAGATTAATATATTATCAGGCGAAGAAGAAGCTAAATGCACAGCTGAGGGAGTAAAAATAGGTTTTGAAAATGTTGATGGATTAGTTGCTGACCTTGGCGGTGGTAGTTTGGAGTTAGCCCGAGTTGAAAACAATATAGTAACCAATAAAACCTCATTACCTGTTGGTGTTTTAAGATTAATGAATAATCCTATAGTTAAAAAAAGAAATTTAGCAAAATATATTAAAAAATTATTAAGAGATGAAAAATGGCTCTCAAAAAAGAAATTTAATAATTTATATTTAGTTGGAGGTACTTGGCGTGCATTATTTAAATTACATCTTTTTCAAAATAATCATCCAGTACACATAATTCATCAATATAGTATTGATAATAATGTTTTATCTAAGTTTGTTGAAAAAATTTCTTCTTTTAATAAATCAAAACTTAAAACAGTTGAGTATATTTCAAAATCTAGAACACCATATTTACCTTATAGCTGTATTATACTTGATGAAATTATGAAAGTTTCAAATCCAAAAAAAATTATTTGTTCTATCAGTGGTTTGCGTGAAGGATCTTTATCAATTGACCATTTTAAAGATGTAAAAGAATCTGAAATTTTTTACAAAGCAATTGAGAAGGTTGCGCAAAAAAGAGGTGATTTAGGGTCAAATTATAAAAAATATTATGATTTTATTCATCCAGTTTTTGAAGGTAATGAGCACTTTAATAAGAAATTATTATATCTGGCATGTGTATTAAGTCATATGGATTGGGGATTGGGAGCATTTCAAAAAGCTGAATTGGTATTTCAAGAAACGATAAATACTCCTTTACTTAGATTGACTCATAAAGAAAGAATACAATTAGCTTTGTCATGCTATTGGCGGTACTGTAGTATCAAGTATAATCCAAAGATCGAGTATTTAACTTTTTTGAATAATAATGAAATTTTTTCAAGCAAACAAGTTGGTGCAGCATTGAGATTTTCACAATCATTGACCTCGATATCTACGATATTTCTTGAAGAGTTTAAATTGTATAAAAGAGGTAATGCTGTATTTTTAAAAATTCCATCACAACATCAAGAAATAATCTCAAAACAAGTTACCAAAAGATTTAAAGCTCTTGCTAGAGAATTATTTTTAGAGCCAAGAGTAATTTATTCAAATAATTCAAAATAAACTTAAATTAATTAAACTTTAATAATAAGTAAATATTTCTGTAACTTAATCTTTTTAAGATAATTTACAAAATTTAAATATTCATTATTTTTTCCCCTGTTTAAATTTTGTTAATTAGCTTCTTTCTTCCTTCTCATTTAAGAGAAGGAAGAAAGACAATTTGGAATTAATTATTTATAGATGCAGGAGACTGCTCTGCATTCTTCTTAGCAAGTTTTTTTGCTTTTTTTTCAGCAACCTTTTTTTCTAGACCAGCAATTTTAATATTAAGGCTTGATAATTTTTTTTCTTTAGCTGTAATTTTATTTTTAAGTTTATCAATTGATTTTAATATTTTTGTTTTTTTCTTTTCATTCTTTTTTAGTTTTTTTCTCATTACTGCCTCCGAATTATTTGATACTTAATTTAATCATATAATCCTAAAATAAAAAGGATATTTTGTTACAACCTATAGTTTATAGTTTTTTAAGACCTGTTATTAAATAAAAAAACATTGCTATATGAGAACTATTATTGAATTTTTGATTTAATATTAATTTAAATATCTCTCTTTGATTAAAAAGATGAATTCTAATACCTTGTTCTGGTTTCGAAATTTTAATTAAGTCTTCTGTGTAATAACCAGTAATTTTAGTAGTTAGTCTTCCAGGTTCAGTATAAAAAGTTATTATTTTACTCAATTTTGATCTTGATCTATATCCTGTTTCTTCTCTTAATTCCTTATATGCTGATTGCAGAGTTGTTTCCTTTTTTTCCACTATGCCAGAAGGAAACTCGTAATTAATTTTATTAATTGGAACTCTTTTTTGGGAAACTACTACATATTTGTCTTTAATCTTAGGTATTACTAATGAAAGATTAGAAGTTTTAAGATAATGATAAAACTCTTTTTTTTTAAATTTTTTGTTAATTAAACTTATTCGATTGGTAAGTTTTATATTTTTCAATTTTTTTCTAAAAATAACTTTTTAACAATAAGTACAGCAATTAACATTCCAATAAGCTCAGCTAAAATATAATAAGGAGTATTTAAATAACTAATACCAGTAAAAGACTCTGTAAATGTTCTAGCAATAGCAACAGCTGGATTTGCAAAAGAGGTTGAGGAAGTAAACCAATAACCTGCAGTAATGTAAAGCCCAACACTAGCAGCAACAACAATTTTACCTGACTTCATTGAACCAAAAATTATTGTTATAAGCCCTAATGTTGCTATTACCTCAGATGTGAATATGTAAATCC
The DNA here is from genome assembly GCA_902616725.1 of uncultured Pelagibacteraceae bacterium. Lineage (GTDB taxonomy): Bacteria > Pseudomonadota > Alphaproteobacteria > Pelagibacterales > Pelagibacteraceae > Pelagibacter. Next base: position 33,041 of record CACMTZ010000006.1, read on the forward strand.
CATCTCTTGACTTGGTAGATAATTCATAAATCTCATGTTCAAAAAAGAAATTAGCTAAACCAACACCAATTAAGCAACCAACTAATTGAGCAATAATATAAAAGGGTAATAGTTTCTTTTTTAATTTACCTGTTATTGTCATTGCGATACTTACAAATGGATTAAAGTGAGCTCCTGATACATCAGCAAATACTGTAATGAGCACAAATAAACCTGCTCCTGTTGCTATAGTATTAGCTATTAACATCACAGCAACATCATTAGTTAAGTTTTCAGCCATTAAACCTGAACCAACAATAATCATTACTAAAAAACAACTGCCTAATAATTCAGCAAGAAAATAGCGGCTTTTATTTTTCATAAAGCAGTTCCTTTATTCTTTTATGAATATTATTGTAAACTTTTTCTATTATTTCATCTTTTTTATTTAAGTCGTTTGTTTCATTAAGTAATTTAACAGGATCCTCTATATCCCAATGAATTATCTGATCTTTATTTGGCCAAATAGGACAGACTTCGTTATTGGCATTATTACAAACTGTAATAATATAATCCATTTTAATTTGACCATTAATAAACTCATTAAAATTTTTAGATCTATAATTTGAAAGATCATAATGTTTTGACAACAAATAATTCTTCACATCATCATTTATTTTTCCTGTTGGATTACTCCCGGCACTAAAACCTTTGTACAAATCGTCATACTCATTATTTATAATACTTTCAGCAATAATACTTCTTGCTGAATTACCTGTGCAAACAAACAATATATTCTTCATTTAAAAAATAATCTTATAAACTCCAATAACAAATAATGGAATTTGTAATCCAAAGTTTGTTAGTATCGCTTTATCTTTGCTCATAAATCCAGCTATAGTCCATCCAACAACTCCTAATCCATGAAAATATATATTTAATGGATATATATTTAAATTTGTAAGAAGTATTCCTACTAAAACTAGAAACGTACTGATCCACTTTAGATATTTTTTTATAAACATAAAATCCCCTTCCGTTTTTATTATTTCAGTTATGTTAAGAATTTATTACAGTTTATAGGAAAAATAATTTTATTTTGTGTCTTCCCAATCAAATCTTGGAAAAGAATCAAAAATTTTAAATATGCCATCCGACCATTGATCACAGACCTTAGAATATTCAGTATCAGTGATATTTAAGCATTTTTGTGAGGCAATTTTATATTCATCTTTTTTATAGACAGCAAAATCAATAGGAGGGCCAACTGTTAAATCACTTTTTAATGTTGAGTCCATTGAAATTAGAGCACAACGTGATGCATCACCAATAGATACGCTAGGTTTTATAACTCTATCTAAAATAGGTTTACCGTATTTTACTTCTCCAATAACTAGATAAGGTTTGCTATCAGCCGGTTTAATATAATTTCCTTGAGAGTACACTAAATACAATTCTAAAGGTTGACCTTTGATCTGACCACCAACTAAAAATGACGAACCTAATAAAACAGTATCTGTGTTTATTCCCCTAGGTGCTGAATGTTCAATATTTAATGATCCAATGTAGGATGCAATTTGATCAAAATCTTTACAGGTATTTAAATTCATTATTCCACTTTCGCCTTTAAGGTCTTTTTCAATAGACTTGTATACTGCTTGAGATGTACCTAAGTTTCCAGAGGTAACTATAATGACACTTCTATCACCAACATCATGAACAAACATTTTTGAGTATATATTGACATTATCTAACCCTGCATTTGTTCTAGAGTCTGAGGCAAAAACTATTCCGTCTTGAGCTTTAATGCCAACACAATAAGTCATAAGTACTATTAATATTTATTAATTAATTAACATATAATTAAATTCAAGCATAGCTGATATAACTATATCGCAATTGATTGTTTATCTTAATTATTAAACAATTGTAAGATGAGCGGTAAACTCTGGAATAATTACAATGCCACTAAAGCATATGATGGTTATTTTACTAATGAGAACAAATTAAGAAAACATGCCGTTATAATTTCAAGTATATTAGAAAGATATGGAAAAGAAAAACTTCAAGAAATTGAAAAAAATTGTCAAAGTACTATCAGCGCTAGAGGAATAAATTTTAGAGTTTATGCTGCTAATAACAGAGCAGAGGAAAAAAAATGGCCGTTAGATATTATTCCAAGAATAATTCCTAAATCACAATGGAATAAGGTGACCAAAGGTTTAAAGCAAAGAGTAAAGGCTTTAAATTTATTTATTGACGATGTCTATAATCAAAAGAAAATTTTTAAAGATAACGTTATTCCTCGAGAAATTATATTTAATTCACCTTACTATGTAAAAGAATGTGAAGGGTTTTCACCTAAATATAAATCTTGGGCAAACATATCTGGAGTAGATTTAATCAGAAATAAAAACGGAGATTATCTAGTTTTAGAGGATAATTTAAGAGTGCCATCTGGGGTTTCTTATATGCTTGAGAACAGAATGGTAATGAGAGATGTTTTTCCTGAACTTTTTACGAGATATAAAGTTGCATCAATACATCAATACACCAACAAACTTTTTAATTGTATGAATGAATGTATTCCTAAAAAAACTGCTCATCCACATATGGTAGTTTTAACACCAGGAATTTATAATTCTGCTTACTTTGAACATTCTTTTTTAGCAGAGCAAATGGGAATTGCTTTGGTAGAGGGAAAAGATTTATTTGTTGAAAATGATAATGTTTATATGAAAACTGTAAAAGGTCCTTTGAAAGTTGATTGCATATACAGAAGATTAGACGATAATTTCTTAGATCCCAAAGCTTTTAATAAAGACTCTCTCATTGGTGTTCCTGGATTATTCAAATGCTGGTTAAAAAAGAATGTAGGTATAATTAATGCTATTGGTACAGGTGTTGCTGACGATAAGGTAGTTTATTCATATGTAAATAAGATGATAGTTTATTATTTAGGCGAACAACCTATTTTAAATCAAGTTGAGACATATTTGTGTCATGACGAAAGTCAAAAAAAGTATGTTTTAGAAAATTTATCTAAACTAGTAGTTAAACCTGCAAATGCTTCAGGTGGTTATGGAATTATGATAGGTCCTAAAGCCTCAACTAAAGAAAGAGAGGAAGTCGCAGAAAAAATTAAAAAGTGTCCTCGAGAATATATTGCGCAACCTCTAGAAACTTTGTCTACTGCTCCAACAATTACTGATAAAGATATAGAACCAAGGCATTTAGACTTAAGACCATTTGTTTTAAGTGGTAAAACTAATTATGTTACCACTGGTGGACTGACTAGAGTTGCACTCAGAAAAGGAAGTACTATTGTCAATAGTTCCCAAGGTGGTGGTTCAAAAGACACTTTGATTGTTGAATAGAAGTATTTTATTTAACTTTACATTTTTTACATAATCCAAAAAATTCAAGATTATATTTAATGTACTTCATGCCATCTTTATCCTTAAAATTAGCTAAGTATTTGGAAAGACCTGCACTACTTATTTCTGTTACTTTCTCACAAATCTCACAGATAGAAAACGCTGTAGCTTTAGCCACTCGACAGCTTGAATTGTGACACGCAATAAATGCATTTCGACTCTCTATTTTGTGAATTTTTCCTATTTCCACTAGCTTATCTAACGCCCGATAAACTTGTAGGGGAGCTTTAATGCCTTTTTTTTGAACATTAAAAAGGATTGAATAAGCTTTCATTGGTTCAGGAGATTTATCAATTAAATCAAAAATAATTTGCTGATTTTTGGTGAGAGTATGTTCTTTATGCATTGATTTCATTTTACTGATTCCTCATTAATTTTTCAATTTAATAGATTGTTTTATTTTAAATAATGAAAGTATGAATAATAATAAAGCTGCTGTTATAATTGATGGACCTGAGGATGTATTAAACTCTAAAGATGTGAACAATCCTATAATTACAGATAACAAGCCTCCTATAATAGAATAGATAACCATACTCTGTGGACTTGATGACAAATTTCTAGCCATTGCAGCAGGGATAATTAACATCCCAGTGATTAACAATAATCCAACCATTTTAATTGAAATAGCAATGATTGCAGCCATTAAAATAGTAAAGATTGCCTTAGCTCTGTCTGGATTTAAGCCTTCTGCTTCTGCTAGTTCATAATTTACTGTAGAAGCGAATAAAGGTTTCCAAATAAATTTTAGAGTTAATAAGATTAATGCTCCTCCAATCCATATGATTAACAAATCATCTACTGAAACTGCTAAAATATCTCCAAATAATAATCCCATAATATCAAACCTGATAAAGGTTAAAAAACCTATAACAACAAGTCCAACTGCCAGAGATGAATGAGCCAGAAGACCCAACAAAGCATCACCTGGTAAATTAGTTTTTTTTTGAAGTTGAATTAAAATAAGTGCTATCAGAGATGAAATGATAAACACCGATAGCGCAATATTAAACTCCATAGTAAATGCTAATGTCACTCCCAATAGAGCAGAGTGAGCTAAGGTGTCACCAAAATAAGATAATCTTCTCCATATAACAAAACAACCAAGAGGTCCTGTGACAAAAGCAACACCAATTCCAGCTACTAAAGCTCTTATAAAAAAATCATCAAACATCTAATTTTTTTTAATTTCACCTTCATCTGTATGAATATGATCATGCTTATGTTCATATCTTGATAATATTTGAGAAGCTTGTTCACCAAATAAAGCTTTATACTCATTATTTTTTGCAACATCCATTGGTGATCCCGAACAACATACGTGACCATTTAAACAAACTACATGGTCAGTAGCTGACATCACAGTGTGTAGATCATGAGAAATCAATAAGATACCACAATTTAATTCATCAGAAATTTTCTTAATTAGCTCGTATAAAGCGATTTCACCTGTAAAATCTACTCCTTGAACTGGCTCATCAAGTACCAATAGGTCTGGTTTTTTTGATATAGCTCTTGCAAGTAAAACTCTTTGAAACTCACCACCAGATAAATCTCCTAAATTTTTATCTTTAAGATGAATGACACCAGTTAAAGACAAAGCTTCATCAATTGTCTCTTTGTTAAGACTTTCAGTTAATACCATGAAATCATTTACTCTTAGCGGTAACGTCCAATCAATTGAGATTTTCTGCGGGACATATCCAACTTTATGGGTATATTTTTCAACTGAACCATCAATTTTTTTGTAAATACCTAAAGCAATTTTAGCTGTTGTGCTTTTCCCTGATCCATTTGGACCTATAAGAGTAACTATTTTACCTTTTTCAACTTGCAGTGAGACTCCTTTGACTAACCATTTGTCGTTCAACTGTAAACCAGCATCATTTAATTTTACCAATATATTTTGATCAGTTGTCATTTTATTTCTTGACTAATAAATGTTATATTATTACATAGTGTTATATTATAACAATTTAAATATACAACCTATGAAAAACATTAAAAAATTACCATTTATCTTATCAATATTATCATTCTTAACAATTTTTGTGCCAGCAAACGCTGAAATTAAAGTAGTTGCAACAATTAAACCAATTCATTCTCTTGCAAGTTATCTTATGGACGGTGTTGGTAAACCAGATTTAATCGTTGATGGTTATGCTTCACCACATGGGTTTGCACTTAAGCCATCACATGCAAAAATGATACAAAATGCTGATATTATATTTTGGGTAGGTGAAGACATAGAAAGTTTTTTAGAAAAACCATTAAAAACTATTGCAAAAAAAGCTGAAAAAATTGAATTAATGGAAATTAAAGGTTTAACCAAACTTAAATTTAGAGAAAGAAATATTTTTGAAGAACATGACCATGGTCATAAAGAAGACGATCATGATGATCATGCAAAAAAAGAGGATGATCATGACGATCACGATCATGATAAAAAGGAAAAAGAACATGGTCATGATGAACACGGACATGACGATGAGCATAAAAAAGATGGTCACGATGAGCATGGTCATGAAGGACATGCACATGGCGAATTTGATCCACATATCTGGTTAGATCCTATGAATGCAAAAGTAATTTTAAGCGAGATGGCTGAGCATTTAATTGAAAATGATCAAAAAAATGAGGCTAAATATAAAGCAAATTTAAAAAAAGCTCATAATGATTTAGATAAACTTACAAAAAAAGTTAAGTCTGAATTAAATAAAGATTTTAAATCAGTAGTCTTCCATGACGCCTATCAATACTTTGAAAAAAGATTTGGGATAAATATTCTTGGAGCATTTACAGTAAATACAGACGTTATGCCGGGTGCTGAGCAATTAGCTGAAATCAGAGAGGTAATTGAGCATGATAAAGTTAGTTGTATATTTTCAGAGCCTCAATTTAATCCTGATATTATTAAAGCTGTAGCAAAAGATACTAATGTTGCAACAGGTGTAATGGATCCATTAGGAGCTACACTTGATCCAGGTAAGGATTTGTATTTTGATTTAATAGGTAATATGTCAAAATCTTTCAAAGGTTGTTAATTAGAAATTGATCTTTAGTTATAAATAATATCTAATAATGGGATGAGTACAGTTTCCCTGACATTAGATGAAATTTTTGATTTAGCTAAAAAAACTTTACTAGCTAATGGTTGTGATGATGAAACAGCTTCTATTCTGTCTGACCTGATTAGAAATGCCGAAAGGGATGGATCTTTATCACATGGTTTGTTTAGATTACCTGCATATGTGAGTGGTTTAAAAAGCGGAAAAATTAATGGTAAAGGAAAGCCTGAAATTAAAAAAATTTCTTCATCAGTTATAAAAGTTCAAGGGAATAATTGTTTAGCGCCAGTAGTTTTAAATAAAGGGTTGCCTGAATTAGCTAAAGCTGCAAAAGAAAATGGTGTAGCAGTGCTTGCAATAAATAATTCTCATCACATGGCAGCGATGTGGCCAGAAACAGAAAAGTTAGCAGAAGAGGGCTTAGTTGCATTTGCTTGCACATCATACAAACCTGCTGTAGCACCCGCTGGTGCAATCAAACCATTGTTTGGAACCAATCCAATTTCATTTGCTTGGCCGCGACCTGGTAAAACTCCAGTCGTTTATGATATGGCTACAGCATCAATGGCAATGGGAGAAGTCCAAGTTGCAAAAAGAGAAGGGCACAAAGTTCCACTTGGAACTGGTTTAACTAAAGATGGTAAAGAGACCACTGATCCAGGCGCAATTGCAGATGGTGGTGTATTACTTCCTTTTGGAGGTTACAAAGGTTCAGCAATAGCAATGATGGTTGAGTTAATGGCTGGTGCTTTGGTTGGTGATAATTTTAGTTTTGAAACAGCAGCTAAAGATAATAATGATGGTGGACCACCAAGCGGGGGAGAATTTATTATTGCAATTTCACCTGATAAAACTTCAGGAACAAATTGGCAAAAACATGCAGATGAATTTTTTGATAAAATGAAATCTTTTGATGGGGTTAGACTTCCAGGTGAAAGAAGACACAAAAATAGATTAGATAAAGGCCCTCGAAATATTAATGAAGACTTGGTTAATAAAATAAAATCTCTAAGCTAAAGTAATTTCAATCGGTGTATGATCTGAAGGTTTTTCACGACCTCTTGGATCTTTATTAATATTTATACCTTTAATTTGATCAATCAAAGAATTTGAAACTAAGAAGTGATCAATTCGCATTCCATTATTTTTTTGCCAAGCACCTCTCATGTAGTCCCAAAAGGTATAACCTTCCTTAGTTTCATTAAAATGTCTATAGACATCACTAAAACCAAGGTTGATCATTTCTCTTAATTTTTTTCTTATTTCTAATCTAAACAGAGCATCACCCTCAAAACTTTTTGGATTATAAACATCTTCAGATGCTGGAATAATGTTAAAATCTCCAGCAAGAATAATATTTGAATTTTTTTTACTTAAATTCTTTAATTGTTTAATTAAATCATCCAACCATTGTTTCTTGTATTTATATTTATCCGTATCTACAGGATTTCCATTAGGTGTATAAATGTTTATTAATTGAATATTTTTCTTTTTATATTCCAGTTCAGCTGAAATTATTCTCGATTGCTTTAGTTTATCTTTGATTAAGTCAGTTTTAATATTTTTTAATTTACCTTTAGATATAATTGCAACCCCATTATAACTTTTTTGGCCAAACACATGACTTTCATAATCCATTGCAGAAAAATCATCATATGGAAAGTTTACATCCTCTGTTTTGATTTCCTGCATCATTAGGATATCTGGTTTATATTTTAAGAGATAACTTTTGATATTATCTATTCGAGCTCTCACAGAATTTACATTCCATGAAGAAATAATCATTAAAGAGAAAAAGAAACACCACAACCACAAGATGACTTAGTTTGTGGATTAGTTATCTTAAATTGATCACCAATTAATTCTGAAACATAATCAACTTCAGAGCCTTTTAATAAATCTGCTGAAGTTTTATCAATTAAAATATTTTCAAAGTTTAAATCATCTTTTGATTTTTCTTTATCAAAAGTGAATTCGTATTGAAATCCTGAACAACCACCACCTTTAATAGCGATTCTAAAAAAAGACCCTTTATCTTTTTTAGACAGCAAAACATTGATCTGTTTTAGTGCTTTATCAGTAAATTTAATTTCTTTAATCATAATTGATCATTGGTATTAGTAATATAATACTTAATATTTTATTTTAAAGGATGAAAAAATACTCAAAGATAGGTCAATTCAAAAGTAAAGGTAGGATATTTAAGGAATCTTTGTCAAAATATAGATCACCTTATCAAAGAGATAGAGATCGTATTATTCACAGCGCTTCATTTAGAAGATTGAAACATAAAACACAGGTATTTGTTAATACTGAAGGGGATCATTATAGAACTCGAATTACTCATTCTATGGAGGTTGCTCAAATAGCAAGATCCATCGCTAGATATTTCAGTTTGAACGAGGACTTAGCAGAAACACTTAGTTTAGCGCACGATTTGGGCCACACTCCTTTCGGTCATGCAGGTGAAGATGCTTTGAATGAATGTATGAGCATCCATGGAGGGTTTGATCACAATTTACAAACATTAAGAATTGTTATGTTTTTAGAAAATAAGTATTTAAAGTTTAGTGGCTTAAATCTTTCTGTTGAAACATTAGAGGGACTTTTAAAACACAATGGTCCAGTTGAAGATTCTCATTTAGTTGATGAATTGATAGGTGTTAAAAAATTTAAAAACATGATTAATTTTAATACCTTTCCATCACTAGAGGCTCAAATTTCATCTATATCTGATGATATTGCTTATAATAACCATGACATACAAGATGGCATAAAAGCAAACTTATTTAGATTAGAAGAGTTAGTAGAAATAGATTTTTTTAAAAATATTTATAGAAGATATAAAAAAAAGATTAACAAAAAAAATTACAAGATTGCAACTTACCAGATTATAAGAGACTCAATAGATTTAATGATCAAAGATTTAATAAGTAATACCATCAAGAATCTTAATCAAAATAAAATTAAAAGTAGAAATGATTTGAACAAAACTGATTTTCTTATGGTTGATTTCTCTGATAAAATTAAAAATTCTGATAATGAAATTAGGTATTTTTTAAGGTCCAAAATGTACAATAATAAGAATGTGCTAAATAAAAATAACAAAGGTAAATTAATAATTAAAAGATTATTTGCCAAAATAAGTAAAAATCCGGCAAAATTTATTTCAAAAGAACATTTATCTAAAAACAAATATCGATCAGTTTCTGATTTTATTTCTGGTATGACTGACAGATATGCTATCAACCTTTATAACGATATCAAATGAACATTTTTGATCAATACTTAGATAAAATAAAAAAGATTATTTCAGATTTATCGAAAAAGGGTAAAATAATTTTGCCAGATAATTTAGATGGAATAAACACAGAAATTCCACCTGAGAAATTTAATTGTGACATTTCTACAAATGTTGCGATGGTTTTGTCAAAAATAAATAAAAAACCTCCTTTAGAATTAGCTGAAATATTAGTAAAGAGTCTTGAAAATGAGGACAAGTTAATAAAAGAGGTATCAATCGTAAAACCCGGATTTATAAATATCAAATTTCAACCTGAGTTTTGGACAAATTTTTCAAAAGAAATCATTAAGAACGCTAAAACATTTGGAATAAATACAAACGAGCAAAAGAAAAATTATTTAATTGAATTTGTTTCTGCCAATCCAACAGGACCTTTACATGTGGGTCATTGCCGAGGTGCTATCTTAGGAGATGTAATTTCAAATGTTTTATCATTTAATAATCATAAAGTTACTAAAGAATATTATGTAAATGACTATGGCAATCAGATAATTAATTTCACAAAATCAGTATATTTTAGAATAAGAGAAATCAAATTTAATGAAACTTTTCCAACAGATAATGAAGATCTTTATCCTGGTGAATATTTGATTGAGTTTGCAAATAATATTATTTCTTCAAATCCAAAAATAGATTTTACTAATTATGATCCAATATCTGAACAATTAATGAGCCTGTCTATAGACGAGGCAATAAAATTAATAAAAAAAAATCTTAGTAGCCTTGGTATAATTCACGATAATTTTGTAAGTGAAAAAAAATTAGTGCTTAATCAAGAAGTTGAAAAAGTAGTAGAAAATCTTCAAAAAAATAAATTTGTTTATAAAGGTAAAATTAAAGCTCCAGCTGGTGAGGACGATAATAATTGGGTTGAAAGAGAACAATTACTTTTCAAATCAACTGATTTTGGTGATGACAAAGATAGAGCGTTACAAAAATCTGATGGAGCTTGGACTTATTTTGCCAGTGATGTTGCCTACCACAAAAATAAATTGGATAGAAAGTTTGACTACTTAATAAATATTTTAGGTGCAGATCATGCGGGTTATATTAAAAGAATTACATCCTCAGTCGATGCTTTGTCGAACTCTAAAGGAAAACTTATTTGTAAAGTTAGTCAACTTGTAAAACTTATAAAGGATAAAAAACCATTTAAAATGTCAAAACGTAAAGGTGATTATATAACTGTTGATGATTTGATTAATGAAGTTGGAAAAGATGCTACACGTTTTATCATGTTGAACAGAAGTAATGATGTCGAACTTGATTTTGATTTTGATAATGTAATTGAAAAATCAAAAGACAATCCTTTGTATTATGTACAATATTGTTATGCTCGAATTTCATCTGTTTTTAGACATTTGGAAATAGATTTAAAAAAAGATTTAAAGATTGACGAATACGATTTTGAATATTCTGACCATGAAATAAACATCTTAAAAAAAATATCTGAGTGGCCAAAGTGCATCGAAATATCAAGTAAGAAGCTAGAACCACATAGAATTCCAGTATATCTTTATGAACTAGCCTCTCTATTTCATTCCTATTGGAACTTGGGAAAAGATAATCCTGAAAAAAGATTTATAAATGAGAATAAGAAGATATCGAATGACAAATTAGTTTTATTAAAACTTATATCAAATGTTGTTAAATCTGGGATGAATATTGTAGGTGTGTCTGCTCCTGAAAAAATGTAATGTTTAAAGAAATCAAATATATTTTTTTCGTCTTTATTATTGGTCTATTTGTTTTTTTTACAGCGAAATATTATTTCTCTGATGCTTATAAAAAAAAATCTTATAGATTACTCAGCAATATTGAAAATAAGATAAATACTTACTCAGAAAAATTACCAATTTTAGAAGATGATACGAAAAATATTATTGAATACGTTGAGCAAACAAACAATAAAAAAAAGAAAAAATTTAATTTTTGGAAATTATTAGAAAATAATGAATAAACGTCGATCATTTATTGTTGGAATTAAATCAACAAAACTTTCAGCAAAAGAAAAGTCATTTCTTAAAAAATATAAACCCTGGGGAGTTATCTTATTTACAAGAAATATTAAAAATATTGATCAAACTTTAAAACTCACCACGTCAATAAGAAAATTATTCAAAGATAAAAAATATCCTATTTTAATTGATCAAGAAGGGGGTAAAATTAATCGGTTAAAAAATATTATATCATTCGACAATTTGACTTCAGAATTTTTTGGAAAAAAATATGTTAAAAATGTAGATGAATTTAAATTTTATTATAAATTATTTATTGATAAAACTTCATATTTATTAAAATCTCTTGGTATTAATATTAATACTACCCCGGTCTTAGATTTAAGAATTAAAGGTGCCTCAAATGTCATTGGGAATAGATCTTTTTCCAATAATCCCAAAATTGTATCTAAAATAGGAGATTATTGTATCAATTATTTCCATCAAAATGGTATTGGAGCAGTCATAAAGCATATTCCAGGACATGGTCTTGCAAAGGTAGACAGTCACCATTTTACTCCGATGGTGAATAAAAAATTGAGTTATTTAACCAAGAAAGATTTTCTTCCATTTAAAAATAAAAAAACTTTTTTTGCTATGACCGCTCACATAATTTTTACTCAAATTGACAAAGAAAATTGTGTTACTCACTCAAAAAAATTTATTAAATTAATTCGCAATAAAATTGGTTTTAAAGATATTTTGATTTCTGATGATTTATCGATGAAAAGTCTTAAGGGTAATTTAAAGGAAAATACAATCAAAACGTTTAGTGCAGGTTGTAATTTAGCCTTACATTGTAATGGAAATTTAAATGAAATGAAAATTGTAGGAAATAATTCACCATTGATAAATCCTTTTCTCGTTAAAAAAACATCACAATTTTACAAAATTTTAAGTTAATATTGATTGATGATTGAAAATGATTCTGAACTTTTTAAAGTAGATGTTGAAAATTATAATGGACCATTAGACGTTCTTTTAGATCTTGCAAAAGCTCAAAAAGTTAATCTTGAGGATATATCTATTACAAAATTAGCAGATCAGTTTCATGATTTTATTACTCAAGAAAAAAAATTAAATTTAGAGATTGCTTCAGAATACTTATTAATGGCAACATGGTTAGCATATTTAAAATCAAAATTACTATTACCAGGTACCCCTGAAGAAGAATTTAAAGTTCAAGAAGTAGCTGAAAAATTAAAACTTCAACTTAAGAAACTTGAATTAATTAGGTTATTGTCTGAACAGATGCTTAAAAGAAAAAGATTAGGAAGAGAAATTAGAACTAGAGGTATGAGAGCGGGTATAAGGCCCATCTACAATAGTGAGTATAAATTAAATTTATTTGACCTCATGAAAACCTATTCTACTATAATTATGACTAAAGATTTTCAGAGAATTAACATTCCAAAATTACCAGTTTTTACAACAGAAGAAGGTATAAAAACTATAAAAGATTTTTTTGGAAAATTAATGGACTGGAAAAAATTAGATGATTTAATACCGAAAAATTTTAAAAGTGGATCAAAATACAAACGAACTGGTAAAGCAGGAATATTTGCTGGCTCTCTTGAATTGGTCAAGGAGGGCAACCTAAGCATAAAGCAAGAAAACCTTTTTGATGATATTTATGTAAAAGAAAACAAATGATAAAAAAAAAGATTAAGAAAAAAGACAATATTATTAATTTTCCAACTAAATTATCTTCAATTGAAAAGGAAATTGAAGGAATTGTTTTTGCTGCTGCAGAACCATTAGATATTGAAACTATTGAAAATAAGATATCTAAAAAAACGGATGTTGAAAAAATTTTGTTAAAATTACAAGCCGAATATTCAAATCGGGGTATTAACTTAGTTTGCATTTCTAAAAAATGGTCTTTTAGAACCTCACCTAATCTATCAAATTTAATGACCCAAGAAAAAACTGTTGAAAAAAAATTATCAAAAGCTGCAATAGAAACTCTTGCCATAATTGTTTATCATCAACCAGTTACTCGTGCAGAGATAGAAGAGATAAGAGGTGTAGCTTTTGGAACTAACACCTTAGAAATTTTGATGGAATTAAATTGGGTTAAACCTGGTGGAAGAAAAAATGTCCCTGGTCGACCTATTCAATATGTCACGACGGATGATTTTTTAAGCCATTTTAACTTGCAAAAATTATCTGATTTACCAACAGTAGATGAGCTTGGAGCTGCAGGTTTAATTGATAGTACTAATATTGATAACGCTATTTTTGGTACTGGAAAATTCTATAAAGAAAAACAAGATGATAAAAAAGAGGACATTTATTCAAATATTGATGAAATGTTAAGTAGCACTCTTGACTCGGATGAGAAGAGCTAAGCCTACAAATTAGACTTTTCAATTATTGATAAAAAGGTTATAAGTTTTCTATGAGCATTGGAATTTGGCAAATAGCGATCGTTGTAATACTTGTAGTATTATTATTTGGTAGAGGAAAAATTTCTAGCCTTATGGGCGATGTAGCAAAAGGAATAAAAAGTTTTAAAAAGGGAATGGCATCAGATGTGACTGATGACAATGAGCCAAAAAATATTTCTGACGATAATCAAGATTCGAACAAAAAAGAATAAATCACATGCCTACTATTGGTTGGTTTGAGATTTTAATTATAGTTGCAATAGCTATTGTAGTTTTGGGACCTAAAGACTTTCCAATAATGCTCAAAAAAGTTGGTTCATGGATCGGCTCTGCAAAAAAATATGTCAACAATATTCAAAATGAAGTCTCAAATATTGATCTTGAAGATAATAAAATAGAAAAAAAAGAAGAAAAAAAAGATGAGTCATGACGATAATGAAGGTGGCTTTGTAAGTCATTTAGCTGAGTTAAGAAAAAGACTAATTCATAGTTTTATCTTTCTAATAATCTTTTTTATAGGATGTTATTTTTTTGCTGAACATCTTTATGGTTTTTTAGTAGAGCCATATGCACAAGCGGTTAAAGATGATGGAACTGATAGACGATTAATTTTCACAGCTTTACAAGAAACTTTTCTTACCTATTTGAAAGTATCTTTTTTCACTGCTTTTTTTGTTACTTGTCCATTTATTTTGATGCAGATTTGGAAATTTATTGCTCCTGGTCTTTATAAACATGAAAAAATTGCAATTTTACCTTATTTAGTTTTAACCCCTATCTTATTCTTACTAGGAGGTATGTTAGTTTATTATTTAATAATGCCCCTAGCGATAAAATTCTTTTTATCTTTTGAAAGTTCTGGTCTTTCAACAAATTTACCAATTCAATTAGAAGCAAAAGTAAACGAATATCTTTCATTGGTAATGAAACTTATATTTGCATTTGGCATAAGTTTTCAATTACCTGTTGTGTTGAGTTTATTAGCGAGGGTAGGGTTAGTTGATTCTGATTTTTTAAAGAAACGAAGAAAATATGTTGTGGTTATTATATTTGCAGCCGCAGCTTTACTCACACCCCCAGATCCCATCACACAAATTGGTTTGGCGATACCATTATTAATTCTATATGAATTATCAATATTTTCAGTAAAACTTATTGAGAATAAAAATTTAAAAAATTCTGATGCATAACATTAAAGAAATTAGAAAAGATTTTGATGCATTTTCAAAAGCATTAAAAAAAAGATCAATCGATATAGATCTCAATAAACTCAAAAAATTAGATATAGATAATAGAGATTTAATTCAAAAAAAAGAAACATTAGAAAAAGAAAAGAAAGATATTTCAAAAACAAAAGATAAGGCTTTATTTTCTAGGTCAAAAGAAATTACTCAATCTATTGATAAAATTACTGATCAACAATCAAAAATTAAATCAGACTTAGATGAAATTTTATCAAGTATTCCAAATATACCTCATGATGATGTGCCTGTAGGATCTAATGAAAATGAAAATGTTGAATTAACTAAATCGGGTCAGATTCCTAATTTTGAATTTACTCCAAAATCACACTACGAATTAGGTGAAACACTTGGCATGTTAGATTTTGATCTTGCCACAAAAACCACTGGTTCAAGGTTTGTTTTTGTTAAGAATAAATTAGCATTACTTGAAAGAGCAATTTCAAATTTTATGCTTGATATACATACTTCAAAAAATGGATATGAGGAAATTTCACCACCTTTATTAGCATCAGAAAATACAATGTTCGGAACTGGTCAATTACCTAAATTTGAAAATGATCAATTTGAAGTAAAATTAGAAGAGGGAAGTGGTAGAAAATTTTTAATTCCAACAGCAGAAGTTATTTTAACCAATATTGTAAAAGATAAAATTTTAGATCTTAAAACATTACCGATGAGATTTGTTGCATCTACACCATGTTTCAGAAAAGAGGCTGGCAGTTATGGTAAAGATACAAAAGGGATGATTAGACAAC
The DNA here is from genome assembly GCA_902616725.1 of uncultured Pelagibacteraceae bacterium. Taxonomy (GTDB): domain Bacteria; phylum Pseudomonadota; class Alphaproteobacteria; order Pelagibacterales; family Pelagibacteraceae; genus Pelagibacter. Next base: position 49,215 of record CACMTZ010000006.1, read on the forward strand.
ATCAATTTTATAAAGTTGAATTAGTAAGTATTGTGGAACAAAATAAATGTCTTGAAGAATTAGAGAGAATGACAAATTGTGCCACAGGAATTTTGGATTTGTTAGAGTTACCATATCGAAAAATGATTTTATGTAGTGGAGATATGGGATTTAGTGCAGAAAAAACTTACGATATAGAAGTATGGTTACCTTCAGAAAACAAATATAGAGAAATATCTTCATGTTCATCATGTTCAACTTTTCAAGCAACAAGAATGAAAGCTAGATATAAAAATTCAAATAAAGAAACAGTATTTGTTGGAACGCTTAATGGAAGTGGTTTAGCAGTGGGTAGAACTCTTATTGCCATATTAGAAAATTTTCAGCAAAAGGATGGGTCTATAAGTATTCCAAAAGTGCTTAGACCTTATATGAATAATCTAGAAAAAATTAGTCTGAATTAAAGTTGTTTTAACTTAAGAGATAGTATAAAAATTCATTTTTAATTAAGGAGTTTTATGGAAAGTTCAGGAATAGGTCAATTTATACCACTAATATTAATTTTTGTTATTTTTTATTTTTTCTTGATAAGACCACAGCAAAAAAAAGTTAAAGAGCATAAAGCTATGGTCGAGGGTTTAAAAAAAGGTGATAAGATTGTAACTTCAGGCGGTATTACAGGAACCATAACCAGAGTTGTAGACAACGATAAAATAGAAGTTGAGGTTGCTGAAAATGTGACTGTTGAAGTTATCAGAGGTACAGGTGTACAAAGTCTGATGAACTCTCAAGAAGTTAAAAAGTAATTTTGTTAAAGTAAAGTGTTATATTTTTCAAAATTCAGAATAATATCAGTAATATTAATTTCTCTATTTTTTATTTTAATTGCCTCATCAAATTTATTTAAGTTTGAAAATAACTTTCTAAATAAGAAAATTAATCTTGGATTAGATCTTCAGGGAGGTTCTTACCTCCTACTCGAAATTGATAATAATCCAGTTATTGAGCAAAAAATACAAAATCTTTCAATTTCCATTAGAAATTATTTCAAAGACAAAAATATAAGAATTAAAAATTTAAAAATTTTAGGACAAAAATTATCTTTTTCTGTAGATGAAAACTTTAAACAAACTATTCTAGATACGTTTAATGATGAGGAAAGTGAATTAAATCCTTATTATCCAAGATTTAAATCTCATCAATTAGATATCACTGAGGAAAATAATATTTTTTTTGTCAATTACTCAACACAAGGTATTGTTAAACTAAAAACATCTTCTCAAGATCAAGCATTAGAAATTGTAAGAAGAAGAATTGATGAGATAGGAACTAATGAGCCAAATATTTTAAAAAGAGGAAACGACAGAATTCTTGTTGAATTACCTGGATTAGATGATCCAATGAGAATTAAATCATTGCTTGGTAAAACTGCAAATCTTACATTTAGATTTGTAACTAATAACGATCAAGACTCTTTTGGAGCGGAAAAACTTAGTTATGAAGATGATTCTGAAGAAGATGCTCTGGTAAGTAAAAGAATTATTTTAAGTGGAGACAATCTGCTAGATGCTCAACCAAGAATGGATAGTGAGACGAATGAAACAGTGGTTACATTTACACTTGATAGAGTTGGAGCTAAAAGATTTGGTAAAGCTACATCGACTGGTATTGGTAAACAATTAGCAATAGTATTGGATGGTAAAATTATAAGTGCACCGGTTATAAGAGATACAATTGCAAGTGGATCAGGTCAAATCAGTGGAGGATTTACTTTTCAATCAGCAACAGATTTAGCTCTTTTATTAAGATCTGGTGCATTACCTGCACCTTTAAATATTATTGAGGAACGAACAGTTGGTCCCGACTTAGGACAAGATTCAATTAATGCAGGGATGATTGCATTAGCAATTGGTTTTGTATTAGTAATAGTATTTATCTTTGTTAAATATAAGGTATTTGGTTTAATTACCAATATAACATTAATACTTAACCTTTTCTTACTCATTGGAATATTGACTATATTCGAGGCGACTTTAACTCTTCCAGGGATCGCTGGAATAATTTTAACAGTTGGTATGGCAGTCGATGCAAATGTTTTAATCTTTGAGAGAATTAAAGAAGAGCTAAAAAATGAAAAAAATAATTTAATAGCTTTTGATAGTGGTTACACAAAATCTAGAACCGCTATACTTGATGCAAATATAACAACATTATTAGCAGCTATTATCTTATTTTTTATGGGCTCAGGTCCAATCAAAGGTTTTTCACTTACACTTGGGATTGGAATATTTACAACATTATTTTCAGTTTATTTCATAGCAAGGTTATTGACTGTTTTGTATGTGTACAGAAATAAAGAAAAAGAAGGTTTAATTTAAATGATTGCTTTTAACAAATATTATAATCAATTTAATATACTCTCTATATCCTTAGTCGTTATTTCTTTATTTTTACTGACTTTCAAAGGGCTTAACTTTGGAATAGATTTTAAGGGCGGAACGTTAATTGAATTAAGATCAACTGACAGCAAAATTAATGTGTCATCTCTAAGAGATAATTTAAATTCTATGAATTTGGGTGATGTTTCAGTAAAAAATTTTGGCAATGAGACAGACTTTCTTATTAAATTTGAAATTAATAATAACAAAAATATTATCGAGGAAATTAAATCAAATTTAGATAAATCATTTGGCAATACTTTTGATTTTAGAAGAGTTGAAAATGTAGGACCGAAAGTAAGTGCTGAGTTACTTAAATCTGGAGTAATAGCTATCGTAGTGGCATTAACTTTAATGTTAATTTACATTTGGATCAGATTTGAATGGCAATTTAGTTTAGGAGCTATATTAGCTTTGTTTCATGACGTGTTGGTAACCCTAGGTCTATTTTCATTGCTCGGTCTTGAAATCAATTTATCTATTATTGCAGCTGTATTAACTATCGTTGGTTACTCCATGAATGATACAGTGGTTATTTTTGATAGAGTAAGGGAAAATTTAAGAAAATATTCTGACATTAAAATTTACGATTTAACTAATATCTCTATCAATGAAACATTATCTAGAACTTTAATTACATCAATAACGACTTTATTAGCTTTGCTATCAATATTTTTCTTTGGTGGTGAGATACTAAAAGGTTTTTCTTTGGCTATGATATTTGGTGTAATTTTTGGAACTTATTCATCTATCTATATTGCCAATACAGTCTTAGTTAGACTTAGAGTTTCACAAAAAACTGTTTTAAGAGAAGACGAAAATAGTTAATAAAGGTTTTGAGCAGCTACCATAGTAAGCAGCATTGGTATTGACAACAAAGTATTAGTTCTCGAAAATAACATAGCTGTTCTTGCTGACTTGGCTTTTAGATCAGGTTCACATTCAACAATACCTAAAGCTCTTTTTTGATTAGGCCATATTACAAACCACACATTAAATGCCATAACTAGACCTAACCACATTCCAATTCCTATAGCTGTGTGTTTTGGAATGCCAGATCCTATACTTAAAGTCATTGCATCATGCAAATATCCATTAAGACCTGCAAGTGCTAAACCTGATAGAACTGTAAATGCTGCACCCCATCTAAAATAAAATAATGCAGCTGGTGCAATTACTTTACCAATAGCTGGCTTCTGTTCATCTGGAATTTTTGCCATGTTTGGGATTTGAACAAAATTAAAATACCATAACAAGCCAATCCACATTATACCAACTACTACATGCACAAATCTCGCAAACCAACTCCAAAAAAGTGCATCAAAACTAAAACCATCATTTTGATAAAATAAGCCTAAAAATAACAGAACTGCAATGGCTAAAGAAACGTGAATAGTTTTTGATAAAGATGAAAGTAAATTACCCATAACTAATTTTATACTGATTTAGAGTGAGATGACAATGGTATTTATTGTAAAAGATTTTTTAAAAACTTACCTGTGTAACTTCCATTAACTTTACAAATTTCCTCAGGTTTTCCCTCAGCGATAATTTTTCCCCCTTTTACACCACCCTCAGGACCCATATCAACAATATAATCTGCAGTTTTTATGACATCTAAATTGTGTTCTATAACAACAACTGTGTTACCCAATGAAACAAATGTATGTAAAATTTCTAATAATTTTTTTATGTCGTGTTGGTGAAGACCAGTAGTCGGTTCATCTAATATATACATTGTTCTTCCCGTCGACCTTTTTGATAATTCTTTAGCTAATTTAATTCTTTGTGCTTCACCCCCTGATAGAGTTGTAGCTTGTTGACCAATTTTTATATAGCCTAGACCAACTTTTTTTAAAGTTAGCAATTTAGTCTTAATGTTTGAAATATTTTCAAAATATTCGCAACCTTCATCAACTGTCATGTTTAAAACATCCGCAATACTTTTATCTTTAAATTTTATTTCTAATGTTTCTCGGTTATATCTGGTTCCTTTACATTCATCGCATTGTATATAAACGTCTGGAAGAAAATGCATTTCATAAGTAATAACTCCATCTCCTTCACAAGCTTCACACCTACCTCCTTTGACATTAAAAGAGAACCTTCCTGGTTTGTATCCTCTTGTTTTTGACTCAGGTAATCCTGTAAACCAATCTCTGATTGGCCCAAAAGCTCCAGTGTAAGTTGCTGGATTAGATCTTGGGGTACGACCAATTGGTGATTGATCAATATCAATTATCTTATCGATTAATTCCGTGCCTTTGAAACCTTTGAATGGTTTTGGAATTTTTCTAGATTTATTATTATTCAAAGTTAAGTTTAATGCATTGTATAATGTCTGTAAGATCAATGTTGACTTACCACTTCCTGATACACCGGTAACACAAGTTAAACTACCCAAAGGTATTTTTAAATTAACATTATTTAAATTATTACCAGTCGCACCTGTTATTTCGAGAAACCTTCCATTTTTTGCTAATCTTCTTTTCCTTGGAACATCAATTCTTAATTTGTTTGAAAGATATTTTCCTGTGATACTAATTTTATTTTTTGTTATCTCATCAAAAGTTCCTTGTGCAACAACTTCACCACCTTTGTTTCCCGCTTCAGGACCAAGATCAATAATATGATCTGCATTTTCCATCGTTTCAGTATCATGTTCAACTACTATTACTGTATTTCCCAAATCTCGTAATCTTTTAAGTGCATTGATCAGTTTTACATTATCTTTTTGATGCAAACCAATAGATGGTTCATCTAACACATATAACACTCCAGTTAAACCAGAGCCAATTTGAGATGCTAAACGAATTCTTTGCGCTTCTCCACCCGATAAAGTACCAGACTCTCTTGATAATGTAAGATAATCAAGACCAACATTTAAAAGAAAATTTAATCTTTCATTAATTTCTTTGAGGATATGTTCAGCAATTTTGACCTGCCTTTTATCTAAATTGAATTTTAAATCTTCAAACCATTTTGCAGCATCTAAAATTGATTTTTCAGTAACCTCACTAATGTGAAGGCCGTCAATTTTCACACATAATGCCTCATCTTTTAATCTATGACCATTACATCTTTCACATTTAGTATCTGACTGATATTGGGCTATTTCTTCTCTTTTCCAATCACTATCGGTTTCTAAATATCTTCTCTCTAAATTATTTATTACCCCTTCAAATGTTTTTTTATGTGAGTATTTTTCGTAACCATCATCATATGAAAATTTTATTTCTTCATCATCAGATCCATAAAGAATAATATCCTTTATTTTTTTTGAAAGTTTTGACCATTTTTCATCTAACGAAAAGTTATAATGTTTTGCTAAAGAAGATAATGTTTGTGCATAATATAGAGTGGTTGTTTTAGCCCAGGGTTCTATGGCTCCATCCGCAATACTTTTTTTATGATTTGGTACTACTAAATTTGGATCAACATTTAGTTTAATTCCAATTCCCTCGCATTCCTCACAAGCACCAAAAGGACTATTAAATGAGAAAAGTCTTGGTTCAATTTCCTCAATTGTAAAGCCACTTTCAGGACATGCAAATTTAGTTGAAAATATTAATTTTTCTACTTTTCTATATTTTTTTGGTAAGGTTTCATCTTCATATTCAACGAATACTAATCCATTCGCTAAATTTACCGAAGACTCAATACTTTCAGCTAATCTGTTTCCTAAAGATGAATTTAGAACTATTCTATCGACCAGAATATATATGTCATGCTTAATTTTCTTATTTAATTCAGGAACTTTATCAATATCATAAATTACATCGTCTACTTTGATCTTTCGAAAACCTCTTTTTTTATAATTTAGGATTTCTTTTTTATATTCTCCCTTTCTCCCTCTGACTACTGGAGCATAAATATATATTGTTGACTTTTTTGGCAGCTCTTTAATTTTATCCACAATTTGTGTAATCGTTTGTGAGGTGATTGGTTTACCTGTAAAAGGAGAATAGGGTATACCCGCTCTTGCATATAAAACACGCATGTAATCATATATTTCAGTTACTGTAGCAACAGTTGATCTTGGATTTTTAGAAGTATTTTTTTGTTCTATTGATATAGCTGGGCTTAACCCCTCGATTAAGTCAACATTTGGCTTTTTCATTTTATCTAAAAATTGTCTTGCATAAGCGGATAAACTCTCAACATACCTTCTTTGGCCTTCTGCATAGACTGTATCAAAAGCTAAAGACGACTTTCCTGATCCTGATAGACCAGTTATGACAACAAATTTATCTTTGGGTATCTCTAAAGAAACATTTTTTAAATTGTGTTCTTTAGCTCCTTTAATAACTATCTTTTTCATCATAATTTTTGTTGCTTTGACTTAATAAAATTAATATTCAGAGTAAATTGTGGTATAGTTCTAATTAACAAATTTAACAAATATTAAAATATTATGGCTGGAAGTTTAAATAAAGTACTTTTAATTGGTCGTTTGGGCGCAGATCCAGAGATCAAACAAATGGTAAATGGCAAAAGTGTTGCACGATTAAGTCTGGCAACAAGTCAATCTTGGAAAGATAAGAATACTGGTGAAAAAAAAGAAAAAACAGAATGGCACCGTATAGTTGTATTCAATGAGGGATTAGTAAATGTTGTTCAACAATATTTAAAAAAGGGAGCCCAAATATATGTTGAAGGACAATTAACAACTCGAAAATGGAAAGATGAGCAGTCTGGTCAAGACAAATACTCAACTGAAATTGTTATTCAAGGATATAACTCATCTTTAACTATGTTAGGTGGAGGTAATTCAGGTGGAAGTATTTCAAATGATAATACTCAATCTAATAATGATGACATGTCACAAATTTCAAATGACATGGATGATGAAATTCCATTTTAATATTTATGCAAAAAACTGAAATTCCTGAGGATAAGAATATTAAATTAATCTCGATGCATGATGAGATGAGCTCATCTTATCTATCGTATGCAATGAGTGTTATAGTCAGTAGAGCACTTCCTGATATACGAGATGGTTTAAAACCAGTTCATAGAAGAATTTTGTATGCGATGTACAAAGGTGGATATGATTGGTCAAAACAATTTAGAAAATCTGCAAGAATTGTTGGAGATGTCATTGGTAAGTATCACCCGCATGGAGATCAGTCAGTTTATGATGCTCTAGTAAGAATGGTTCAGGATTTTTCAATGAGCTTGCCTTTAGTTGATGGACAGGGAAATTTTGGATCTATTGATGGCGATCCCGCTGCTGCGATGAGATATACAGAAACTAGATTATCTAAAGTTTCACAATATTTAATTGATGATATCGAAAAAAATACAATTTCATTTAAAAATAATTACGACGAAACGGAGAAAGAACCAACAGTTTTACCAGCTCAATTTCCTAATTTATTAGTTAATGGTGCAGGTGGAATTGCAGTTGGAATGGCAACTAGCATACCACCACATAATCTAGGTGAAATAATTAACGGAACATTAGCTTTAATTGAAAATAAAGATATTAAAATTAAAGATCTTATGAAGCATATTCCTGGACCTGATTTTCCAACTGGAGGAGTAATAATTGGAAAAGATATGATCAAACAAGGTTATAACAAAGGCAGAGGTTCTTTTAAAATTAGAGGTGAAATTTCTATAGAAAGTTTAAAAAATGGAAGAGAAAGATTGGTTATCACATCAATTCCTTATCAAGTTAATAAATCTGTTTTGAATGAGAGAATTGCTCAGCTTGTTAGAGAAAAAAAAATTGAGGGTATAAGAGATATAAGAGATGAGTCTAACCGAGAAGGAATCAGAGTTTCAATAGATTTGAGAAGTGGAGTAGAACCAGAAACAGTAAAAAGACAACTTTACAAGAATACACAAATTGAAAGTTCATTTGGATTTAATACACTTGCAATAGTTGATGGCAAACCTGAAACTTGTAACTTAAAAGATTTCTTATCAAATTTTTTATCCTTTAGAGAGGACGTTGTAGTCAAAAAAACAAAATTTGATTTACAAAAAGCAGAAGAGCGAGCACATATCTTAATAGGTTTATCGGTATCAGTTGAAAATTTAGACAAAGTTATCAAAATAATCAGATCATCAAAAAATCCAGAAGATGCAAAGAAATCTCTTTTACAAACCAAATGGAAAATTAATAAGTCAAAAAAATTAATTTCACTTGTAGAAAGTTCAAAATCAAAAACTTTATACTCCTTATCAACTTTACAAGTTAATGCTATTTTAGAATTAAGATTACAAAAACTGACAGCGTTAGGAATAAATGAAATTGAAATAGAAATTAAGAAGTTAGCTGAATTAATTACGAAATATAAAAAAATAATTTCGTCTAAAAAAGAATTGTTAAAAGTTATTAGCGAAGAGTTAAAGAATATTAAAGATAAATATTCATTACCCCGAAGAACTAAAATAATTGATGCTGTATTAAATTACGATATAGAAGAAACCATTCAAAAACAATCTGTATTGATTACAGTTACATTGCAGGGATACATTAAACGTGGGTCTTTGAATAGTGTTAAGACACAAAAAAGAGGAGGTAAAGGAAAAACTGGCATGACTACTAGAAATGAAGACTCTGTAGTCCAAACTCTATCTGTTAATACTCATACCTCAGTTTTGTTTTTCTCTACAGAAGGTTTAGTTTATAGAATAAAAGCCTGGAAAATACCTGAGGGATCTTCAGTTTCTAAGGGAAAATCGTTGTTTAATATTCTTCCACTAAAAAACCATCAGTCAATAAGTTCTATTATGCCTTTTCCCGATAATGAATCTGAAATGAAAAATTATCAAATTGTATTTGCTACCGCTCAAGGGAAAATCAGAAAAAATAGTTTAGAGGATTTTTCTTCAATCAATACATCTGGAAAAATTGCAATGAAATTAGACAATAATGATAAAATTGTGGGAGTAAAAATTTGCAAGGATGATCAAGATATAATTTTAAGTACCAAATTAGGAAAATGCATACGTTTTGAGTCCAAAAAATTGAGAGTTTTTAAGGGTAGATCCTCTAAAGGGATTAAAGGTATTGTTTTGTCTCCAAACGATCAAATTGTCTCTCTTTCAATTATAGATAATGATAAATCAAAAAAAAATGGGAAGAAATCAAAAGATGAGCAATCAGAATTAAAAGCTAAAGAAAAGTTCATATTATCAATTACTGAAAATGGTTTTGGTAAAAAAACTAGTCATACGGAATATAGAGTAACTAATAGAGGTGGGAAGGGAATTATCGGAATTATAAATTCACCAAGAAATGGTAATATTTCATCCTCTTTCCCTGTATATGATGGTGATGAAATACTTATATCTACTAACAAAGGAAGAGTAATACGTGTAGCGGTAAAAGAAATTAGGACTGCGGGTAGAAATACTCAGGGTGTTAGAATTATTAAATTAACTGGAGAAGAAAAAGTTGTTTCAGCTGATAAAATAGATGATAACTTAGTTTAATGAATAAAGTTGCAATCTATCCTGGAACATTTGATCCAATTACGTTTGGCCATATTGATGTTATTAAAAAAGGTTTAAAACTTTTTGATAAGATTGTTGTTGCAGTATCTAACGTTGAAAATAAGGATTATTTATTCGATTCTGATGAACGAATTGAAATTGTAAAAAAAGCTTTATTTTATGATTTGAAACTGAACAAAAAAAAAGTTGTCGTAATTTCTTTTAGCTCTTTAACCACTGAATTATGCAAAAAATATAAATCAAATATTATTTTAAGAGGATTAAGAGCGGTTTCAGATTTTGAATATGAATTTCAACTAGCAGGGATGAATAGAAAATTAAATAAAAATATTGAAACTCTTTTTTTAATGTCTGATGTTGAAAATCAGATTATTTCATCAAGATTTGTTAAAGAAATAGTAAATTTAAAAGGTGATATCAAAAAATTTACTACCAAAAGTACAATTAAATTACTAAAAAGAAAATATGAATAAAATTTTAATAAATATATTTATTTTCTTTTTTTTAACCATAAACCAAGTAATGTCAGAGGAGAATATTATGATTTTGAAACTTAAAGATGGAGATGTTAAAATTGAATTATTTGAAGATGTAGCACCTAATCATGTTAAAAGAATTAAAGATTTAGCCAATAGTGGTAAATATGATAATGTTGTTTTTCACAGAGTTATTGATGGTTTCATGGCACAAACTGGTGATGTAAAATTTGGAAATTCATCGTCAAGTGATTTTAATTTAAGAATGGCAGGAATGGGAGGATCAGATTTACCAGACCTAAAACAAGAATTTAATAATTTACCTCATGATAGAGGAACTTTATCTATGGCTAGATCACAAGATCCAAATAGTGCAAATAGCCAATTTTTCATTTGTTTTAAACCTGCTCCTTTTCTAGATAACCAATATACAGTTTTTGGAAAAGTGATCGAGGGAATGGAATTTATTGATAAAATTAAACGTGGTGATGAAAATAATAATGGTGCCGTCACAGACCCAGATAAAATAATTAGTTTTAAATCATTATAATATTTAATGGCATTAAAAGAATTTGCCTTTAAATTATTGAACAAAGATGGCTATGCAAGAGAAGGAATTATAGAAACGCATAGAGGTATTATTAGAACTCCTGCTTTTATGCCAGTTGGAACTCAGGCAACTGTAAAAGCTTGCACGATTGATGATATTAAGAGAACTGGCTCAGATATAATTTTAGCTAATACATATCATTTAATGATCCGTCCAGGAGTTGAACGAATTCAAAACGCTGGCGGATTACATTCCTTTATGAATTGTAATTTACCAATACTTACTGACTCAGGTGGTTTTCAAGTAATGTCTCTTTCAAAATTAAATAAAATAGACCGAGAAAAAGGTGCAATTTTTAACTCTCATGTTGATGGAAAAAAATTTTATTTGAGCCCTGAAGAAAGTATAAAAATTCAACTTGGTTTGAACTCAGATATTGTAATGATCATGGATGAATGTCCAAAGAAAACGGATGACTATGAACTGATTAAAAAATCAATGGAACTATCATTATATTGGGCTGATAGATCCAAAAAAGCCTTTGGAAAAAATCCTCATAAAGCTCTTTTTGGCATAGTCCAAGGAGGCCTTTTTAAAGATTTGAGACTTTTGTCTCTAAAAGGTTTGTTAAATCTAAATTTTGATGGATATGCTATTGGTGGTCTTGCAGTTGGTGAAACACAAGAGGAAATGTTTAAAGTTTTGGATGACATTAAGGAAAATCTTCCAGAAAATAAACCACATTATTTAATGGGTGTAGGCACACCTTCTGATATTTTGGGTGCAGTTAAAAGAGGAATAGACATGTTTGATTGTGTAATGCCGACTAGATCAGGGAGAACAGGTCTGGCTTTTACATGGAATGGAAGAATAAATATTAAAAATAATAAATATCAAAATGACAATTCACCTCTTGATGAAAACTGTAAGAATTTAAATTTAAACAAATATTCAAAAAATTATTTGAATCATTTATTCAATACTAATGAAATTTTAGGGTCGATGCTTTTAACGTTAAATAATATCAACTTTTATCAAGAATTAATGAGCGAAATAAGAAAAAATATTCAAAAAGGCACTTTTAATGAATTTCATGATAAATACATAGATAAGTTGTGATAAAGAAACTATATGTCTCATCAATTCCTATTTGAAATATTAAAATAAATATGTATATACGAAGTAATTTTGGGCCGTTAGCTCAGTTGGTAGAGCAATTCCCTTTTAAGGAATGGGTCGATGGTTCGAGTCCATCACGGCTCACCATCAATTAATACTTATATTTTAATTGGTGGGTAATCCAAAATTATACTATTTGTCCACTCGTTTATTTTTTTAATTCGATTGTCAGGTGAGGGGTGTGTGCTAAGAAATTCAGATTGTTTTTTTCCCTTACTAAATTTTTTCATTCTTTCCCAAATTTTAGGCGTTTCTCTTATATCGTAACCAGACAAAGAGGCAAAAATCATACCCAAATAGTCAGCTTCAGTTTCCTGCTTTCTATTGAAAGGGTTCATTATACCTAGTTGAGAGACCATACCAATAGTATTCATACCTGTTGTTCTATTAACTTGAGATAATTTTCCACCAGATAATATATCAATAACATTTGTCCCTACGTTTAAAACAACACCTCGGCTCGCTCGTTCTATGGAGTGTTTTGCTACAGCATGTGCAATTTCATGACCCATGACGGCAGCTAAGCCATCAGTATTTTTGGTTACTTCTAATATGCCTGAAAAAACTGCTATCTTACCTCCCGGCATACAAAATGCATTTCTCATATTTTTTTTATCGATTAATATATATTCCCAATCAAAACCAACTGTTGGATCATCAAGTTTTGATTGATAAAAATATTCTCCTATAGAATTTTCCATTCTTTTGCCAATTTCTTTAATTTGATTAAGTTTTGGTCCTGTTATTAATTTTTCTTTTTCCTTAATTTTTTCAAAAATTTGGGCTGCCTGAGCATTTAATTTAGCTTCAGGGATTAGTTTTAATTGTTTTCGATCAGTGATTGGTGCAGTAGCACATGAATTCAGAGCTAAACTACAACAAGTACAACCAACATAAGTTAAGAATTTTCTTCTATCCATTTTTAATTATCATTGATAATATATTTTAAAATGAATCTAAATAATAAAATATTAGTATTTTTATTTATTATTGCGATTTCTTTTGTAGTTTACTCTAGTTTTAAATAAATTTTATGAAAAAGAATAAAAAAAAACGATCACTTACTCTTATTCTTAGAAATTATTTCATAACGGGTGTAGTGGTATTAATTCCTATTGGTTTTACTTTATATTTAAGTAAAATTTTAATAGGAATTTCTTCTAAAATAATTCCAGAAAATATAAATCCTAATAACTACTTACCTTTTGCAATACCTGGAATAGAAATAATTATTTCTGTAGCATTTATAACAATTGTTGGGGGATTATCATTATCCTTTTTAGGTAAACGAATTCTCAAACTTATTGATGATTTATTTAAAAGAATTCCAGTTTTAAGGACTATTTATTCGGCTATAGTACAAATGACCGAGACATTTTCTAATAAAGATGACAATGATAAAAAAAGTGTTGTTTTAGTAGAATACCCAAGAAAAGGTGTTTGGGCTGTTGGATTTGCAACAAAAGAAAATAAAGGTGAAATGGCTGAAAAAACAAATAAAAAACTAATAAACGTATTTGTTCCAACTACACCAAATCCTACAAGTGGTTTTTTACTAATGTTTCCTATAGATGAAGTTATATATCTGAATATGACATTTGAAGAGGCATCCAAATTTATTGTTTCTGCAGGAACATCCACAGGTAAGAATTAAGCTATATCGTTAATTATATCTGCACGATCATATAATTTAATTAATGGTTTAAATCTCCCTATATCTTCTTTTTCATTTTCAATTCTTTTAATTTCTTTTTCAGCTAAAATAAAAAGATTATAATTATGTATTGGATCTGCCAATTTAAAGTTTTTTATTCCACTTTGTTTAAAACCAAGAATATCTCCAAAACCTCTTAATTTCATATCCTCTTCAGATATTTTAAATCCATCATTAGAGTCTTTTAATATATTAATTCTTTTTTTTGCATTTTCACTTAGATTTGACTTAAACATTAATACACATGAAGACTCTTTGTTGCCTCTTCCAACTCTACCTCTAAGTTGATGTAATTGAGACAAACCAAACTTATTTGCATTTTCTATTATAATTACATTTGCATTAGGAAAATCTATACCAACTTCAATGATAGTAGTAGAAACTAATATCTTAAATTCATTTCTTAAAAATTTGTTTAAGATTTCCTCTTTTTCCTCAATAGTTGTTTTTCCATGGAGTAAATAAACCTCATTTGGAAAAATTTTTTTTAGATATTCAGACTTTTTAATCGCTGAAGAATGATCAATTTTTTTTGACTCTTCTATAAGAGGGCATACCCAAAAAATTTGATTTCCAAGTTGTATTTCTTTCTTGATGAATTTAATTACATCCTCAATCTTACTTTCAATTTTACTATAAGTTTTTACAGGTTTTCGGTTATTCGGTTTTTCTCGTATAATTGAAAGATCCATATCTCCGTAAATAGTCATTGTTAAAGTACGTGGAATTGGTGTTGCTGTCATTAAAAGAACATCACAATCTTTCCCAGCTTTATCAGATAATTTTTTTCTCTGACTAACTCCAAATTTGTGTTGTTCATCAATTATTATTAAACCTAGTTTTTTGAATTCTACTTTTTTTTGAAATAAGGCATGTGTTCCAAAAATAATATCAATTTCTTTTTTAATAAGTTTATTTAAAATTTTTTTCTTATCTTTGTATGATGATTTTCCAGAAAGTAACTCTATTTTAATATTTTTTGAATATACTTTTTTTGCTAATAAAAAATGCTGCCTTGCTAATATTTCTGTAGGAGCCATTACTGCTACCTGAAAATCAGAACTGATGGTATTGAATGCAGATAATAATGCTACAATTGTTTTACCACTACCAACATCTCCCTGAAGTAATCTGAACATCTTGTTATCTGAACACAAATCTTTGTTAATCTCATTTAATGTTTTAGTTTGATCATTGGTTAAGGAAAAATCTAATTTTGATATTATTTCACCTTGTTTTTTAATATCGAATTTTTTCTTTGTTTTTTTTATTTTTTTGATCTTTTTTCTAATTTCTGAATTAACTAAAAAAGTTGAAAAAATTTCGTCAAAAGCAAGTCTTTGATAGAAATTTTCCTTGAATTTACCAATGTTTTCTGGATCGTGCAATTTTTTGATCGAGTCATTCCAACCAATATTATCAAAATTTTTTAATATATCTTTTGAGTGCCACTCATCAATATGAGGTAAATTTTTAATAATTTGAAATATTATTTTATTATAAACTTTTTCACTAATTCCTTCAGTTAATGAATAGGTATTATGCTTTTGCTTTATTATAGATGAGTCTTCTGAAATATATTTAGGATTTGTTAATTGATATTTATTTCGAAAGTATTTAATTCTACCACTAATTGTTACTTCTTTTCCAATAGGTAATATTTTTCTAATATATCCTTCGTAACTATTAAAAAAAACACAATCTATTTCACCAGTTTCATCTCTGCATAAGACTCGATTTGGTAAGTTTCTTACTCTTGGAAATGAATATTTTTGAGGAATTATAGTTATAGTTTGTATCTCATCTATTTTTAAATCTTTAATTTTCGAAGATAAACTTCGATCTGTATAAGATTTTGGTAATTTCCATAACAGATCAAAAATACTATTAATTTTTTTTCTTTTTAATAAATTTGATGTTTTTAAACCAACACCTTTTATAGATTTTAGGTCAGATAATAAATATTCATAATTTCTTTTAATATCCATAAACTAATATTATATTCTTAATATGACCGCTGATATAGAACAAATAAAAAAAAAAATTATATACAGATCAAATTATCGCGGTACGAAAGAAATGGATAAACTTTTAGGAGCATTTACCAATAAATACATAGATCAATTAAATGTTGAAGATTTAAATGAATTAATAAAATTCTTAGAAATAGATGATAATAATCTTTACAATTTTTATAATGGTTTAAAAACCAACATTGAATTTGAAGATAACAAAATTAATAATTTATTTAAAAATTTTAAATATTAACAATTATATGGCGGAGAGACTGGGATTCGAACCCAGGAAAGAGTTGCCCCTTTGCCGGTTTTCAAGACCGGTGCTTTCAACCGCTCAGCCATCTCTCCATGTAGAAGCTTTTATAATTTAAAATATTTAATTCAACAATAAAATAGTCTAATTACTCATGATATTTTATTCATTTAATTAGTATGAAAAATGATTTTAACAAAGGTTTAATATTAACTTCCTTAGGTTCTTTTTGGTGGGGATTTATTGGAGTTATATATTTTGAGTCAGTTTCTTTTATTGGTCATACTGAATTAGTTGTTCACAGATGTCTGTGGACAGCAATAATGTTAATTTTAACCACAACATTTCTGTCTAAATGGAAAATTTTTTTAAAAGAAGTAAAAGATAAAAAAAAATTAATTGCATTATTTTTGTCTGGTTTTTTAATTTTTGTTAATTGGTCTATATGGATATATGCTGTTGCATCAGAAAGAATTATCGATGCTAGTTTTGGTTATTTTATAATGCCAATAATTAGTGTACTTTTGGGTTATATTTTTTTTAAAGAAGAACTAAACAAAAAAAGGATTTTTTCAATTATTCTAGTTTTTGTTTCAATATTAATTTTAATTTTTTTTAATCTTAAATCATTACCATGGGTCGGTCTCATTGTAGCTTTTAGTTGGGCCTTTTATAATTTAGTTCGAAAAAAAATCGAAATTGATACCGACATTGGGTTGCTAATTGAAAGTTTATATATTTTCCCTTTTGCTTTAGTTGCATTTTATATAATTGCAAATAATGGTCTAAATGACTTTAACTTAAGTAATCCAGGATTAAGTCTATATTTACTTTTAGCTGGTCCGATGACTGTGATTCCTTTGTTTCTATATGTAAGAGGGGTTGAGTTAATTGGATTAGGACCCACCGGAATGATATTTTATATAACGCCAACATTACAGTTCATTTTAGGTTATTTTTATTATGGAGAGGATTTTTCATTAGTTAAATTTCTAAGTTTTATTATTATTTGGATTGCTGTAATTATATATTTAGATGACTTATATGAAAAAAATTAAAATTTTTTTTTTAATTCTATTTTTTTTAAATTCCAACTTATTTGCAAATGAGAATACAGATTTTGAAAAGTGGAAAAAAGATTTCAAACAAAGAGCTTTAGCAAATAATATTTCTGAGAAAACTTTTGATCTAGTAATGACAGATACTAAGTTTTTAGCAAATGTTATAAAATATGACAGATACCAGCCTGAATTTTATGAAGACACCAAAACTTACATATCAAAGAGATCTTCTACAAAAAAATTAAATAAAGGTATCGACTTTTATTTAAATAATAAAGATTTAATTAATATTGTTGAAAATAAGTTTAAAATTGAGAAGGAACTTCTACTGTCATTGATGGGCATTGAAACAAATTATGGAACTTATGTTGGAAAAATGGATATACTTTCCTCACTAGCAACTTTAAGTTATGATAAAAGAAGATCTGAATTTTTTACTAAAGAGCTTTTAATCTTATTAAAATTAATTGATGAAAATCAGATAGATTATAAATCATTGTATGGTTCATGGGCAGGTGCATTTGGTTTTTTTCAATTCATGCCCTCAACCATAAAAAATCACGCAATTGATTTTAATACAGATAATTATATTGATTTAAAAAATTCTCATGATGCTTATGCTTCAGCAGCTAATTATCTTAAAAAAATTGGTTGGAAAAAAGACTCACCTTGTTTTTATAGAATAGATCTTAAAGAAGATATTCCAAAAAAATATTTGAATGTTTCTGCAAAAAAACTCCAAAATAAAAAAAAATTAGGATTTTTTAAGAAATATATTGATAATTATGATGATATAAGCTTTCTAAAATCAAATCATAATGTTGCAATAATCACTCCAGACAAAGATATTATTCCTGGTGCAGATACTTTAAATCCTGCATATATTGTATTTGATAACTACGAAATAATTCTCCAATGGAATAGATCTCTAAGATTTGCTTTAGCTGTTTGTACCTTAAAAGATAAATTTAAAAATGAATTATAAAATTTTATTAATATTTTTGTTATCAATATTTTTAATAGGTTGTGAACAAGTAGCAATGAAGCCAGATAAGATTGAAACAAAAATAGAGAAAAAATATAGTAATAGTGGCTTTGCTTTAATCTTTGACGAAAATGTAAAAAAAATTAAAAAATTAGATGATAGATCATTAATGATTCATCACAAATCACTTAAAAGAAAATCTGCTGTTAAGATTACAAATCCAAAAAACGGAAAGTCTTTAATTGCAGAAGTAAAATCTAATAACCAAAAATTTTCAGATTTTTACAATTCTGTTATCTCTAGAAGAATTGCTGAAGATTTAGATCTTGATTTCAATGAACCCTTATTGGAAATAGTGTTAATATCTAGAAATTCTACTTTTATTGCAAAAAAAAGTAAAACTTTCGATGAGGAAAAAAACGTTGCAGAAAAGGCGCCAATTGATGGTATTCAAATTAATGATTTAAGCAAAACTAAGAAAAAAGAAAAAAAAACAACTAAAGAAAAATTTTCTTACTCAATAAAGATTGCTGATTTTTACTATAAATCTACTGCTAAAATGATGATTTCTAGAATCAAAGATGAAACTTCTATAAAAAACTCTAGGATAAAAAAATTATCTCAAACTAAATTTAGAGTATTAATAGGTCCTTTTAATGATATAAAAAGTTTGAAAGAGTCATTTGAGAAGTTAAAATCTCTTAATTTCGAAAACTTAGAAGTGCTAAAAAATGTTTAAAAATTTTCTAATTACAATTCTTATAACTTTTTTTATTTCTAACAGTACGCATTCTAATATTGAGATAAAAGCAAGAACAGCAATTTTACAAGATTTTTTGTCGGGTGAAATTTTATATGAAAAAGAACCAGACAGATCAATTTATCCTGCTTCAATGACAAAAATAATGACCTCCATTATTGCTTTTGATTTAATTAAATCAGGCGATTTAACTTTAGATGAAAAATTTATTATTTCAGAGAAAGCTTGGCGGCTATCAACTTCTGGATATTCTTCAATGTTTGTTATGGTCAATGATGAGGTGAGTGTAGAAAATTTACTTAGAGGTATTATTGTTGCCTCAGGAAACGACGCTTGTGTTGCATTAGCTGAAGGAATAGCAGGAACTGAAGAGGAATTTGCAATTATGATGACTTCCAAAGCACAAGAAATTGGTATGAGTAATACAAATTTTGCAAACTCATCTGGAATTAATGATCCTGACAATTATTCAACAGTAAAAGACATAATGATAATGTCTCATTATTTAATTAAAAACTATCCAGAATATTACGAGTGGTTCAGTGAAAAAGAATTTACTTGGGATAGAACTGGTGGCGATCCAATTACTCAAGGAAATAGAAATCCACTTTTATATAAAAATATGGGTGCAGATGGAATTAAAACTGGATATCTTGCAGTGGAAAAATATTCTTTAGCATCATCATTAGAAAGAAAAGGTAGACGGTTAATTGCAGTAGCTAGTGGCTTTGAAACTAAAAATTCTAGATCTAGAGAAAGCTCAAAACTATTGACATATGGTTTAACGAATTTTGATTTAGTAGAAATAAACAAATCGGGAGAAGAATTTGATAGCGTTGATGTTTGGTTAGGAAAAAAGGATTCTGTTAAAGTTTATACTAAAGAAGATATCTATAAAATTATAAAAAAAGGTAAGAAAAAACTATTAAAAGTTAAAATGTTATATGAAGGACCTGTGGAAGCGCCAATTAGTAAAGATCAAGTTTTAGCCAAATTAAAGATCATTTACGATGATGAATTAATTGATGAATATGATCTCTTAGCAAAAGAACAAGTTAATAAAGTAAATATTTTTTCAAGATTAATGAAATCCTTAAATTATTTGATTTGGGGTGATGTCTAAAAAAATTGTTATAGCCTTTGAAGGTATTGAGGGTAGTGGAAAAACTTTTCATATTGACAATGTTTCTAAATATTTAAAAAGAAAAAAGATACCTCATATAAAGATAAGAGAGCCTGGAGGGAATAAGAACTCAGAAAAGATAAGAAAATTAATTCTAGATAAGAAATCTAATTTTAATAAAAATACTGATTTATTACTTTATTTAGCGGCTAGAAGTGAAAACATGGATAATTTAAAAAAAAATTTTAGAAAAAAGATAATTTTGTTAGATAGGTTTACTGACTCTACCATTGCTTATCAACATTTTGGAATGGGTGTAAATTTAGATATTATTAAAAAGATTAATAATTATATTTTAAAATCATTTAAAGTAGATTTTACGTTTTTAAGTATTGTTAACACAAACAATATGCAAAAAAGATTGAAACAAAGAAAAAAACTTAATCGTTACGATGAGTTCAAAGAAAAATTTTACAGAAAAGTACAAAATGGTTTTTTAAGAATATCTAAAAATAAAAAAAGATATAAAATAATTAATTCAAATCTTCCTATCGAATTAAACAAAAAAAAAATAATTGAAAAAATTGAAAAATTAATAAAATGAATTTTTATCCTAACAGCCAAACAAATCTTTATGGATTACAGGATAATCTTTTAGTTTTTGTTAAATTATTTGACCAAAAAAGATTACCACCAAAGATTTTATTAACTGGTCAAAAAGGTATTGGCAAATGTACTCTTGCTTATCATTTAATTAATTTTGTTTTATCAAAAGATGAAGAAATGCCTTATGATTTAGCTGAATTTAAAATAAATTTAGATAATCGCTCATTTAAGTTAATTCAAAATGGTTCATGTCCAAATTTTAATTTAATAGATATTAATCCTGATAAAAAAAACATAGATATAGAACAAATTAGAGAATTAATAATTCAACTCAATAAGTCTTCATTCAACAATAAGCCAAGATTTGTTTTAATTGATAATATTGAATATTTGAATTTAAATTCAGTAAATGCGCTGTTAAAAACGTTAGAGGAACCTAATGAGAATATATTTTTTATTTTAATAAATAGTAATAAGAAAATAATTCCAACACTTCTATCTCGTTGTATTAATTTCAATATATCCCTAGAAAATGATAAGGTTAATGAAATTAGTTCACTTCTTTTTGATAATGATATTGATAATCTCTTAAATAAAGATTTATTAAATTATTATTCTACTCCTGGAGAAATTTATAATCTTTTAAAATTTTCTGAAGAAAAAAAGATTAATTTAAAAGACATAAATTTAAAAGATTTTTTATTAAAACTTATAAGTGAAAATATTTATAAAGATGATAAGCAATCAAAAACATTTGTTTACAATATACTTGAATTATTTTTGATAAAATATATTTCAGTTTCAAATTCAGATGTTTACAATTATTTTTTGAAAAGAATAAATAATTTTAAGAAATTTAATTTAGATGATGAATCTTTATTTTTAGAAATAAATTCAAAGCTTTTTAATGGATAAAAATTATTATATTACAACACCCATTTATTATCCCTCAGCCAAACCACATATGGGACATGCTTATTCGAGTATTATCGCTGATTTTTTTGCCAGGTTTAAAAGAATAGATGGATTTAAAGTTTATTTTCTGACTGGGACTGATGAGCACGGTTTAAAAATTCAAAGAGCTGCAGAAAAAAAAGGAGTTGAACCTCTAGCGTTCTGCGATGAAATCAGCAAAACATTCAAGAATTTATCAAAAACTCTAAATTTAACAAATGATGATTTTATAAGAACTACTGAGTCTCGACACAAAAAATCTGTTCAATATTTATGGGAAGAATTGAAAAAAAATGATGATATTTATTTATCAAAATATTCTGGTTGGTATTCAGTATCGGATGAGGCGTTCTACAATGAGGATGAGATTGAAGATCTTGATAATAAAAAAGTGGCCATATCATCTAAATCTCCTGTTGAATGGGTTGATGAGGAATCTTATTTTTTTAGATTATCTAAGTGGGAAAAGGCATTATTAGAATTTTATGAAAAAAATCCTGATTTTATTTCTCCAGCATCAAGGAAAAATGAAGTCATAAGTTTTGTTAAAAGTGGATTAAAAGATTTGTCAGTAAGTAGAAAAAGTTTTTCATGGGGTATTAAAGTTCCAAATGATGATGATCATGTCATATATGTATGGTTAGATGCTCTCACTAATTATATAAGTGCTTTAAATTATCCCAATAAAGATGATGAATTATATAAAAAATTTTGGCCAGCATCTGTTCACTTGATTGGAAAAGATATATTAAGATTTCATGCAATATATTGGCCTGCGTTCCTATTGGCCGCAAAAATTACTCCTCCAAAAAAAGTTTACGGACATGGGTGGATATTATCTAATGAGGAAAAAATGTCTAAATCAAAAGGAAATATATTGGATCCATTAGAAATTATAAAACAATATGGATTGGATCCTTTGAGATATTATTTAATAAAAGAAGTTTCATTTGGAAATGATGGTAATATTTCTCAAGAAAGATTAGAGGATTGTATTAATAGTGATTTAGCTAATAATTTTGGTAACTTATGTCAACGTGTATCTGCATTTGTTATTAAAAATTGTGATAGCAAAGTGCCAGAAAAAATTAAATTTGAAAATGATGATATAAAAATTTTAGATGAATATAACCAGAATTTAGATAAGTTGAGATCGGAAATAGATAATCAAAATATTAACTTTTATATTGATTATATTGTAAATCGATTATTTGAAGCCAATAAATATTTTAATGACCAGGAGCCGTGGAAAAAAAAAGATGATAAAATTAGGTTAAATACAATAGTTTATACAACTCTTGAAATTGTTAGAAAAGTAACTTTTTTATTATATCCAATTATTCCGCAATCATCTCTTAAAGCACTTAAAATTTTCAATCTTGAAGAAAAAGATGTAGTTTTTCAGTCAATTGGAAATAATGAATTTTTAAAAAAAGGAAGTGCTATTAATAAAATTGATATATTATTTAACAAAATAGAAAAAGAAAATGATTGATTCACATTGTCATCTTGATCATGAGCCATTATTTAGTGATCTAAAAAATGTTATACAACGATCAAAAAAAATTGGTGTTAAAAAATTATTAACAATCTCAACATCTATTGAAAGCTTTTCCAGAGTTAAAGAAATTGTAAATAAAGATGAAATTATATTTGGTACAATTGGAATACACCCACATGAGGCAGATAAAAATAACGTCAACTCAGAATTTTTTACAAAAAATTTAAATCAGAATAAAAAAATTATTGGAGTTGGGGAAACTGGTCTTGATTTTTATTATGATAATTCAGATAGAGATAAACAAATAGAAAGTTTTAAAATACACATTAAAGCTGCATTAGAAGCGAATATACCATTAATTATTCATTCAAGAAATGCTGAAGAAAAAACTTACGAAGTATTAAATGAATATAAAGATGAAAAGTTAAAAATTTTGATGCATTGTTTCACGGGATCTCAAAAATTTGCAGAAAAGCTTTTAAAATTTAATTCTTATTTTTCTGCAAGTGGCATTATCACTTTTAAAAATTCTGTTGATCTTCAGAATACATTTAAGTCTCTTCCATTAGATAGAATTCTTATTGAAACAGATAGTCCTTTTTTAGCTCCAGTGCCAAACCGAGGAAAAAAAAATGAACCGTCATTTATAGATTTTACTGCAGCCAAACTTGCAGAAATAAAGGGCATTGAAAAATCTGAACTTATCAAAATTACCACTAATAATTTCGATAATCTTTTTTTTAATTAAAATTATATGAAGTTTATAATACTTGGTTGTGGTAGTTCAATGGGTGTTCCAAGACCAGATGGCTTTTTTGGTAATTGTGATCCTAAAATCAAGAAAAATTATAGAACACGATGTTCTGCACTATTAAAAACCTCTAATCAAAATATATTGATTGATACTTCACCTGATTTACGACAACAATTATTAAGACATAAGATTAAAAAAATAGATAAAGTGCTTTTTTCCCACATGCATGGTGATCAAACACATGGAATAAATGATTTAAGATCATTTTATATAAGTAGCAAAAATCAAATCGATGTATATGCTGATCCATTTACTTCTAAATATTTAAAAAATAGTTTTTCATACATATTCAAAAGTTACTCTAGAGAGTATCCTGCTACTTTAAAATTGCATAAATTACCAAAAACTTTTCTTACATCAAATAATAAGAAAAAAATTTCTGTTAAATCTATTAAAGTTGAACACGGAAAAGTTAAATCTAATTGCTTTATAATTGATAAGAAATTGGCTTATATAAGCGATGTAAGTAAAATTTACACTAAAGATTTTAGATATTTCAAAAATTTGAAGTTTTTAGTCATAGATTGCCTTTGGTATAATTACCATCCATCACATTTTAATTTAGAGACCTCTCTTTCTATGATTAGAAAGTTCAAACCTAAAAAAGCTATTTTAACTAATTTATCTCCAGTATTAGATTACAAAGTTCTCATGAAAGTTTTACCAAAAAACACAATACCTGCTTTCGACGGGCTTACTCTAAATTTATAAAATACTCTCTATTTTACTAATTATTTTATTTGATAATGGTTTAGTGAAAGAGGAAAATGTATCCTCAATTTTTCCCTCTTTGTTTATTAAAATTTTATGAAAATTCCACTTTGGTACTGCTGAGCTACCATGATTAGTTTTAGCCCATTTAAATAACTCATGTGCATTATTTCCTTTTACCTCAGAAATAGCTGAAAGTGGAAAGGTGATATTAAAATTGACTTCACAAAACTCTTTAACTTCTGAGTTTTTATTTTTCTCTTGATTAAATGAATTTGACGGTACAGCAAGAACAACTAAACCCTTACTTTTATATTTGTCCCAAAGAATTTGAAGTTCTTCATATTGATTTGTAAATCCACAATAGCTTGCCGTATTTACTACTAATACTACATTATTTTTGAAATCACTAAAATTTATTATATCGCCCGATATGCTCTCAATATTTAGATCAAAAAAAGTTTTTTCATAATTTGCGATAACTGAACTTTTAAAAAAAAACATAATTATTGTAAAACCTAATATAAATTTTTTTGTCATTTATTAGGTGTAAGTAGTATTAAGAAGTAACCAAATAAAGTGGATAAAAGTGACCCAGTTAGTACTCCTATTTTTACACCATCCATATATTGCATATTCTCAATAAAAGCTAAATTTCCAACAAAAAGACTCATTGTGAAACCGATACCAGTTAGAACACCTACGCCATAAAAGTTATACCAATTTGAATTATTAGGCATTTGAGCAATTTTTGTTTTAATTGCTACATATGAAAATACAAAGACACCTAATTGTTTACCAACAAATAATCCTAACACAATTCCGAGTGGCACTTTGTCTAATAAAGAACTAAAAGATAAGCCCTCTAGAGATACTCCTGCATTGGCAAAAGCAAATAAAGGCATAATACCAAAAGCTACGTAGGGACTTATTGCATGTTCAACTTTGATTAATAATGAAAAATCTTTTTCTTTCTTTCGGTGAGGTATGGTCATGGCTAATAAAACTCCAGCAATAGTAGCGTGAATACCTGAATTATGTGTAAAGTCCCACAGAAATATACCTACAACCAAGTAAGGTAAAAATTTTTTTATATTAAATTTATTTATTACTAACAGGACAATAAAAGCTAACAGCATAAGCGTTAAGTATTTAACACTCAAATCACCTGAATAAAATAAAGCAATGATAACAATCGCTCCTAAGTCATCAATAATTGCTAAAGCGGTTAAAAAAACTTTTAGAGATAACGGTACTCTTTTTCCTAATAAAGATAATACACCAAGTGAGAAAGCAATGTCGGTAGCAGAGGGAATGGCCCATCCATTCATAGTTTCGCTGTCACCAAAGTTTATAAATACATAAAATAATGCAGGAACTAACATGCCGCCTACAGCAGCTATTATTGGAAGTAAAGCTTGTTTTATATTTGAAAGTTCTCCTTGTAAAAATTCTCTTTTTATTTCTAAAGTGACAAAGAAAAAAAATATTGCCATTAAGGCGTCATTAATCCAATGTAAGACAGATAATTTTAACCCAAAGTTGTTAATGCCTATAAATAAGTATTTATTTAAAGTTGAAAAATATAAATCAGATAAATTAGAGTTGCTGATTATTAATGCAATTATAGCCGCAAATAGTAAAACTAAACCGCTAGCTGCTTCAAGTTTAAAAAACCATTTAAAAGGTTTAGATAAGTAATTAATCATGATTAAACTAAGTCTTTAATAAATAATTTAATATCTTTCAATATCTCAAAAAGACTAAATATAACAAGCTCAAGAGAAGGGAATAATTGATATAAATATGTACTAAAAGTATCTATGACAACTAATAAAGCAACAAAAGTTATCAAAAGTACAATTAAATACGAAAGTAATTTAGTAAATGATAAGCTTTTTCTTGGCTTATATTTTGTTATCTCATAATTTTTTTTATCTTTTAATTTAGAATAGCTTTCTTCTTTAAATGTTTTTGCTTCATTTTTTTTTCTTTGAGTTATAGTTGGTTTTTCTTTGACATCAATTTCAACATCTTGTTTTATTTCTTTTTTAATATCTGCAATTTTTGGATTATAAAACCAAACATAATTACACGAGCCACACTGAATAGTTCTTCCATTTTCAGGAATAAGTTCTGAATTTACTTCGAATACTTTATTACAATTAATACATTCAATAATCATTATTTTATAAAATAAATGTTATGCTTATCTTATATCTATTTATAAGCAAAAGTTAATTATAGTTTTTACAGAAACAGTTGTTGGTCTTTTTAATTTACATTTTAATTGTGATGTATAAGGTAAAAATATTGAAAATTCTTAATAATTAATAAATGTTCTTTTTTAAAAGTAAAAGCAAAAATTTCAAAAATAGTAAACTTAAAATTTTATCAGGTTACAACTATAGATATAGAAATATTGGAAAAGAATCAGAAAAAACAATAATTAAATATGCCAATCATTTTAAATTTGATTATGAAATTGATAAAAGAACATCATTTGAGAGACATTTTTATTGGTTGAAAATAAAGATACTAATTGAACACCTTGAAGCTAAAAGTCATGAATTCTATCTATGGTTAGATGCCGACTCTTTTGTGTGTAGATATGAAAATATTTTAAATCATATTGATAAAACAAAACATATCTTTATTCATAATCAATTTTTTAAATCCAAACATAAAACAAAATATAAAAATGTCGATTTTTTAACATGGGGGCCAAATGTTGGAGTAATCCTTGTAAGAAATACAAGTTGGTCTCTAAACTTTTTTAAAAATGTATGGAATAAAAAAAAATATTTAAATCATTATTGGCCAGATAATGCAGCAGTAATGGATGAAATTGGTTTTAAAGCTGAAATTTCAAATTTGTCAGATAATAAACCAAATAAGTCTACTTTAAATAAGATTCAATTTTTATCAGGTATTTGGAATAGTATGCCTAATAAAAATTTTAATGATCCAAAAAATAATGAAATATCAAATTATTATTTTAATCCTGTAATAATTCATTTAGCTGGTATAAGGCGGAGAGATAGAGTTGAATTTATCAAGAAATATAAAAATTTATTTATTTAATTTTTAGTTCATTAATCTGATTTTTTGTATAAAGATTTAGGTAACAATTAAAACCACTATTTTTATTTAGTTCATCTTTATCTAGTATTTCATGTAATGGTTTAGGCAGTAAAAAGGGAGGTCTAGTTAAGTCTATTTCTCTATATTCTCCATCAGGAATATCTAAATTATCTATTTCTTTATTTATATCTTTTAACTTATATGATGTGAGTAATAAGTAGTTAATCTTACTTTTTTTAAAGTTTTCAAAAAATAATTTTATACTTTTAAATGACAAGTGAATTAAACAATCTCTACAAATCATTAAATCTGAGTCTGGTAAATTTTCTTTAGTAATATCTAGCTTAATGAAATCTAATTTATCATTCTTAAATTTTTTAATATTATTATCAATTATTTCTTGCACAATATCTCCACCAATATAAGTCAAATCCTTATCTAAAACATTTTTAACCCAATTGAAATCTCCACATGGTGCATCTAAAATACTTTTAATTTGATACTTTTTAATAATATTAATTATTTCTTTCTCGATATTGATGGTATTTTTTAACTCAGATCCATAACCTGAAACACTTTCATTTGAGGACCAGAAATTAGTTTTATAAATAAGATTAAATCTTTTTTCTGAAGTATTTTGATTAAAGATATTTTTTTTATTTTTTTGATAAATATGCTTTTTAACAATTCGATAGGGTGTTGTTAAAATTTTTGTAATAGTTTTTATTAGTCCGTTGTATTTATAAAATTTATAATATCTATTTAATATAAACATTGTCGCTTCTATAAATTATATTAAAATATAGAAGGTAAAATCAATTATTTCTACTTTTCCTTATCATTTAACCTTTTTCTTTTTATTGAAAACATAAGTAAAAACGCTATAACGAACATTCTCGGAGTGTAGCGCAGCCTGGTAGCGCATCTGGTTTGGGACCAGAGGGTCGCAGGTTCGAATCCTGCCACTCCGACCATTGATATGAAAAAAGCAAAAATTTACATACCTAATAAAAGTGCAATGCAATCTGGTTTAGGAAAACTTGATAAATGGATACTTGAATTTGAAACGAATGATCCCACAAAAAATCCTTTAATGGGATGGGAAAGTTCTAATGATACGTATACTGAACTGAAATTAGAATTTTCAACAAAAGAATTAGCAATAAATTATGCAAAAAAGAAAAAAATTGATTATGAACTAATTGAGCCAAAAAAAAGAAAAATAGTAAAAAAATCCTACGCAGATAATTTTTTAAAATAGATAAATAATGTTTAAATTTTTTACAGATAGAAGGTGGTATTTATGGAGTATAGGTGGAACGTTACTGATTTTAATGGCTACTTGGTATCAGGTTCAACTTGATGTGAGAATTAATGAATGGTTTGGTGAATTTTACGATACTTTACAAAAAGCTCTCACTAATCCTAATTCTGTATCTGAAAAAGAATTTATCGCGTATCTTTTTACATTTGCTAAAATTGCAGCTATATACATTTTAGTAGTTATTTTTAGTGATTATTTTACCAGCCACTGGACATTTAGATGGAGAACTGCAATGGCAGATTTTTATCACGACAAATGGAATGATGCCTCTTCTATAGAGGGAGCATCTCAAAGAGTTCAAGAGGACACACTTAAATTTGCTAGAATAATGGAAGGTCTAGGGGCTGAATTACTGAGAAGTGTAATGACGTTGATTGCTTTTACTCCAATTTTATGGGGCTTATCAAAAAGTATTACTGTATTACCATGGATTGGCGAAGTCGAACATGCTTTAGTTTGGGTCGCGATTATATCAGCATTGGGTGGAACAATATTATTGGCCAGTGTAGGTATTAAACTTCCCGGCATTGAATATGATATTCAAAAAGAAGAGGCCGCTTATAGAAAAGAATTAGTTTTAGGAGAGGATTTTAAAGAAAGTGCACAACCTGCAAAAATTACAGATCTTTATGGGGGTGTTAGAAAAATTCATTATAAGATGTATTTTCATTACCTTTACTTTAACGCAGTAAAATGGAGTTACTTACAAGGTATGGTAATTGTCCCATATTTAGCACTAGCACCAACGATTGTAACTGGTGCGATAACACTTGGTTTTGTTCAACAAATTATAAGAGCTTTTGGTCGAGTTGAAACATCATTGCAATATTTAGTTAGAAGCTGGCCAATTATTGTTGAGCTAATTTCAGTTTGGAAAAGATTGAGAGAATTTGAGTCAAAAT
Organism: uncultured Pelagibacteraceae bacterium; assembly: GCA_902616725.1. Classification (GTDB taxonomy): domain Bacteria; phylum Pseudomonadota; class Alphaproteobacteria; order Pelagibacterales; family Pelagibacteraceae; genus Pelagibacter. Next base: position 79,117 of record CACMTZ010000006.1, read on the forward strand.
TAGAGAAAAACATATCTATTGAAACTGCAAAATAATGTCATTAGACAAAAAATTTGAAGACTTATTTTTAAATGTTTCAATCAAAGCAGCCTTTTCATCTTATCATTTTGTTGGAAAAAAGGATAAAATAGCAGCTGATAAATCTGCTGTAGATGCAATGAGAAATAAACTTAATGAAATAGAAATGAGGGGAAAGGTAGTTATTGGAGAAGGAGAACTAGATGAAGCTCCTATGCTTTATATTGGAGAAACTTTAGGTACCATGAATGGTCCCGAGTTAGATATTGCTGTGGATCCTTTGGAGGGAACTAATTTTGCAGCAAATAATCTGCCAGGAGCATTATCTGTTATTGCAGTTGCAGAAAAATCAAACTTATTTAGTGCACCTGAGACTTATATGAACAAAATTTCGGCAAAAGTACCCTCTGAAGGTATTATTGATTTGGATTATTCAGTTAAAAAAAATATTTCTAATCTTGCAGATTATAAGAATAAACAACCCAATGAACTTTCTGCATGTATTTTAGATCGACCAAGGCATAAAAAGATTATTGAAGAACTAAGGAATTTGAAGGTGAATTTAAAACTTATTTCTGATGGAGATGTATCAGGAGCTTTATTAGTTTCTGATAAGAAATATAATATAGATATTTTTATGGGTATTGGTGGTGGACCTGAGGGTGTGCTTGCAGCTTCTGCTTTGGATGCCCTTGATTGTTTTTTTCAAGGTAGATTCATTTTCGATAATGAAAATGATGTAAATAGGGCAAAAAAAATGGGTATAGATGATTTAAATAAAAAGTATTTATTAAATGAAATAATTACAGGTGACTCAATTTTTTGTGCAACCGGCATTACAAACGGGGACATTGTTTCTGGAATAAAAATAGAGGAAAATAATTATATATCAGAAACGCTCATTACTCATAAATCTACAAATTTGAAAAAAATAATAAAATCAAAAAATAAAATAGATGAATAAAGAAGATAATTCTTACAAAACTATAAGCGAAGTTGTTAAAATATTAAATTTAAAATCAAAAAAAGAGGACTCTTTACCCACTCATACTCTTCGTTTCTGGGAAAAAGAATTTAAACAAATTAAACCTAAAATACTTACTGGAAATAGAAGATATTATGACAAAAAAAACATTGAATTATTAAAAAAAATTCATTTTTTATTAAAAGATCAAGGAATGACTATCAAAGGTGTAAAGAAAATACTAAATAATAAAGAACCTTTAAAGCTTGACGAAATGGCAGATAATTCTATAAGAGCAGATAATTTAAAAAATAAGTTAAATAAGATTTCGAATATTGTAAAAAGTTTAAAAAAATTTAAATAAGATGGCAAAAAAAACTCATATAAAAGTTCGTTTAGTCCCTGAAGAAAAACCAGATAGTCCTTTTTTTTATTATGTAAAAAAACCTGCTGGTGGAGAAAAAGCCAAGGTAAAATTAAAAGCTAGAAAATATAATCCTTCAACTAGAAAACATGAAATTTTTGTTGAAAAAAAATTACCACCACATAGTAAATAATCATTTTTTTTTAAAATTTCTTCTTTCGTAATCAATATAAGACCAGATCATATTTTTCCATATTCTATTAGTAATACGTGGATCAATTTTATTCTTTAAAGATTTTTTTCTTATATTACTAAGTATGGATCTAATTCTTTTTTGATCAACTATTTGATTTTTTCTATCTTTAAGTTCTAAAACTTTTTTTACAAGAAATGTTCTCTTTTTTATAATTTTTATAAGTGAATTATCTATTTTATCTAGTTCTGATCTAATTTTGCTTAGTTTTTTTCGTTTTTGCGGCGACATTTATATATTTGGATAATTAAAAAATTATTATATTTATGCGCATATGTACACAGCAAATCATAAGATTAATTATCAATTATCTCTCTGGTTAATTTCAATGTTTTGGATTGTGTCTATTATGATTGTTGTTGGAGGCTTAACAAGATTAACGGACTCGGGTCTTTCAATTACTAAATGGCAACTTTTCTCAGGATTTTTACCACCTTTAAATCAAGAAGACTGGATTTCGTATTTTAATCTTTATAAGCAAATACCAGAATTTAAATTACAAAATTACAATATGAATATGCAAGAATTCAAAATTATTTTTTGGTGGGAATGGGCACATCGTTTTTTAGGAAGATTAATTGGTATCGGATTTTTAATACCACTAATTTATTTTTCTTTTAAAATTAGTATTTCAAAATTGTATAGTATGTATTTAATTTTTTTTCTAATATGTTTTCAAGGCTTTATTGGTTGGTATATGGTCACTAGTGGTCTTGTAGATAGAGTTGATGTAAGTCATTTTAGATTATCTATTCATTTATTGATTGCTTTTATTATTTTATCATTAATATTCTGGAACTATCTCAAGCTAAATTTGAGTAATAATACAACAAATAAAATAAATCCTTTAATACCACTCGTTTTTTTAACATTGGTCTTTACACAAATTGTTATAGGAGCTTTTGTATCTGGTATGGATGCTGGAAAAATTTATAATTCCTGGCCAAATATGGGTACAGCATATTTTCCTGACGACAATGAATTTGTTAATTTGTTTAAACTATCTGCTTTTAGCGATCCATCTTTAGTTCAATTTATTCATAGAAACTTAGCTTATATAATCGGATTTTATTATTTATTTATGTTTTATAAAATTTATAAGGACAAAATTTTTGATTTATACAAATCTATAAATTTGTTGGGTTTTTTTATTTTATTACAAATTTTTTTAGGAATAATAACAGTTTTATATGGTGCACAAATCTATATAGCATCTATGCACCAAATAAGCTCAATCTTTTTGGTAAGTTCTTGTATCTATTTTTTATTTCTTAATACAAGATTTAACTAACTGCCCTTAATTTACCTTTAGACGATTTGTTTAAAGCTTGGTTTAAATCCTCAATGATATCATCTACATGCTCAATGCCAATACAAAGTCTTACATAGCTCTGTGTAACTCCAGTTGCTGCAAGTTCTTTTTCATTTAATTGGCTATGAGTTGTGCTAGCAGGATGTATTGCTAAACTTCTTACATCACCAATATTTGCAACATGATAAAACATTTTTAAAGACTCAATGAATGTTTTTCCAGCCTCAATACCACCTTTTAATTCAATACCAACCATTGGCCCATAACCGCCCTTTAGGTATTTTTTTGCTCTATCAGCGATTGGTTTATTATGTTCAGTGGAATAGATTACTTTTGTAACCTCTTTGTGTTTTTTTAAAAAATTAACAACTTTCTCAGCATTCTCGCAATGTTGTTTCATACGTAAGGCTACAGTCTCCAAACCCTGAATTATAGCAAATGCATTATCAGGTGCTAATGCAGAACCAAGATCTCTTAGTAAACATACTCTAGCTCTCACTGCAAAAGGAACATTTGCTCCTGTAAGCTCAGGCACCGCTTTACCCCATATTACACCACCATAACTAGCATCAGGTTCATTAAATAAAGGTTGTCTTTTTGGATCAGCAGTCCAATCAAAATTACCACTATCAACAATGCTGCCTGCTACTGCGGTTCCATGTCCACCAATATATTTAGTAAGTGAATGAATTACTATGGCTGCACCATGTTCGATAGGTTTACAAATAACTGGTGATGCAGTGTTGTCCATGATTAATGGAATATTATATTTTCTGCCAATATCAGAAACTTCCTTAATAGGAAAAACTCTAAGATATGGATTTGGTAAAGTTTCTCCATAAAAAGCTCTTGTTTTATCATCTACCATTTTTTCAAAATTTTTTGGATCACTTGGGTCCGCATATCTAATTTCAATACCCAATTTACTTAATGTATGAGTAAACAAAGATACAGTTCCACCATATAGATCTGTTGAACTTACAATGTTGTCACCCGCTTGAGCCACATTTAATATTGCAAAAGATGAAGCTGTTTGACCCGAAGATACTGTTACACAAGATAATCCTCCCTCTAAAGCTGCAACTCTTTTTTCTAAAACATCATTGGTCGGATTCATAATTCTCGTGTAGATGTTTCCAAATTCTTTTAATGCAAAAAGATTAGCAGCATGCTCAGTATTATTAAATTGATACGATGTCGTTCTATAGATAGGTACAGCTACAGCATTTGTGGCTGGATCACTTTTATAGTCACCACCATGAATGGCTATAGTTTCTGGATTATTTCTTTTTGTACTCATTTTTACTCCTTTTTTAGTACTTTTGCTTTATGCAAGGCGCACAATATAGTTCAAATGCCTACCGATTTTATGAGAATTTCCTTTTTAGCAGTTTATGCCCGCAATAGGATCAAATCGGCAATCTCTTTTTAACAGAATAGAGTTGTTTTACAAGGTAAATATAAAATTGACTTTAAACCTAATAATAGTATTAATCCTCGCGTAATGACGAAATTTGTTAAAAAAAGCGAGCTTAATTCATCTTGGTTTGAAATTGATGCAAAAAATGCTGTTGTAGGAAGACTTGCAACAATTGTATCTAAAATCATAAGAGGAAAAAATAAAGCAACATACACTCCTCATATGGACACAGGAGATTTTGTAGTAGTCAAAAATATAGAGCATGCAAAATTTACAGGAAAAAAATTTCAAAATAAGAAATATTACAGACACACTGGCCATCCTGGAGGTATTAAAGAAACAACACCAGAAAAATTACATGAAAAAAAACCAGGTGAGGCATTAAAATTAGCAGTCAAAAGAATGTTACCAGGTGGTGTTTTAGGAAGAAAACAACTTACAAAACTTAAAATATATACTGGTGACAGTCATCCTCACTCAGCTCAAAATCCTAAAGTAATTGAATTAGATAAGTTAAATAGCAAGAATATAGCAAGAAATTAATATGGAAAACGCTCAAACTTCATCAAAAACAACAAAATTAAAACTTGATTTTAAGGATAGCAAATATGCAACTGGAAGAAGGAAAACATCTATTGCAAGAGTTTGGCTTAAAAAGGGTTCAGGAAAAATTTATGTTAATGGCAAATTATACAATGAGTATTTTGCTAGTGAGAGTCACAAAATGCAAATTACAAGACCTTTTGAATTAATTAATCAAGCGACAGATTATGATGTGAGATGTAATGTTAAAGGCGGTGGTCCAACAGGACAAGCGGGGGCAATGGTACATGGAATTTCAAAAGCTTTAGTATTATTTGATGAAAGCTTTAAATCTACACTTAGAACTGAGAAATTAACCACGAGAGACTCCAGGGCAGTTGAAAGAAAAAAACCTGGAAGAAGAAAAGCTAGAAGAAGCTTTCAGTTTTCTAAAAGATAATTTTTTTTTAATTTTTAACTGTTATAATAAGAAATGCCTAAGCTTAATGTATTAGTCGCTGGATCAACTGGTTATATTGGTATCCAATTGATAAAATTGTTAAACAAACATAAATATGTAAAAATAAAGTATTTATGTGGAAATACATCAGTAGGAAAAAAAATTTCTGATTACGATAAAACAATTGGATTAAAAAGATTACCCAAAATTGTAAAATTCAATAAAAAATTTTTGAATGAAATTGATGTTGTATTTACAGCACTTCCCAATGGAGAAGCGCAAGTAATTTCAAAATATTTGAATAAACAAAACGTTTTAATTGATCTTGCTGCAGATTTTAGGCTTCAAAAAGCTTTAGACTACAAAAAATGGTATAAAAAAGATCATAAAGCAAAATATAATATTAAGAATAGTATTTATTCTTTACCTGAAATTACAGGTAAAAAAGTTCAAGATTATAAAATTATTTCTTGTCCCGGATGTTATCCGACTTCTATTCTATTACCTTTAATACCTTTATTAAAAAGTAGATTAATAAAAAATTATAATATTATAATTGATTCAAAATCAGGATATTCTGGTGCTGGAAGAGGTGTACACAAAAAATATAAAAATAAAAATTTGTATGAATCTTTAAGCGCTTATGGTGTTGGATCACACAGACATAATTCTGAAATTGAAGAAATGATCAAGAGATGCGTTAAAGGAAATATTCAATTTGATTTTACTCCTCATTTATCACCTATGTTTAGAGGCATTTTAAGCACAATTTATGTTGAGCTTAATCAGACTTCTTCAGCATCAAAAATATTAAAAACGTTGAAAAAATATTATAAAAAAGCAAATTTTATAAAAATTTTAAATAAAGACAAATTAATAAGCACAAATGATGTAATTAATACGAATAATTGCAATATATCTGTTTGTAAATCAAAAAATAAGAATAAGATAATTATACTTTCTGCTATTGATAATCTTATCAAAGGGGGAGCGGGTCAAGCTATACAAAATATGAATATGAAATTTAATTTTCCAAAAGATGCTGGCTTTAAATGAATAGATTATTATTTATAGCCATCTTCATATTTTTAAATGCATGTTCATTTAATATTGACTCTAAATATTGGAATGAGAAAAGTGATAAAAAAAATGTTAATAACAAACTGATTGAAATAATAAAAAAATCAAATGATATTAGATTAATGACAATTGAAGAGTATGAAATTTATATTAATAATTATATCAAAAAAAGTAAATTTCCAGATATTAACTAATGAATAAGAATATAAATATTGCACTAGTTGGATTAGGTCAGGTTGGAATATTTTTGTATAATGAATTAAATTTAAAAAAGAAAGAAATCGAGATAAAAACTGGAAAAAAAATAAATATTGTAGCTGTATCTGCCAAAAATAAAAATAAAAAAAGACGATTTAACATAGATAAAAAAATTTTTTATTCTAATCCTTTAAAAATTTTTCAAGAAAAAAAAATAGATATTTTATTTGAATGTATTGGTTTATCTGATGGTATTTCCAAAAAAATAGTAGAATACGCTTTGAAAAATAAAGTAAATGTAATTACACCGAATAAAGCATTAATTGCTAAACATGGTGATTATTTAGCGAAACTAGCTGAAATGAATAAAGTAAATCTAGAGTTCGAAGCCTCTGTAGCTGGAGGAATTCCAATTCTTCGAACTATTAAAGAAGGTTTAGCAACTAATAAAATTAAAAAAGTTTATGGAATTCTAAATGGGACAACTAATTATATCTTATCAGAGATGGAAAATAGTAACGAAAGTTTTGAAAAAGTTTTAAAGAAAGCTCAAGCACTTGGTTATGCTGAACCAGGTAATCCTAAATTAGATCTTAATGGTTTTGATGCTTTTGCTAAAATTAGAATTTTATCAGCGCTTTCATTTAATATCAAAATATCAAAAAGTAACTGTATAATGGAAGGAATTGAAAACATTAAACTAGAAGATATTAAAATAGCAAATCAATTAGGTTTGAGGATAAAATTACTTGGGATTTCTGAAATTATTAATAATCAATTATTCGAAACGGTGCATCCATGTTTAGTTAGTAAAAACTCATATATCGGAAATGTGAATGGTGTAATGAATGCGGTTATTACAGAGGGCAAACCAGTGGGTCAAAGTATTTTACAAGGAGAGGGGGCAGGTCCTGGACCAACTTCATCATCCTTATTATCAGATTTACTATCAATTTTGAGAGGAAATATAAAACCCCCTTTTGGAATTTCTTATAATAAAAGAAAATCTATAAAACCCTTTAACAATCAAAATTATTCTAATTCATTATATCTTAGATTTGAGGTTAAGGATAAACAGGGCGTTTTATCTTTAATAACAAATCGATTATCAAAATTTAAGATCTCAGTAAAAAGAATTATCCAAACTCCTGATAAGAAAAATAAGAAGGCTACTATTGTTATAATAAGCCATAAAACTACTGAAAAAAATATAAAAAATTGTCTATCAATTTTTAAAAAAAATGAAAATATTCTCAAATTTCCAACTTTAATTAGACTTTATAATTAATGGATATTTATATAAAACTTTTTGAAGTTTTGTTTCCAGTATTCTTTGTTGTGGGCATTGGATATTATCTTGGTAAAAAAAATCCTAAAATTGATACTACATTTATCACTAATTTTGCTGCAAATGTTGGCACACCAGCAATGATTATTTATGCATTAAATCCGGTAAATATATCGTTTACTATTTTCATTAACTACTTTTGGTACTATGCAATCGCAATTGTTGGGTTCATTATTGTTGGAATAATAATATTATTTCTTTTAAATACTAAAGATATAATAAGAGAACTTCCGCCTTTAACAATGCCTAATACTGGTAATATGGGTTTACCAATATGTTTATTCGCGTATGGTTCTCAAGGGCTTGGTGTTTCAGCTGCTATTTCTGCCCTAATCATTTTGTGTCACTTTACATTAGGTGTTTTTTTAGCAGATAGAAAATTTAGTTTACAAGTCATACTAAAAAGCCCACCTTTTTATGCAATCATTATTGCAGTTTTTTTACTTTATTATGATTATGAACTTCCAGGATTTATAGAAAATACTACTTTTTTATTAATGTATGCCACAATATTTTTAATTTTAATGTCATTAGGAATAGCACTAACAAGACTTAAAGTTTTTTCACTTAACAGGGCAATATTTTCTTCTTTAGGCCGTGTGATTGTTGGACCTATTATTGGTTATTTATTGATATTATATTTTGGTCTAGAAGGGTTCGCAGCTGGTGTATTACTGATACAATGTTCAATGCCTAGCGCGGTTCTTAATTATCTTGTTGCATCAATTTATTCACCTAAAAAAATTGTTGATAGTGTTGCTAGTACTATTGTTGTGTCAACACTCATGTCTTTTATAACTATTCCAATTGTTGTATTCTTTGCTTTAAAATACTTTAATTAATCTATATCCTTCTTATATGAAGGCTATTACATTTAATCTTTTAGCATGGATAATGCTTCCAATTATGGATGGTTTTGCTAAATATTTGAGCGCAGAATTACCTGTATTACAAATTACTTGGGCAAGATATTTTTTTACTGTGGCATTCACTTTACCAATTATGTTTTTCTTTTTTCGAGAAAATCTTGTTTGGACAGATAAACCGAAGCTACAATTTATAAGAGGCTTAATACTTTTAACAGCAAATATTTGTTTCTTTTATGCCATTTCAGTTATCTCTTTAGCAAAAGCATTAACTTTGGCATTTGTTGCACCTTTGATTGTTACAGCTTTTTCTCCAATTTTTTTAGGTGAGAAGGTTGGATTTAGAAGATGGTCAGCTGTAATTATAGGATTTATAGGATCCTTGGTTGTTATAAGACCTGGTTTTGTAGAAATTAATTTAGCAAGTATTGCTGCGCTTGGAACAGGAATAATGTATGGATTTTATTTAATTATCACTCGTAAGTTAAGTACTTCAGACAATCCTTTATTAACTTTATTGTTAACTGGTGTAGTAGGGGCTATTATTATTTCATGTGTAATGCCTTTTGTTTGGATTAAGCCAACAATTAATCAGTGGTCATTGATGGCTGCTATTGGTGTATTTGCCTGCGTAGGTCACTTATTTTTAATATTATCTTTAAAATACGCTGATGCTTCAATATTAGCTCCATTTAGTTATTTTGAGATCATTACTAACATAATTATAGGTTATTATTTCTTTAGTGATTTCCCTGACAATTGGACTTTCTTAGGTTTGTTTATTATTGTATTAAGTGGTATCTACATCTCAAGAAGAGAGAACTTAATAAAAAAAGTAAAATAAAAGGTAATATTTATTTACTATTATTTAAAGTATTACATTAAGTATTTTTTATAAACTATTGTATTTATTGTTTTTTTATTAATGATAAAAATAATATAAATTTTGAATATTTAAAACCATTTAATGTTAAAATCACACTAATATGCATTGCAAGAGTGGAGATTTATAGCAAATTATGAAAAACATCAAATTTCCTTTTAAAATCAGGACTTTTTCGATTGTGGTTATGAAAATTCCAAAAAAATAGGGCAGTCCGAAAGCATTGATATAGTTGAATAGTAGAGCGATGCACTAATTGAATATAGCATTTAAACGCCCATAGATAGGTCTATTTTTCATTTAGGTTAATATATGGTACAACTGGAGGGTGAACTAAGTTATTTGGAAAGTAATTTCACAAAAAGGTAAAAAAGCGTTGATTTTACTGACTTTTTTTACTTAAAAAAGGTTTAAAATAACTCTAAATAACTACTTTTTCAGATCTTAATAATTTGAGCTTTTGCTTGATTCCACCTCTACCTGAGTAACCTCCAAGAGCTCCATCAGATCTAATCACTCTATGACAAGGTATTTTTGGGGCATATGGGTTTTTAGCACAAGCATTAGCCACAGCTCTAGCTGATTTAGGGCTGTTTATTGCAGCAGCAACTTGTTTATATGTTCTTATCTTACCTTTTGGTATAGTTCTAAGGTATTTCCAGACTTTTAATTGAAATTTAGTGCCTTTAAGATGCATTTTTCTTCAGAAACCCCTGTTTCCTTGCACTTTTAAGGGTGCAAAGAACAGTTGTTTTGGCACGTCGTTGATGCGCTACCGCCATGCCTCCCGTTCTGCATGTTCAGCGATGCTTTGCAGAACTTTCTGCCCCCTGGATTTGTACCTCTCGGCTTTTGTCCAATTGGCCAGTTAAGGGTTGCCCCTTAATTCACTTATATATTAACAGATATGATTTTAAAGCTGTATCACCTTTTAATTGATTCTGAAAATTTACAGCAATTCCTGTGAATATTGGGGATAAATTAAGCTTTGAAAACTAGGATAAAATAGCTGATTAAAAATAAGATTGCTAAGATAGATAAAAAAATAGTTTCAACGCTTTTGCCATGATTTTTATATTGAATTGAACTTAAAATAATAAATCCCACAGAGGTAATTAAAAACCATACAGCAGGAATTTCTCCATCAATTGAACCCATAATTTTTATATTAAAACTATTGACATTAAAAATCACTTGATATATTACTAGTGATAATTAATTGTTATCAATAGTAATTATATGAATAAACTTGCAACAGACCTAAAATCGCTTCATGAGGCAACTTTAAATAACCTCAAAAACTCTAAGGCGACTAATACTTTAAGAGCTTATAAATCAGATTTTAGAGACTTTGGAGCGTTTTGTGCTAAACATGGTTTGAATTCATTGCCATCAGAGCCAAAAATAGTGTCTTTATATCTCACTCATCTTTCTAAAAGCTATAAAATCAGCACTATGAGACGAAGATTGGTTTCAATAGGTATGATGCATAAACTAAAAGGTCATTATTTAGATACAAAACACCCGATTATTATTGAAAATTTAATGGGAATAAAAAGAGTGAAAGGCAGCATTCAAAAAGGAAAAAAACCTATATTAATCAGCCATTTAAAATTAATAATTAATATAATAAATCAACAAAAATTTGAAGATATTAAAAAATTTAGAGACAAATCAATTATTTTGGTAGGATTTGGAGGGGGCTTTAGACGATCGGAGCTAATATCTATTGATTTTGAAGATTTAGAGTTTGTACCTGAAGGCTTAAAAATTACAATCAAAAAATCAAAAACTGATCAATTTGGTGAAGGTATGATTAAGGGACTACCCTACTTCGCCAATGAAAGCTATTGCCCTGTTGTTAATCTTAAGAAGTGGTTAGAAATTTCAAAAATAAAATCAGGACCTGTCTTTAGAAAATTTTCCAAAGGTTCATTATTAACAGAAAAAAGATTAACCGACCAATCTGTGGTCTTATTAATGAAAGAATATCTAAATTTGGCAGGTATAGAGAACAAAAATTTTGCAGGTCATAGTTTAAGATCGGGTTTTGTAACAGTGTCTGCAGAGTCTGGTGCTGATGAGCGAAGTATTATGGCAATGACAGGTCACAAGACAACACAAATGGTCAGAAGATATATTAGGGAAGCAAATATATTCCAAAATAATGCGCTTAATAAAGTAAAAATCTAATTACAAGAGTTTTTGAATGAAAATTTAAAATGATTAATTGAATTTGTTATCAGGTTTTTTATTTTCTTTTTTAAAAAAATGAAAAAAAAATCTTAATATTAAACCTATAATTAAACCATATTTATTTTTTAAAGCAGTATAATATTCTTTTTGATACTTAATTAATAATGTATTGCTATTAAATTTGAAACCTTTTGTGTAAGACCATCGTTTACTTTCATTTTCTTTTGCAACAACAAATTGAACCCTTTTACAAAATTTAATTTGTTTTAATATTTTAGTTTTTTTAAAGAATTCATATAATGCCCTCTCTGGATTCAATTTTTTTGAAATTAAATACTTGTAATTTATATCATCATCAAGATATTCATTAATACTAAGGATTTGATCAATCATTGATGACGGAAATATATGATGGCGATCACTAACACCACCATATTTTTCTCCTTCAACAATATAGAAAGTATCATTTTTTAATTTTGGGTGAAAATCAATATAAAAAAAATCAGAACGAGTAAGTATTATTCTGTCATAATTAAGCATTTCTTTTTTAAAATTATTTTTTAAAAAATGCCGTAATGCAAATATTATTGCACCTGAGCCTCTAAAATTATTTATACCTCCTCCAAGTCCTTCAATTTCATTCCTTTGATAAATGTCGTAGAGACGATTTGAAAAGTGTTCCTTAAAATAATCCCACCAATCTTTATATTCTTCAATTTCCCAAATAAATTTTGCCTTAGTATACAATGATGATGATTTATTAGAACTTTTACCAAATAATAATGCCAAATCGGCAGACAATGGTTCCAATAGATATTTATACATAGAATGCCATGTTTCTTCACCACCTCTAGCAGAGCCAATTAAAATTACTAAAGTTTTAACGTTCATTAAATTTTAATTTATCCTAAATAAGAATGATATTTTAATTTATAAATGACTCATCAAAACAATGACACATTTTTTCCAAATGAAATATCAATAAGATATTTAGATATTCTTGTTTCGTTAAAAAGTTTGAAATATTTTTTTTTTCCATTATATGCAATTTTTTTTCTCAAATCATCCTTTTTAGAGTAAAAATTTATTTTTTCGGATAAATCATTTATATTTTTATAAAAAATGATTTCTTTATTGCTAAAGAAATCATTCATACAAACTTTTTCGTCAATAAAAGTTAATAAACCATTCCCCATTAATGATGCGATTCTATTACTTGAGTAATATTTTGTTGGTTTACCTCTGCTTAAATTCAAAGCCATTTTTGAATTTAAAAGTGATTTATAAAAATCGTTACCCCAGACTGGTTCTTGTTTTCCTACACCATAAAAATCAAATTTAATTCCAACACTTTTTTTTACTAATTTGTCTAAAAAATTTACTCTGCTATCAATTTTGCCCTGTTTTAATACTGCTCTATTTACACCATGACTCATTGCATAAAAAACATCATTTTTTGGATTTAGATTAAAAACATCAAAACATTCAATATTTCTATCAACTGGTGTCATTAAAAAATGAGTATTATTTTTTTTATTGTCAAAAAAATTGAGTACCGATGGACTTGTAGTTATAAATGAATGGTCAACTAAGGGAATAAACTTATTTAATTTATGCAAATTGTCATTATTATCTGATAATCCACTCATTAATGGGTCCTCGTTCCATTGTGATATCAAAATATTTTTATTTAAGCTTCTAAAATCATAAATAATATTTTCAGTAATATTGTCAGAATGCCCAAATAAGATTAAATCTGGATTATAATTTTTGGATGTTTCAATTAAATATTCATGAAATTTATTTTTATTTAAAAAACCTATACTTTTATTTTGTCTAACATAGTCTCGATCACTTATTTCAATTACATCGTGACCATTTCTTATTAAACCATTTGTAAATTTTTTTCCAAGTGAGAGGTTGTAGATTCTATGGTTTAATTTTTGTGCTAGGTTATAGATATTCAAAATTCTTAATTTTCTATTTTTTGCTTTTATATTCATAAATGGAAATAATGAACTTCTCATTAAATCAATTTTTTTAGAATTTTCTTTCAATTTATGTTTTACAAATTTTTTACTCATAGATTGAATTTTTTTCCTTAATTTAGTATTTTTAATTAATTTTTCAGTTTCAAATTCAATATTCTTTACATCTAATTTTTTTAATTTTATTGCGTGATCTGTTGTTTCAGAAAGACCACCTGTATTAGAAATGATTGTAGCGCAGCCTCTTGATGATGCTTCAAGTGCCGTTCTACCAAAAGGTTCTTCCCATCTAGATGGTATAATTGCTATTTCTGACTTACTTAAATAATCCAAAACTTTTTTGTGAGTGATTTGTCCAAGATTTTTATGATTTTTATGAGTAGAAAATTCTTGAAATCTTTTTTCTTCTCCAATTGAATAGGCTTTCCAGTCTTTATTTAAATCTAGGATATTAAACATTGATTTACAATAAAGATCATATCCTTTTGATTTATTTAGTTTACCAACAAAAATTATTTGTTTTTCTTTTTTGATTTTTTTTTTATATGCATCAATACTATGATATATTACTTGTGTCTTATTATCTGATAACTGTGGTAAATTTTGAAAAAATTTGTTTTTTACCCATTTGGATATGAAAATTATTTTATCTACAATTTTTAAGAGATGTAACCTTTCAGTAACTGACTTAGCACCCTTCATTGTTGTAGGATCATTATGAAAATATAAAATAATTTTGGAATTTATTTTTCCAAAAAAATCCTGAATCATAATAGGCCTGTTATGTAATTCAATTATGTCGAAGTTATAGTCTCTAATTTTTTCAATAATTTTTTTTGAGTATTCTTTAGTGGTACTATTAAACTTAGATTTAGTTCTATCTATATTAATATTTATATAATTTTTTGTTAAATAATCGTTATTATTAGTGTTTCCAATAATAAAAGTAGTTCTTTTATAAATCGAGTCTCTTGAAAAATCACTTATCCAAAGAGAAACTGCACCAGCACCATTTTTACTATAATTTTCTTTATACGGTAAAATAGATGCAATCTTCATTTTTTGGTATTGATTAATATATTTTTTCTTTTTTCTCGATTTTTTTTTAATCTATATTCAAATGACATGGCTAATCTTTTATCATAAAATTTTTTTTTATAGATTATTTTCCATTTATATCCACGAGTTGATTTTGCTCCTACACCCAAATTATGTTTTTTTAACCTTTGATTAAGGTTATTTGTATATCCAACATAAGTTTTATTTATTTTATTATTTACGCTTTTAAGCATATAAACATAAAATATCATAAAAAATATGGCGGTCCCTAGGGGAATCGAACCCCTCTTTCGAGGATGAAAACCACGTGTCCTAACCGATAGACGAAGGGACCAAATTTCAGTTTTCTATTGCAAAATAATCTTTTTATCAAGTGTTATAAGGTTGCATTATTTTCAGTTTTATTTAGAAATTCCTTAAATTCTTTTGATGGTTTGAATAAAACAACATGTCTTTTAGAAATTTGTTTTTCTTCTTTAGTTTTTGGATTTCTTCCAATTCTTGAATTTTTGAATCTGATTGAAAAAGTTCCAAATTTTGAAATTTTTACATCTTCTTTATTTGCTAAATTCGAAACAATTATAGTAAAAAATTCATCGATTAAATTTTGAGATATATGTTTTGAAAAACCGACCTGCATATAAATTGTGTTTACAAGGTCTTTTTTTGTTAAATTTATTCTCATTTATTTAATATTTTCTCTTATCTTGTTAATCAGATCACCCTTTACAATCTTAGTACATACTTCCAAAGAATTTGAAAAACCTATTAAGTCTGTCCCTCCATGACTCTTTACAACAGGTGAATCCAAACCAATAAAAATTGCACCATTATACAATCTCGGATCTAATCTTTTTTTAAATCTATTCAAATTTGAGTAATTTAGTATAGCTGAAATTTTGCCTAAAACGGATCCTTTAAAAACTTCTTTTAGTTCATCCGTTATAAAATTTGCAGTACCTTCAGCTGTTTTTAATGCAACATTTCCAGTAAAACCATCTGAAACAATTACGTTTACATTTCCATTCATAAGTTCATTACCTTCTATATAACCCAAAAAATTAAAATTTTTTGATTTTTTTTCGCTAAGAATTTGAAAAGTTTCTTTTATGATCTCATTACCTTTTAGTTCCTCTGAACCAATGTTTAATAAGGCTGTGTTGGGAATTTCATCTGTATAGAGAGATTTGTATAATGAAGCACCCATAATTGTAAAATCATGTAAATTTTTTGAACTACATTCTATATTAGCACCTAAATCTAACACAACACTCATACCTTTTTTATTTGGCCATAATGCTGACAATGCAGGTTTATCGATATTCTCAATCATCTTAAGATTTAATTTGGCTATAACAAGTAATGCCCCCGTATTGCCTGCTGAAATTACAATATCCGATTCTTTTTTTTTAACACTTTCAATTGCTAGCCACATGCTTGTATCTTTTCCTCTTTTTGCAGCCTCTAATGGACTATCAGTACTTTTTACAACATTTTGTGTGTGTATTATCTTATAATAGTCTTGATGAATTTTGCCTTCTATGTAAGCATCAATTTCATTTTTATTCCCAAAAATTCTAAAGAAATTATTATTATTTGATTTATGATTATGTATTATACCATCAATAATCTTTTTTGGTGACCCATCACCACCCATTGCATCTACTGCAATTTTAATTAAATCTGACATTAAAATAATAACTATTCTTCAGGATCCAAAACTTGACGACCTTTGTACATTCCAGTTTTTAGATCTAAGTGATGAGATAGTCTATATTCACCAGATTTTTTATCCTCAATTATGTTTTTTGATGAGAATTTCATATTTTGAGATCTTCTCATATTAGTTCTTGATGGTGTTTGTTTTCGTTTAGGTACAGCCATAATTATGGACTAATTACACTTTTTAAAAAAAAATTCAAATTTTTTTTCCTAAGTTTCATTACAAAATGATCAAAATAATCAACTAAAATATCAATTTTCTCAAAATCTTCTAAAAAAGAGGATAGTTTTTTTGATTTTTCAGTTTTATCTAATTCATCCCAAAAGTGTATATCTGAAATAATAGCATGAAATAAATTTAAATAAATTTTCATTTTTTTATTTATTGATTGGTCTCCATAACCAATCTCACGAATACTTAATTCCAATTGTCTAAAATTAAAATCATAAATTTCTTGTAAAATTTCCTTATTTTCTTCATTTTTATAATTTTTTAAAAAGAAAGCAAAATGAATTAGGAACAATATTAAACGATCAGAAAAATTATCTTGTCTTTTAAGTGATATATATAGATCTTTATTTCTAGAGTAATTGATTAAATTGTTATAAACATTAATATAATTTTTAGTCATGATTAAATTACTATATATATTTTTTTTTGGATTTATACTGACAAATTGCTCATTCAAACCAGTTGTTAAACATCATGGCGTTCCCTTTCTTGAAAAAAAACAAAAACAACTAATTATTGAACAATCTTCAAGTAATGATATCAGAAAAATTCTAGGAACCCCATCAACTCAAAGTAAATTTGATAATGATATATGGATTTACATTGAAAGAAAACAAACACAATCTAAATTAAGAAATTTAGGTAGAATGAAAATTTTTAAGAATGATGTCCTTGTTCTTGAAATAGATAATTATGGAATTTTAAAAAAAAAAGAGTTTTATAATATGGAAGATATGAAAAAAATAAAAGTTGTAGAAGATACAACGGAAGCAACTTTTGCAAGAAATTCGTTTATTTACGATTTTATGTCTAGTATGAGACAAAAGATAAATGACCCTCTTGGTGTGAGGGTCAAAAAAAGAAAAGAAATTAGCCAGCGATAACTGCTAATAAAAGTAAAGCAACTATATTTGTTATCTTAATCATTGGGTTTACTGCTGGACCTGCAGTATCTTTGTATGGGTCACCAACTGTGTCCCCTGTAACTGCTGCTTTATGAGCTTCTGAGCCTTTTCCGCCATGATTTCCATCTTCAATATATTTTTTCGCATTATCCCATGCACCTCCACCTGCTGTCATTGAAACTGCAACAAATAGACCCGTAATAATGACACCTAACAACATTGCACCAACTGAAGCTAATGCAGCAACTTGACCACCGATTGCAAAAATTATTAAATATAAAACGATTGGTGACAAGACTGGCAATAATGATGGGATAATCATTTCTTTTATTGCTGCTACAGTTAAGAGATCAACTAATTTAGCATAATCAGGTTTTTGTTTTCTTTTCATAATACCAGGGTATTTCTTAAATTGTCTTCTTACCTCAATTACAACAGCACCCCCTGCTCTTCCAACTGCTTGCATACCCATAGATCCAAATAGATAAGGTAACATTCCACCAATTAATAAACCAACGACAACATATGGATTTGATAAATCAAAAGTAACAACTATCCCCTCTAATTTTGATCCAACTTCTTTTGAAAAATGCTTGATATCTTCTGTATATGCAGCAAAAAGAACTAAAGCACCTAATCCCGCAGAACCAATAGCATATCCTTTTGTTACAGCTTTTGTCGTATTACCAACAGCATCAAGTGCATCTGTTGTTTTTCTAACATTATTTGGTAATTTTGACATTTCAGCAATACCACCAGCATTATCTGTTACTGGTCCATAAGCATCTAGTGCCACAACCATTCCTGCTAATGCCAACATTGTCGTCACCGCTATTGCAATTCCGTATAATCCAGCAATATGGTTAGTAAGTAAAATACCAGCAACAATTATTAAAGCTGGTATAGCTGTGGCTTCTAATGAAATTGCCAAGCCCTGAATTACATTAGTTCCATGACCAGTAGTGGAAGAGCTTGCAACACTTTTGACAGGTCTATAATTTGTCCCTGTATAATATTCTGTTACCCAAATTAATAATCCTGTAATAATTAATCCTATAACTCCACAATAATATAAGCTCATACCAGAAAATGATTTATTATTTAAATCATAAGAATTTTCTAAACCAAGAACAAAATCAGTAACTGGATATAAAATAACCAAGGAAGCTAAGGCTGATACAACAAATCCTTTATATAAAGCTCCCATTACATTTTTACTTTTGCCAAGTTTAACAAAAAAAGTTCCAAGAATTGAAGTTAAAATACATGCCCCACCAATTGTCAGTGGATAAATCATCATTGATAAATCTCCTGGAAAAAATATGGAGGATAAAACCATTGTGGCGACAATAGTTACTGCATAAGTTTCAAATAAATCAGCAGCCATCCCAGCACAATCACCTACGTTATCGCCAACGTTATCAGCTATTACAGCTGGATTTCTTGGATCATCTTCTGGTATGCCGGCCTCTACTTTTCCAACCAAATCTGCCCCAACATCAGCACCTTTTGTAAAAATACCTCCACCAAGTCTAGCAAAAATAGAAATTAATGATGCACCAAACCCAAGTGCAACTAATGCATTTACAATTTCCCTCTCATCAACATTAAATTTTAACAATAAATAATAATAAACAGCTATTGATAATAAAGCTAAGCCAGCAACTAACATCCCCGTTACAGCTCCAGATTTAAAGGCGACTGATAAACCACTAGCCAACCCTTTTCTAGATGCTTCAGCAGTCCTAACATTTGCTTGCACTGAAACTAACATTCCAACATATCCAGCTATACCTGATAAAGTTGCACCAATAAGATATCCTAAACCAACAAGCATATTAAAAGCGAAACTTACAATAACTAAAACAACAACACCAACAATAGCTATTGTTTTATACTGTCTAGCTAGATAAGCTTTTGCACCGATTTGTATCGCTGATGCAATATCTTGCATCTTAGAATTTCCAGCACTTGAATTTAAAATATTTTTTCCAGTTAAATATCCATAAACTATAGATAATAATCCAGCACCAATTGTATATAAAAGAATAGTTTCGATGGTTGATGTCATATAAGCCTTAATTATGTTATTGGTTGTTAGTTATTAAAAATCGGACAATACAAAAAAAGCTATAAAAGGCAATAAATAACTTTTAAAAATTATGAAAATGACCTTTATTTTTAACGGCAATTTTATTCCCTTTTTCATCAATAATTTGTGATTTTTGACCACCCGAAGAAATATTCCCAATTTTTGAAATCTTAATACCTAGAGATTTAAAGGTTCTTTTGATGATTCTAGACTTTTTTTTTGATGCAGTAAATAATATCTGATAATCGTCACCTTTAGTCACTAAGTTAATTTTTTTTAA
>CACMTZ010000007.1 GCA_902616725.1 uncultured Pelagibacteraceae bacterium
AATTAGATTTTTAAAAACACATAGTTGTTTTATGAACACTAAAACATTTCAATTTACTGACCGGCACAATACGCTTGGAGTAATATATATAGTTAGAGATCCAAGAAATATAGTCACTTCTCACTCGCACCATTTTCAAAAATCTCCACAGGAGTCTCTTGAAAACTTATTATCACATCAAATTCTTACCAAAGATGCTAGACACTGCACAACTTATCTAGGTTCATGGAAATTTCATTATAATTCATGGAAAGTTTTTAGAAGATTTAATAAATATTTGTTAGTTAGATATGAGGATTTAATAAATGATACTGAAAAAACTTTTTTGAATATCTTAAAATTTATTGCTCACCTGGGTCGGGTTAAGTTTTCAATAGACAAGGAAAAATTTGAGAATACTATTAAAACAACTGTATTTGAAAAGATGCAGGCTCTTGAGGCCAAAGAAAGCTTTGATGAGGCAAAAGAGGATAAAAACACGGGGAAAAAAATTAAATTTTTTAATATGGGAAACAAAAACGATTGGAAAAAACTCTTAGATGAAAATATCAGAGAAAGTTTAGACAAAGAGTTAGCAGATGAAATGAGGGAGTTGAATTATCTTTAAATTTTTAAAGAATAAATTTTGATAAGTCAGCATCTTTTACAAGTGAATCTAAATTTTTATTTATATACTCTTTATTGATAACAATCTTTTCACCTGCTCTGTCTGTTGCTGTAAAACTAATTTCATCAAGTATTTTTTCAATAATTGTATGTAGTCTTCTAGCTCCAATATTTTCAACTGTTGCATTAACTTCAGACGCTATATTTGCAATTTCATTAATTCCATCTTCAGCAAATTCTAAATCCACATTTTCTGTTTTTAATAGAGCCACATATTGTTTTATCAAACTATAGTCTGGTTCTTTTAGAATTCTTTTAAAGTCTTCACTAGTTAAAGCTTCTAACTCGACTCTTATTGGTAATCTTCCTTGAAGTTCAGGTAATAGATCTGATGGTTTAGCAAGTTGGAAAGCTCCTGATGCAATAAACAAAATGTGATCTGTTTTAATAGGACCATATTTTGTATTAACAGTTGTACCTTCGATAAGAGGTAACAAATCTCTTTGAACTCCTTCTCTTGATACATCTCCCCCAACTCTATCAGTTCTGCCCGAAATTTTATCAATTTCATCTAAAAAAACTATTCCATTATTTTCAGTTGAAATCTTTGCGGCTTTAATAATTTTATCCTGTTCAATTAATTTATCAGACTCATCATTAATCAAAATCTCATGAGACTCTTTTACTGTCATTTTTTTCTTTTTTTCTTTTGTGCCCATAGATTTGCCCAGCATTTCTCCAATATTGATCATCCCGACATTTGCTCCTGGCATTCCTGGAATTTCAAATGAAGTACCACCACTACCAGTATCGCTTACAACAATTTCAATTTCATTGTTATCTAAATCACCATCTCTTAATCTTTTTCTAAAACTTTCTCTAGTTGCCGTACTTGCTTTCTTTCCAACTAAAGCATCTAAAACTTTTTCTTCTGCCATTTTTTGTGCTTTTGCATAGACTTCTTTTCTTTTTTTTACTTTTTCCATTGAAATAGCAATTTCAATTAAATCTCTTACAATTTGTTCAACATCTCTTCCCACATATCCAACTTCAGTAAATCTTGTAGCTTCTACTTTTACGAATGGTGCTTCAGCAAGTTTTGACAATCTTCTCGATATTTCAGTTTTACCAACTCCTGTTGGTCCGATCATAAGGATGTTTTTTGGCAGAACTTCATTTTTCATTTCACCTTTTAGAGCTTGTCTTCTCCATCTATTTCTAAGAGCCACAGCAACAGCTTTTTTAGCTTTATTTTGGCCGACAACAAATCTATCTAATTCTGAAACTATTTCTCTTGGTGATAATGAACTAACTAAAGTTTCATTATCTTTGGAATTTTTATCTTTTTGAACAAGAGGAGTAACGTTAGACTTTTCCATTATATTTTTTCAACCTTAATATTATTGTTGGTAAAAACACAAATTTCTGAAGCAACTTCAATTGCCTTTTTTGCCACTTCTTCGGCACTCATGTCTGTACCCATTAAAACTTTTCCAGCAGCTAAAGCATAATTCCCGCCAGAACCAATTCCAATGACATCACCTTCGGGCTCTAGCACATCTCCAGTTCCAGAAATGATATAACTATTAGTTTTGTCACCAATAGCCATAAGTGCCTCAAGTCTTCTTAAATATTTATCTGTTCGCCAATCTTTTGCTAATTCAACAGCTGCTCTCGATAAGTTTCCCGCATGTTTTTCTATTTTTGCTTCCAATCTCTCAAACAGAGTTAAAGCATCTGCAGTGGAACCTGCAAATCCAGCGACAACATCTCTTTTTTCGATTTTTCTTACTTTGGACGCAGTACTCTTTACGACAGTATTTCCCATGCTGACCTGTCCATCACCAGCAACCACTACTTCATTATTTTTTCTTACTAAAACAATCGTTGTCATAGCTTATAAATGGATACTAAATTAGATAGTTCAAGCCCAGGTTTAGTATTATTGCCATATTTGGATAATATATGTATACCTCTGTTTAATTATGAAGCGTAAAGGTAAAATTAGTCGAAAAACAAAAGAGACCAGTATAAGTGTTGATCTCAACATTGATGGTAAAGGTAAGTATAAAATTGATACTGGAATAGGATTTCTTAATCACATGCTTGAGCAGTTATCCAAGCATTCATCTATTGATATGAGTATAAAAGCTAAAGGAGATACGCACATTGATCTTCACCACACAACAGAAGACACAGGTATAGCAATCGGTGAGGCTTTGAAAAAAGCATTAAAAAAATCTGTTGGTATTAGAAGATACGCACATGCGATGATACCTATGGATGAAACTTTATCGCGTGTTGCAATTGATATTTCGAACAGACCTTATTTAATTTGGAAAGTAAAATTAAAAGTTGAAAAACTTGGTGAGATGGATACAGAACTTTTTAAAGAGTGGTTTCAGGCTTTTTCTCAAGCGGCAGGTATCACTTTGCACGTAGAAAACATTTATGGTGATAATAGTCACCACATTATTGAGTCTTGTTTTAAAGGATTAGCAAGATCATTAAGAGCTGCATTAGAGATAGACCCTAGGAATAGTAAATCAATTCCATCTACCAAAGGCTCATTATAAATTTAATGAAAGTTACTATCGTTGATTACAGCTCGGGCAATATCAGCTCGGTAATAAACTCTTTTAAAGAAGTTGCCAAAGATAAGGTAAATATTGAGGTTACTGCCGATTTAAATAAAATTAAGTCTAGTGACAAAGTAGTTTTACCAGGGCAGGGCTCATTTAAAAGTTGTATAGATGCTTTAAATAAAATCAATGGTCTTACAGAAGCTTTGACTGAATTTGCAATAAATAATAAAAAACCACTTCTTGGTATTTGTGTGGGCTTACAAATGTTTGCTGATATTGGTTATGAAGAAAGTGAAACCAAAGGTCTAGGTTGGATATCTGGCATAGTCTCAAAAATAGATAATCAAAATGGAAAATATAAACTTCCTCATATTGGTTGGAACCAGATAAATATTGTTAAACAAAGTAAGATTTTTGAAAATATAACAAATAATTCACATATGTATTTTGTGCATAGTTATGAATTTTTGCCAAATGATAAAAATGTAATTTCAGCAACAACAGATTATTCATCAAATATTGTTTGCTCAGTTGAAAAAGAAAATATTTTTGGAACTCAATTTCATCCTGAAAAAAGTGATAAATTAGGGTTAAAAATAATTGATAATTTTATGAATATTTGAATTTAATGAAAATATTTCCAGCAATTGACATTAAAGATAAAAAGTGTGTGAGATTAGTTAAAGGAGACTTTGATAATAAAACTGAATATGAAACGTCTCCATTTGAACAAGCTGGCAAATATAAAGATCATGGTTTTAAAAATTTGCACATTGTTGATTTAGATGGGGCTTTAACTGGCGAAACCACTAACTTAGATATTATTCAAGATATAGTGAGGAAATTTGACCTCAAAATTGAGGTTGGTGGAGGTGTGAGAAACTTTGAAAGTATTCAAAAGTATACTGATGCTGGTGTTGAAAAAGTTATCTTAGGAAGCGCTGCAATAAAAGATAAAAATTTTTTAAAAAAAGCATGCGAAAAATTCCCCAAAAAAATTGCCTTAGGTTTAGATGCTAAAGATGGATATTTATCAGTTTCTGGTTGGAAGGAAAATTCTAATCAATTAACTTTAGATTATTTAAAAGAAGTAAATGGTTACGGTGTTAGCAGATTGATTTATACAGATATCAATCGAGATGGTATGAAGCAAAGCCCAAATTTTGAAGAGACCTCAAAAGTTGCAGAAAAATCAAATTGTCCTGTGATTATTTCTGGTGGTGTGTCATCAATAGATGACATTAAAAAAGCTAAAACTTTGAAAAATATTGAAGGTATAATAGTCGGTAAAGCTATTTATGATGGAGATATTAAATTAGAGGAACTAGTTAAAGAAGATGCTTAAAAATAGAATTATCCCCTGTTTAGATGTTAAAAATGGACGTGTAGTTAAAGGTATTAACTTCGTTGATTTAAAAGATGCCGGGGATCCAGTTGAACAAGCAAAAATTTATTCTGATGGTGGCGCAGATGAAATATGTTTTTTAGATATTACTGCTTCAAATGAAAATAGAGATACAATTTATGATGTAGTTAAGAGAACATCAATAAAATGCTTTGTCCCTCTAACTGTTGGTGGCGGCGTAAGAAGTATTGATGATATAAATAAATTATTAAATTGTGGTGCTGATAAAGTATCTATTAATACTGCTGCTGTGGAAAATCCGAAAGTAGTTTTAGATAGCTCAAAAAAGTTTGGTTCACAATGTATTGTTGTTGCAATCGATGCAAAGAAAAATGGAGACAAGTGGGAAATATTTACCCATGGAGGGAGAAACAATAGTGGTCTTGATGCTTTAGAGTACGCCAAAAAAATGGAGGATAATGGGGCAGGAGAATTATTAGTTACCTCTATGGATAGAGATGGAACACAAATAGGTTATGACGTCGATTTGATGAGTAAAATTGCATCAAAAGTAAATATACCTTTAATTGCATCAGGAGGGGTTGGTAATCTAGATCATTTGGTTGATGGAATAAAATTAGGAAATGCTAGTGCAGTTTTAGCTGCCTCAATATTTCACTATGGAAAACATTCAGTTCAAGAGGCTAAGGAATATTTGGACACAAAAGGAATTCCTGTTAGAATTTAGTATGTTAAGTACTCTTGAAAATTTGTTTAAGCTCGCGCGTGAAAGAAAAGAAAAGCCAGTTGATGGATCTTATACTAATAAATTATTATCAGATAAATCACTAAGCAAATCAAAAGTTCTAGAAGAAATAAATGAACTTATTGAGGCTGTAGACAAAGATACTAATAAAATACATGAAGCTGCTGATGTATTTTATCATTTGATAATATATCTTGAGGCACATAATATTAAAATCGAAGATATTGAAAGTGAGTTAGAAAAAAGAAAAAAATCATGAGTAAAATAAAATATATCGTAATTTTACTAATTTGTTATGGGCTTTATAAGGGTTATGTTGCTTTCACAAACTTTGAGATAGGTGTTGCTGACAGGGTTACTCAATTAGAGGAAGCATCTGATTTTGAAAGACAAGGTGAAGTTATAGCTCTAATGATGTATTTAGGTGATCCTCCTCAATTAAATGAACATTTATTAGTTAAGAGTAAGTCGAAATGTTTAGAAATGAAACAAATAGCGGAAGAAACATCTTTTGCATATTACGAATGTGCAATTGTTGATGCAAATTTAAAAGGTGGAAAAATAACAAGTATAAATGAAGAGCTTGAAGTTTTACAATGAAATATGATGATAATAACATTTTTGCAAAAATTTTAAGAGGTGAAATCCCTTGTAAAAAAATTTATGAAGATGAGTTTGTGTTATCTTTTCACGATATAAATCCTCAGAAAAAAATTCACGCACTTGTAATTCCAAAAGGTAAATATATAGATTTAGATGATTTTAGTAATAAAGCTTCACCAGATGAGATGGTGGGATTATTAAAAGGTATCAATATAGTAGCGAAAAAACTCGGTATTTCGGTTGATACAGGCAAAGGATATAGGGCATTGGCAAATATTAATGAACATGGTGGTCAAGAAGTGCCACACCTTCATTTTCATTTATTTGGTGGCGAAGCAGTTGGTAAAATGGTGCAGTGAAAAAGAAGGTTGAGAGAAATTATTTAGAAATATCTTATTTGGAAGATTTAAAAGATTCTTCAAATTTATCAGACCACTATTCAATAAATTTTGTCGATCCTGTTGATTTTCAACTTAATAAATTCTTTTATAAAAATATTGGTAAAAGTCATCATTGGGTAGACCGATTAGTATGGGGTGAAAAACAATGGCTGGACTATGTTTCTGACAAAAAAGTTAAAACATATGTGTTAAAGGATAAGGAAGAACTAGCAGGCTATTTTGAATTAATTTTACATAAAGATAAAAATGAAGTTGAGATAGCTTATTTGGGTTTATTGGAAGAATATCAAAATAAAAAATTAGGTTCATATTTATTATCAGCGGCTATTAAAAATTCTTTTAAAGAAAAACCTAAAAGAGTTTGGGTCCATACATGTTCATTAGATCACAAAAATGCATTAAATAATTATATTGCAAGAGGTATGAAAGTTTTTAAAACTGAAACAGTTATAATTTAAGCTAGTTTTGTTGTGGAAGTTTAAATATTTCTTTATTTAATTTTTGATTTCTTTTAATCGAGGAAAGATAGGTAATACTTACATTTTGATAAATATCTACTGTTTGCCATCCAATTAAGTTATAAGTTTTCTTATCAAAAAATAGATTAATCTCATTTTCATTTTCTACAAAATTAAAGTTTATAAAATCATCACCTACTTTTCTTTGGTCTAAATTTTTTATTTTTTTTAACAAATATTCTTTATTAAGAATTGTATCTAGAGGAGTTTTTTCTAGTGGATAAAAGTAATAACTACTTGATGTTTTAATTACTAATGATTTTCCATTTGCAACTAAAACTTTCTGATTACTTAAATTATATTTACAATAAATTTTTTTTGGATACTCAATTATACAATTACCATTTTCAATCTTACCATTAATATTTTGTTCAAAATCAAACGATACATTTTTAATATCTTTAAATTTTTTAATTATATTTTCTTTAATTGATGCTGAAACATTGGAAATTATTGAAAAAAAAATTACAACAAAAAATAATTTTTTCATTTGAGAACATCTCTTTTTCCGACATGATTTGCTTTACTTACTATTCCCTCAGTCTCCATCATATCAATTATTCTTGCAGCACGATTATATCCAATTTGAAGCTTTCTTTGTAAAAATGAAGTTGAGGCTTTCCCCTCTGTTTTTATTATTTCAATAGCGGATTGATATAATTCATCTTTTTCACCTTGATTTTTTGACTCGTTTAATTCTTTTTCATCGGCAAAATTAAGTATTTCATCAACATATTCAGGCTCCGCTTGAGATCTTAAAAAGTTATTAATTCTTTCTATTTCTGTGTCTGAGACAAATGGGGCATGAATTCTTACAATTCTATTTGCGGATGACATATATAGCATATCGCCTTTTCCTAATAATTGTTCAGCTCCTTGTTCACCTAAAATTGTTCTACTATCTATTTTAGAGGTGACTTGAAAAGAAATTCGGGTTGGGAAATTTGCTTTAATTGTACCTGTAATAACGTCAACGCTGGGTCTTTGAGTGGCCATAATAATATGAATACCAGCAGCTCTAGCCATTTGTGATAATTTTTGAATATAATTTTCAATTTCTTTTCCTGCGACTAACATCAAATCAGACATTTCGTCAACCACTACAACTATGTATGGCATTGGCAACTTATGCTTTGAATTGTAGCTATCAATATTTCTGACACCTTCTTTGGTCATCAGTCTATATCTGCTTTCCATCTCTTTAACCACCCAACCAAGAACAGAGGCAGCCTTTTTAGCCTCAGTAATGACAGGGCAAAGTAGATGTGGGATACCTTCATAAGTAGAAAGTTCTAACATCTTAGGATCAATTAAAATAAATTTACATCTTTCAGGAGTATGTTTGTAAAGAAGTGATAAAATAATTGTATTAATACAAACTGATTTTCCAGAACCGGTAGTACCAGCAATAAGCAAATGAGGCATTGCAGATAAGTCTCCGATTATCGGAGTGCCAGAAATATTTTTTCCTAGAGCAATAGGTAATTTGATTTCTTTCTTTTTAAAGTTTGAATTATCTAGAATTTCACTGAGATATACGTTCTCTCTATTTAAATTTGGAAGTTCTATACCTATGGTATTACTTCCTGGAATGGTTGCTATACGAGCTGACTCTGAGCTTGTATTTCTCGCAATATCATCAGATAGATTAATTATTTTAGAAACTTTGATACCCGCTGCAGGTTCAAACTCATTTAGAGTAACCACTGGGCCATGACTAACCTTTTTTATCTTTCCATTAACACCAAAATCTAAGAGAATTTTTTCTAAAAATTCTGGATTATTATTTTCATTTTTATTAAGACTTTCCCTTTCTTTTTTTGTTGGAGTTTTTAACAAATCAATTGAGGGGAGAGAAAATTTTGTTTTTGTAGACCTATTATTTTCAGCTTTAATAAATGGTAAATCTTCTTGTATTATGTCTTTTATCTCATCTTGAGGAATAAATTCGTTTATAAGTTCATCTTTATTTGTATAACTTTTAGAGTTTTTACTAAATAAATAATTCAATATTTTTTTAACATTCGAAATAAAATTTTTTAAATTAAAATTTATACTTAAAATGAAAAATAATAGAGTGAGTAGCAGAAGTAGATAATATGAAAAATCACTATATCTATTTAATAAATTAATTAAAAAGTTTTCTGATAGGTAATTTCCAACAAAACCACCACTACCATTAATATAAAGTGTAAAATTTTCTGAGTAAAATTTTGAAAAAAACAAAGATCCAAAGAATAAATAAATTGTTATAAAAAAGGTGTTTTCAATAATGACTAAAATTCCTTTTTTTCTAAAAATGTTTAAACCTGTAAAGATGTAACTGACGGGTAATAAGTAACCTATTAAGCCTACAGATTGTAAAATAAAGTCTGAAGTAACACTCCCCTGATAACCTAAAACATTTTTTATAATAGTATTATCTGTGAAAATAAAATTTGGGTCTTCTGGAGAGTATGAAATTAAGGCAATTAAAATTAAAAACCCCATTAAAAGAACACAAATACCAAAAATTTCAATTAATCTATTTGTAATGAATGTTAGAGCTGTGTTTGATAGTTTTTTTATATCCATATTAGATGAATCAAATTTACCACTTTGTATCATCTAATTTTTATTGTTAAAATTAAAAATTAATATGAAACTTTGTATTCTAGGCGGTGGATTAACTGGATTAAGTTTAGCAAAATCTTTGACTAAAAAAGGATTATCTATTGATATTTTTTTAAATAAAAAAAAATCAGATTTTAATAGGAGTCGAACCATTGGTATATCTAATGATAATCTGATGTATTTTAATAAAGAAATATTAGATATTAAAAAATTATCTTGGGATATAAAAAAAATTGAAATTTACTCAGAAAATCTCAGAAATGAAAAAATTTTAAATTTTGAAAATAATAATAAAACTGTTTTTGCTATAATTAGAAATTATCAATTACAAAGTAAATTACTTAAAAGTTTAAAAAAGGATAAGTTATGTAAATTTAAACAAAATTTTGATTTTAATCTCTCAAATTTGAAAAAATATAAGTTAATAATCAATTGTGAAAATGATAACTATTTTTCAAAGAAGTTTTTTGCAAGAAGTTTGAAAAAAAAATACGATAGTCTTGCGTACACTACAATTTTAAAACACAAAAAAATTCAGAATAATACAGCGTCTCAAATATTCACAAAAAATGGACCTTTGGCATTTTTACCATTATCAGAAATAGAAACTTCTATTGTTTACTCAATTAAAGGTAAAAAAAATATTAATTTTAAAGAGTTAATTAAAAAATATAATACCAAATATTCAATTACAAATTTTGGTATTTGCAACTTTTTTGAGTTGAAAGCTTCGAATTTGAGAACTTATTATTATAAAAATATTCTGGGTTTTGGTGATGTATTACATCGCCTTCATCCTTTGGCTGGCCAGGGTTTCAATATGACTTTAAGAGATATTCGAGATTTGAGTAATTTAATTGAACTTAAGTTAAAGAATGGATTAGAGATAGATAATTCAATTTGTGAAGAATTTCAAAATATGACTAAACATAAAAACTATCTTTTCTCTAGTGGAATTGATTTTGTATACGAATTTTTTAATTTTGAAAGCAAGATGAATAATAATATCCTTAGCAAATCAGTGAGATTTATAGGAAGAAATAAATTCCTGAATAGATCTTTTAAAAATATAGCGAATAGAGGTTTTGAAATTTAGTTTTATTGAACAGTTGTATTATTATAATTATCAAAAGAATATGTAGTTAAGATTTCTGAAATTTTAGTTTTTCTAAGCTCTAAATTTTTGGCTTCTAATAATATTTGTTTTTCTTCTAGCGTAAAAGGAGACGCCATCGCTAGAGCGTTTATTGTTTCATCTAAACTTTGTTTCTCTAATCCTTTCCAATTAATAATAAATCCTCTTTTTTCAAAAAGATTTTTTAAGTCTTTAAATATCAATTTTAAATCAGAAAATTGTAAATTTTCACTTTGATAACTTAGATCATCATAAAAATTATTAAAATCTACATTGCATTCTCTGTATTTTTTATTTGATTTTACTTCATCTGTTTTTTTAAATCTTATTATACCCTTAAGTTCTATCAAAAATTGACCGCTATCATTTTCTCTAAAGCTTATAATTTTGCCCATACACCCAATGTCATATAATTCAGGGTTAACTTCACTTTCTTTTGAATTTTTAGGTTGTATCATCCCAATAAGCTTGTTTGACTTCATACTATCGTTGATCATATCTACATATCTTGGCTCAAATATATTTAATGGAACAGTAGTTCTTGGAAAAATGATAAAGTTACTTAATGGAAAAACTGGTATTGTTTTTGGTAAATCTTCTTTTTTCATAAAAAAAACATACCATAATTAATATTACTTGAATTAAAAAAAACGACACACTATATTAATTTCTTTTGCGGGCGTAGCTCAGTGGTAGAGCGTCTCGTTGCCAACGAGAAGGTCGAGGGTTCGATCCCCTTTGCCCGCTCCATTAAATGAAATTTTAAATGATTACCTGGATTGCTTCATACCCTAAAAGTGGAAATACATATCTAAGATCATTAATATCCGCATATTTTTTTTCAGACTCTGGAAAATTTGATTTCGATTTGCTATTAAATATTTCACAATTTCCATCTTTAAAGTTCTCAAAAAATGACTTATTTTCTAGAAAAGATGCTGCTCAAAATTGGATTTTAAATCAAAATCATTTTTTTAATTCAAAAGATAGGTTCTTAAAAACTCATAATACATTAGGAGAATATGAAGGTTATAAATTTACTTCATCAAAACAGACAGTCGGAGGCATTTATATTGTAAGAGATCCAAGAAATGTAATTTTATCTATGAGCCATCACTACTCTTTATCTTTTGACGAGGCATATAACAGATTAATTGATAACAAATCATCATTATTAGAAAAAACTTTCAATAATGATCATAGCAACTTTACCTTTTTGGGCTCATGGTCAAAACACTATAAGTCATGGAGAGATAATAATGAGTTTAAAATTTTATTTCTAAAGTATGAGGATTTTGAGAATAATATTGAGAAGGAATTTAAAAAGATTCTTTCTTTTATTTATGGACTAAGAAAAGAAAAATTCATTATTGATGAAAATAAGTTCTTGAAGGCTATTAAATCAACAAAATTTAATAATTTAAGAAATAATGAAAAAATTTCTGGATTTGAAGAAAGTGTTAATTCTGACAAAGGAAAAAAACTTAATTTTTTTAATCTTGGATTTCAAAATAAATGGCAAAAAAAATTGCCAGATGATATAGTTCAAAAAGTAAATATGAATTTAAATAAGGAATTAATTGAGTTAGGATATAGTTTAAAATGAGTGATTTAGATGAAAAAAAATGTGTTCCGTGTGAAGGTGGTATACCTGCGCTTGATATAAGTGAAATACATAAATATCAAAAAAAAATTGATGGATGGGATGTTATTAAAAATGAAAAAAATATACATTTTTTAGAAAAAAAATTTACATTTAAAAATTTTGTTGATAGTCAAAAATTTGTAAATGAAGTAGGTAGAATATCAGAAGATGAAGGCCATCACCCTGAAATTTTATTTGGATGGGGTTATGCGAAAATAAACATCTCAACCCACGCAATTGAAGGATTATCAGAAAACGATTTCATCTTAGCCTCAAAGATTGACAAGATTTAATGTCTAAAATGTCTTGTTTTAGAAAAAATTAAAATAGTATTAGTTTTATCTGCAAAATTTATAATTTCTTTATCTCTGATTGATCCTCTAGGTTGGATTACAGCAGAAACACCGGATTGAATTAACTTTTCAATACCATCAACAAATGGAAAAAAAGCATCAGATGCGGCAACAATTTCTTTTTCATTTTTTTTGAACTTTCTCATTTTATTTATTGCAATTTGACAGCTATCAAGCCTACTAGGTTGCCCAGATCCGATACCAACTGTTGTTTTATCACCAACGAGTACAATAGCATTGGATTTAACATGACGTGAAATATTGAATGCAAATAATAAATTTTCAAATTGTGTTTTGTTTGGTTTTTTCTTTGAAACAACTTTGAAATCTTTTTTTTTAAAAACAAGGTTATCTTGAGATTGAATTAACATTGAGTTTGATACAGAGTTAATTTGAAGAACATCATCAAAATTAAAGTTTGTTGAATCTATAATTCTAACATTCTTTTTAGATTTTAATAATTTAAGAGCGCTTGTTTCAAAACCATTAGCAATAATTACTTCTAAAAAAGTTTTGTTTAACTCAATAGCTAAGCTTTTATTCATCTTAAAATTACAAGAGACAATACCTCCAAATGCGCTCACAGGATCACATTCAAATGCGGATTTATAACTGCTTACTTTATCCTTTAGAATAGAAACTCCACAAGGGTTAGCATGTTTGATAATTACAGTGCCTATATTTTTTGGAAGACTTTTGGATATCGTTAAAGCAGCAAAAATATCATTGTAATTGTTATAGCTTAATTGTTTTCCATGAATTTTTCTTAATTTGAAATCTTTATTTTTAGAGTAAATAGCAGATATTTGGTGTGGATTTTCTCCATATCTTAATCTCTCAATTAAGTTTCCGTAAATAGTTTTTTTCTCTGTAAAATTTTCACTTGTGACTGAATTGAAGTAATCTGAAATTACGGAATCATAATATGCTGTTTCATTAAAGGCTGATTGAGATAATTTTTTTCTAAATTCTAATTTTGTTGCACCCTTAAATCTTTTTAACTGATCAATCAATGCTGAATATTGATTGGTGGATGTTATTACTGCAACGTCATTGTAATTTTTTGCAGCACTTCTAACTAAGGCAGGACCACCAATATCAATTTTTTCAATTATTTTATTATGATTTTTTGTTGTGTTTAAAGTTTTTTCAAATGGATAAAAGTTGACTATAACTAAATCAATATTTTGAAAATTATTTTTTTTTATTTCTCTTTTATGTGTGTTATTGTTTCTTTTATTTAAGATTCCCGCATGAATTTTAGGATGTAGTGTCTTAACTCGTCCATCAAGAATTTCATTAAAACCAGTATAATCAGAAACTTCAAGGCATCGATAGCCTAATTTTCTAATGGTCTTAAATGTTCCCCCTGAACTAATCAGTTTAACATTATACCTGTTTAAAGTTTGCAATAATGGTTTTAAGTTTGATTTATCTGAAACAGATATTACAGCTGATTTTATCCTTCTTACTATATTTTTTTTATTTGCCATTTAATATCTTCGGTCTGGTTATTTGAAATTCCAGAAATAAATATATTTTGATTATCAATATATGAATTTTTATTACCGAAATATAAACCATTATCAATATTTATATCATAATTGTCACAAGTAAATTTCCAACCCTCATCCTCCAATTCAATTAATATTGATTTACCATCCTGAGTTTTCATTAATTTTACGTTAGGTTCTACATGAAATCGAATATCAAATTTATAATTTTTATTAATCTTTTTTAGAATTTTATCACAACCAACGAAAGTTTCTTCTCCAGGATAAAATTCTATATTTCTTTCATGAATAGTATTATATTTTTTTTGGTATCCATCATGAGAAGCATTTATTTTCCAATAGTTTTTTTCAAAAATAGTTTCTTTTTTTGTAATTTTTAAACCCCTGGTAACAAAAAAAGATTTATCATTGTTTGTAAATTTGCAGGAAGAATTATCATCGATTACTAAGGTATTCTGAGCGGCAGTTGATCTTGATAAATGATTTAGTTTTATATTTGTTTCACTATGATAGCCACAATTGCTAATTAATTTTTTTCCATTAGAAATTATTTCAAAAGATAAAGCTCCAGATTGATAATCTCTTGAAAAAAATGAATTTGGTGAAGGACCAGCATCCATAGTGAGACACATCTTTTTATTTCTCAAAATTATATATCCACCATAATCTTGATTGTCATTTTTGAATTTATAACCTAATCTTTGAAGATAATTATCAAAATTATTATTATCTGAGATGTTATTACCGTTATAAAGAATATCACTTTTTAGATTTTGCCAAACAAAAGCGTAACCTTGTCCAAGATAATAAATTGTTTCATTGATATGTTCTGGAATATTAATTTGAGATTCTTTAAACCACTCTCTGATTAAAATATAATATTTCAAATAAAATATTAATTGTTTAATACTCCTTGATTTAGGAAAACCAGAATTATCAAGAGTAATTTTAGATATTTTTTTTAGTAAATTTAAACCATATGGCAAATACTTTTTTTCATCCTGATAACAAAGACCAACTAATATAATAGATGCACAACCTATTAATTTATCTTCAACAAATTTTGATTTATCAATTTCATTTATGAGGTGATTTGCTTGTTTTTGTACCATAGTGTTGAAATCAATTTTATATTGTCCGTTACCATCTTCATAAGTGAGATTATGACTAGATAACCAAGCAATAATTCTTTTTGCAGTTAAATCGAAATTCCAACTTTTTGCATTGTATTTATGATTTAAAGTCATCCAGTTTTTTATAACTGATTGGGTATTTTTTTTTGAAGACTTAAGATCTAAACTAAAAAGCCAATAAAAATTATTAAGTTTTCTTAAGTTTTTTTTGCTTATTTCTTTATTATCCCAAATTTCATTTAATGCAAAATCTTCAATCCTAAATTTTTTTTTTTGATATTTAATTAAGGATGAAAGTAAATGAGGACTAGGCTTATAAATCAAATTTTGATAATAAGTTTTTGAAATTTTTTTATCGTACAGACTAGAATTTAAATATAACTCTCTTATTTTATCGAAAATATTAAAAAAAAACCGATTTATGTAAACCATAAAATTATTTTGATTTTAATAATTCAATATTCTTTCTTATATCTCCATTATTACTTTTAAAAATTGTTGTTCCAGAAACAAGTATATTTGCTCCTGCTTCTATTGCCTCTTTTGAATTTTCAAAATTGATACCGCCATCAATTTCAATATCAAAATTGAGATTTTGAGTTTTCTGTATTTCTTTTAGCTCTCTAATTTTTACTAAAACTTCTGGCATAAATTTTTGACCACCAAAACCAGGGTTAACACTCATTATTAAAACTAAGTCAATTTCGCTCAAGTGTTCTCTAATTACATCAACTTTCGTCTCAGGATTTAAAGATACCCCAACCTTTTTATTTAATTGTTTAATCTTTGAAATAGATAAACTTAGATCGTCCGTAGCTTCTGGATGAATAGTAATAATATCCGCACCTGCATCAGAATATGCATCGATATATTTGTGTACTGGAGAAATCATTAAATGGACATCAAATATCATTGATGATTGTTTTTTTAATGCTTTTATAACTGGAGGTCCGATGGTTAAATTTGGAACAAAATGCCCATCCATTACATCTACATGGATCATATCGGCCCCAGCGTCTTCCAAACGTTTTATTTCGTTTCCTAATTGACTAAAATCAGCAGATAAGATTGACGGTGATATTTGTATTTTTTTCATTGATAACTAAATTACTAGTACCAATTTTTAAAATTTAATTGAATTAAAAAATTGATAAATTTGTCTAGAAATTTCACTTTCCAAAGGAAAAGATAACATTCCCATGACAGAATATCCCAAAATCCACGGCATTAAATAAAATCTTATCATAAAGAAAAACCAAGCAACATATAGCGGAACTATCGGTTGAATAATAAATTCAGGTGTAATTGGTTTAAAAATTCGTAGTAATGGATTGGTAAATTTTACGAATACTTTCATGAAAAAAAATTGAGAGTCTTCTTTTTGGAAAATATTCATTGCAACTCTGCCAATTAATGTCCACATTATTACCCCAAGTATGTAATCAATAATGTACACCATTGGGTGAAAATTAGCCGACATTTAAGAATTTATATTGGAAAAAGACTTGAATTAAAAGGGGCGAAATTAATCGCCCCTTAAAATAATTATTTAGTGTTGTTTGCCAAGGATCGATTTACCTGATGGTACACGAACCTCATCAACCATTTTCTGCGTTGCAGCGTTTGGCGCTGAAGTCATTAGACTTACAACAACCATAGCTACTAAGCTGACAGCTGAACCAAAGATACCAAATGTTAACTGTGTAATACCTAAGAATCCACTTCCGCCGTTTCTTACCCAAATTAGGTAACCAGCACCAGAAATTAATCCTAAAGCCATACCAGCTATTGCACCTTCTCTGTTAGCTCTCTTCCACCATACACCAAGTACAAGTGGGAAGAATAATCCAGACATCGCAAAGTCAAAAGCCCAGATGACTGAACCTAAGATACCTTGGATCTCCATTGCTGCAATCGTTGCTCCAGCAAAACCAATTACTACAAGTAGTACCCTTGCAACAACTAGTCTCTTAGCAGTCTCAGCTTTTGGATCGATGATTTTATAATAAACATCGTGTGAGATTGCGTTTGCAATTGCTAGAATCAAACCATCAGCTGTTGACATGGCAGCAGCCATACCTCCAGCAGCAACTAGACCTGAGATTACGTATGGTAACCCAGCTATTTCTGGAGTTGCTAACACAACGGCTTTACCACCCATGAAAAACTCATTTAATTCAAGAGTTCCATTTCCGTTAAAGTCGCTTACAAACATTAAGTTTGCTTGGTTCCAGTTTTGATACCAATCTATCGCTTGGACTTCTGAAATTGATTTACCAATAATACCTGTTGGTAATGTTGGATCAATCAATGACAACTTAGATAG
Organism: uncultured Pelagibacteraceae bacterium; assembly: GCA_902616725.1. Classification (GTDB taxonomy): domain Bacteria; phylum Pseudomonadota; class Alphaproteobacteria; order Pelagibacterales; family Pelagibacteraceae; genus Pelagibacter. Next base: position 17,544 of record CACMTZ010000007.1, read on the forward strand.
TGTCGCTAACATTGGAGCAGAAGAATAAAGTAGGAAGATAAAGAATAAAGACCAACCTACTGATTTTCTAGCTGCTTTAACACTTGGAGTAGTGAAATATCTCATCATCACGTGAGGCAATGAAGCTGTTCCCATCATCATCGCTAGTGCTAATGAAATAAACGCCCAAGGCGTTGCATTCACCGCTGAGTGAGCTTTAGTTATACCAGCCAAACCTTTTGGCACCTCTTTTAGATTTTCAGCAGAGTTTTTCACAAAACCAAACTGAGCTTCTAATTCAGCAATTCTTGATACTTCATCAGCTAACATGAAGTGTGGGAAGAAACCCGCACCCATTTTGTTACTGATCCAGAATACTGGTAATAAGTAAGCTATGATTAGTACAATATATTGCGCAACCTGTGTCCAAGTTACTCCTCTCATACCACCTAACATTGAACATAGTAAGATACTTACTAATCCAACATAAACTGCGTATTGGAATGGAATATCAAGTGCAACAGATGCAATAGTACCTGTAGCGTTAATTTGTGCAGTCACATAAGTAAATGATGCAACAGTTAAGACTACTACTGCAAGAAATCTACTTAAATTACCACCATATCTTGTACCAATAAAATCTGGAACTGTGTAACAGCCAAATTTTCTTAAGTATGGTGCTAATAAAGATGCGACTAATACATATCCACCAGTCCAACCTACAAGAAGTGCCATATATCCGTAACCTTTGAAGTAAATACCTCCTGCCATTGCAACGAATGATGCACCAGACATCCAGTCTGCTGCAGTTGCCATTCCGTTGAATACAGTTGGCACTTGTCTTCCAGCTACGTAATAAGCATCAGCTTGAGCTGTACGTGATAGATAACCAATTATAGCATAAATGGCTACTGTGAAAGCAACGAAACAAATTCCGATTGTTTTCGCAGTCATACCCATCTGCTCGGCAATTGACATAATGATTATGAAAGCTAAAAAACCACCTGTATAGATTCCATAAACCTTAGGTAAATTGTCTATAAAATTACCTTTCATCATTTAGTCATCCCCTCTTTCTGAGAAGCCGAACTCTTCATCAATTTTCTCCTGCCTGTTCGCAAACCAGAAAATTAGGATTACGAAAGCACCAAGAGAACCTTGACAAGTGAACCAATAAGTTAACGGATAACCAAATGGTCCCGTAACTTCATTCATTTCAGCCCCGAATAAGAAGATGCCAATTGAGAATACAAACCAGATTGCTAGTGTCATGAATAGCAAACCTCTGGATTTTTCCCAGTGTTGTTCTTGTTTTGACATTTATACCTCTCTCTTTTTAGTTATAACTGGCAAAAACCATAACCATTATCGAAGAGATTTAAAGTGTTAAAATTGCTCAAATTAGTCCGATTTATGGGTTATAACTATCAAAAATAGCTTATTTTATGGGAAAATATAAACTTACCTGGAAAGATCTTACCTTGAGGGACTTCAAGATCTATCTATTTGCCCTTTTCAAAGCATTTATCCCTAAAAAAAAAATAAAGTCATTAGATGAATTAGAGGATTTTATTCAAACAAAATCAGCTTGGGTGTCACAAGTTACTTTGTATGGTTATTTAAAGACCAGGATGGGCACTAGGTATGTTCTTCATTTTGAAAATGATGAATTTATGAAGTCAGTTAATTTAGCTAAGTGGAATATCTATGCTGTGGCTTTGCAAGATCTTACGTTTTTTACCTTCTCTTATTTAAAAGCAACTACAAACTATGAAGATACCAATAGGGCTAAAGAAATCTTTTTTAAAATTCTAGATGATGAAATTTCAAACAAAATGCCTTTAGATATTATCGAAAAAACCAAAAAAAATTTTGATGAAAGATTTGAGAAAATGAATTGGGATACTTATCATAGTGATCTCCCTTTTAATCCTAGTGCATTATCTTTATATAAGTGGGCTCCAATTGCTGAGGAGCTAAAAACTTTAGATCGTAAAATAGTTTTGAATTCAGTCATTCTCAAATGGGACGTCGTTAAGAAAGAATTTCAAGAAAGATTAGGTTTCTAAGTATTTTTTCTATTGTCAACTAAACTATCAACAACACTTGGATCAGCTAAAGTAGTAGTATCACCTAATTGACCATGTTCATTTGCTGCAATCTTTCTAAGAATTCTTCTCATTATTTTTCCAGATCTTGTTTTTGGAAGCCCTGGAGTAAAGTGAATCAAGTCAGGAGTTGCTAATGGACCTATTTGTTTTCTAACCCATAATTTTAGTTCTCTTTCAAGATCTCCTGTCTCAGTCTCACCTGCATTAAGAGTTACGTAACAATATAGTCCATTTCCTTTAATGTCATGTGGATAACCAACCACAGCAGCCTCAGCAACTTTAGGATGAGCAACAAAAGCACTTTCAATTTCAGCAGTACCCAAGTTGTGTCCTGATACAATAATTACGTCATCTACTCGTCCAGTGATCCAGTAATATCCATCCTTGTCTCGTCTGCACCCATCCCCAGTAAAATATTTTCCATCAAATTGAGAAAAGTAAGTATCAATAAATCTCTGATGATCGCCATAAACAGTTCGCATTTGGCCTGGCCAAGACTGAGCTATACAAAGTCTCCCTTCTCCTGCACCTTTAATTTCTTTTCCATCTTTATCGACAAGAACAGGTTTAATTCCATAAAAAGGTTTTGTTGCTGATCCAGGTTTTAAAGGTATAGCTCCTGTTTGAGGCGCAATTAAAATTCCGCCTGTCTCTGTTTGCCACCAGGTATCTACGATTGGACACTTTGAGTTTCCAACTGTTTTGTAATACCACATCCAAGCCTCTGGATTTATAGGCTCTCCGACTGTACCCAATAATTTTAAAGATTTTCGAGATGTTTTATTTACTGGATCATCACCCTCTCGCATAAGGGCTCTGATAGCTGTTGGAGCAGTATAAAAAGTATTAACTTTATATTTATCAACAATCTGCCACCATCTTGAGCTGTCCGGATAATTTGGTACTCCCTCAAACATTATTGTAGTAGCTCCGTTAGATAAGGGTCCATAAATAATATAACTATGACCTGTTACCCAACCTATGTCTGCAGTACACCAATAAATATCTTTAGGCTTATAGTTAAATATGTATTGATGAGTCATGGAAGCATAAACCATGTACCCGCCCGTTGTGTGTAGTACACCTTTTGGTTTACCTGTAGATCCAGATGTATAAAGAATAAATAAAGGATCTTCAGCATTCATTTCCTCAGGTTCACAATGATTTGGTACATCTTTAATTAGATCATGATACCAAACATCTCTGTCGTCATCCCAATAAACATAGTTTCCTGTTCTTTTGACAACAATACATTTTTTAACATCAGGACAATTACTTAATGCTTCATCGGTTGTTGCTTTTAATGGAATTGTTTTTCCACCTCTAACTCCCTCATCAGCTGTTATAATGTATTCTGATTTACAATCATTTACTCTTCCAGAAATAGACTCTGCTGAAAACCCTCCAAATATTATAGAATGTATGGCTCCTATTCTTGCACAAGCTAACATCAAAACAGCCAGCTCGGGTATCATCGTCAAATATATTGTTACTCTGTCTCCTTTTTGTATCCCTAATTTTTTTAGACCATTAGCTGCTTTTGAAACTTTTTGATGAAGTTGTTTATAAGAAATTTTTTGAGTATCCTTAGGATCATCACCTACCCAAATTATAGCTGTTTTATCTTTTTTATCTTTTAAGTGTCGATCAATACAATTAGCAGAGGCATTTAAAGTTCCATCTTCAAACCATTTTATTTTAACTTCATCTTTACTATACTTCACATCTTTAATTTTTTTATATGGTTTTATCCATGTAATTCTTTTTCCTTCTTTTTTCCAAAAAGCATTATTGTTCTTAATAGAGTCAGTATATTTATTCTGATATTGAGATTTATTAATTAAACCACTTTTCACCCACTCTGGTTTTGGTTTAAAAATTAGTTCTTGAGTTGAGCCTTCGTTATTAATTTTAACTTTTTTAATCTTACTTCTAATCTTTTTTTTTCTTTTAAGAATTTTTTTTCTTTTTTTAACCTTCTTTCTTTTTGAGGTTTTTTTTCTTGATTTAGATTTTTTCTTCTTTTTAGGCATAAATATTATTTCTAAATCTTACCCATGTTATTTAAAATTTTCCAGCTTTTAGAATCTATTGGCATTACTGATAGTCTGCTTTGTTTAATAAGTGATAAATGGCTTAATTGCTTGTTTTTCTTAATATCCTCTAGACTTACTGGCTTATTTAATTTTTTTAGAAACTTTACTGTAACAGCAACAAATCGACCAGATTTATCTGTCTTGTCTAAATATGCTTCCTTTATAACTTCAACAATACCAACAATTTCCTTTCCTATATTCGAATGATAGAAAAAACATTGATCTCCTTCTTTCATTGATTTTAAATTTTTGGCAGCTTGATAATTTCTTACTCCATCCCAAGGAGCACCTTTAATACCAGCTTTTTTTTGTTGATCAATTGACCAAACGTCAGGTTCTGACTTAAGTAACCAATATTGCATTAAAGTTTAACCCCAGCACCTTTTAAAAATAATGCATTTTCATCTAAGGGCCATCTTGGTTTTGCTGGATGATCTAGTTTATTAAAAAGTTTTAATTTATACTTTTCCAAACCTACCATTGCTATCATTGCAGCATTGTCCCCACATATTTCAATTGGCGGAAAAACACTTTGATAATTATTTTCTTTACACAAGTTTATCAACATAGATCTTATTTTTTTATTTGCTGCTACACCACCCGCAACAACAAAAATTTTATCTTGTATATCATTTTGTTTTTCAAATTCATTAAAAGCAATTTTGGTTTTTTTTTTCAATATTTCTTCAATTGTTTTCTGAAAAGAAGCTGCCAAATTAAATTTTTCTTGCTCTGTTTCAATGGTTTTACTTATCTTCAGGATTGCAGTTTTAAGACCAGCAAATGACAAATTACAACCACCCTTATTAATGATAGGTTTTGGTAGATCATAAGAATTTGGATCACCTTTTTCTGCCCAAAGCTCGATTTGGGGTCCTCCAGGAAATTCTATTCCTAAAAGTTTTGCAGTTTTGTCGAAAGCTTCACCTAGTGCATCGTCAATAGTCGTTCCTAGTCTTTTATATTTTCCAAGACCTTGAACATTTAAATATTGTGAATGACCACCCGAAATTAATAGCAGGAGGTAAGGATAATTTAAGTTTGAAACTAATTTTGGACTCAACGCATGTCCTTCTAAATGATTTACAGCTATAAAAGGCTTGTTTATTGAAGAGGCAAAAGCTTTCCCAAAGCTTAAGCCTACTGACAAACAAACGATTAGACCAGGACCTGCAGTCGAAGCTACTGCATCAATATCTTTAATTTTTATTCCACTTTCATCCAAAGCTTTCTTCACGATTAAATCTATTTTTTCGATATGTGATCTGGCCGCTAACTCTGGAACTACACCTCCAAATTCTTTGTGGACATCAGTTTGGCTAGAGACAATGTTTGATAAAATTATAGGTTTCCCTTGGTCATTCTCAGTTATAACTGAGGCAGCTGTTTCATCACAACTAGTTTCAATTCCAAGAATTAAGGGTTTTTTACTCATACAAATAGTTTTTAATAATTGTACATTTCCAATACAAGAAAGAAATAAATTTATTTATGACTAAAAAAATTATCATAGGTTCAAGAGGTAGTAAATTAGCATTGTTGTATGCTCAAAAAGCTAAAGAACAAATTATTAAAAAAACTACTTTAGATACAAATGATATTGAAATTAAATCTATTTCAACAAAAGGTGATCAAGTTAAAGATACTAGGTTATCTGATATAGGTGGCAAAGGATTGTTTTCAACTGAAATTGAAAAAGAGTTAGAGAATAAAAGTATCGACATTGCAGTACATGCATTAAAAGATATGCCAGCAACAGAAACTAGCGGACTTAAAACAGACTGTTTTTTAGAGAGAAATGATCCAAGAGAAATTTTGATAACAAATAACAAGAAAAAATTAAATGATCTTAAGCTGAAATCAATTATAGGAACATCTTCATTTAGAAGGGAATTTCAAATTAAAAAATTAAGATCTGATCTAACATGCAAAATAATTAGAGGTAATGTGGATACTAGAATTAAAAAACTAAAAGGCGGAAATTATGATGCAATAATTTTGTCTTATGCAGGGATTAAAAATTTGAATCTTGAGAATGAAATAGCTGAAATTTTCTCAGCACAAGAAATCATACCAAGTGCTGGACAAGGAATAATTGCACTTCAATGTCGTGAAGCAGATAAAGAAATTATTTCAATTTTAAAAAAAGTAAATCATGAAGAAACCTATAAAAGAGCTCATGCTGAGAGAAATGTCCTCAAAGTTTTAGAGGGAGATTGTGAAACAGCAATAGGCGTTTATTCAAAAATAGAAAGTGATACAATTGTTGTTGAGGCAGAACTTTTTTCAATAGATGGCTCTCAAAGATTTTATGAAAAGAAATCTGGCCAGATTGATAAATTTAAAGAGATAGGTAAACAAATTGGGCAGAATTTAAAAAAGCAATCAAATAATTCTTACAAAAAATAATATGCATATTTTATTAACAAGACCACTGGAAGATTGTTCAGAAATGATTTTAAAGTTTAAATCATTAGGTCATCAAGTTTCGCACATCCCACTGATTAATATTGAAAAGGTTAATTATGAGGAAATTAAATTTTCTGAATATGGAGGAATTATTTTTACCAGTGCTAATGCAGTGAAATATTTAGATCAAAATAACATAGACAAAAATATCAAATGTTTTTGTGTTGGTAATTTAACTGAAAAAAAAGCTAGATCATCAGGATTTCAAAACACAATAGCTGCAGAGGGTAATGTTTCTAATTTAAAAGAGTTAATTTTACAAACTTACGAGACAAAAAGTAAAAAATTACTTTATGTCAGCGGTGAAATTATATCTGTTGATTTAGATCAACAACTCATGAAAGAGGGCTATGGCATAAAAAGAGTGATTAATTATAAAGTAAAACATAATCAAAAATTCAATGAAAGTTTTGTAAAAGATTTAAAATTGAACATGCCTGATATGGTTTATATTTATTCACAGAATAGTGCTCAAAGTTTTTTGAGTTTTGTCAAAAATCATCAATTTGAAAGCTTATGGATGAATACTAATTTATCGTGTATTGGCGAGAAAACTTCATCTATATTGAATGAAATTAAATGGAAAAAAATATTTCTTTTTAATCCTGGAGAAGAAGAGTTTTTGTTATATAAAATTTAATTATGGAATTGTTTAATAATTTTTCTGAAATATTTCTATCGGTATGGAACAAAGGTATTTTAGGTGTTGATATCTTACAAATATTAATTGGTTTAGGAATTTTTTTAATTTTTTTAATTTTCAGAGGTCTTATTAGTAAACTTGTAATCAAAAAGTTAGAAATTATCTCAAAAAGAACAACAAATAAATTAGATGATACTTTCGTAAAATCTTTAATTGGTCCTGCAAGATTTTTACCAATTGTTTTAGGTTTTTTTATAGCAAGTTATTACATGACATTTTCTATGGAAGGTAGAGAAATTGTCGATACTATAAATAGAACTCTAATAACCATATTAATTTTTTGGGTTATTCATCAAATTATAGAACCAGTCTCATATATCTTAAGTGGTCTTGATAAATTATTAACAAGAGAACTCATTGGATGGATTATTAAATCTTTAAAGATATTAATATTCATACTAGGGCTTGCAGCAGTCTTAGAATTATGGGGAATAAAGATTGGACCAATTATTGCTGGTTTAGGTTTGTTTGGAGTAGCAGTTGCGTTGGGTGCTCAAGATTTGTTTAAAAATTTAATTTCTGGGATTTTGGTATTAGTTGAAAAAAGATTTAAAATTGGTGATTGGATTTCTGTTGATGGAATAATTGAGGGTATTGTTGAAAAAATTGGTTTTCGATCAACAACAATCAGAAAATTCGATAAATCATTAGCAATAATTCCAAATTTTCAATTTGCAGAAAATGCTGTAGTAAATGTAAGTGAAACTTCAAACTGGTTAATTAGCTGGATTATTACTCTCCAATATGACACTTCGGTTGATCAATTAAAAAATATAAGAGATCAAATTGAAGATCACATAAAAAAAAGTGATGATTTTGACACTAATATAGGAATTGCAGTTAGGGTCGATAAGTTTTCAGATAGTTCTATAGACATGTATGTGCGTTGTTTCACAAAATCGGATAGTTGGAACGAATGGCTTTCAGTAAAAGAAAAACTTGCAATTGCAATAAAACAAATTGTTGAAAATAATAAGGCCTCTTTCGCATTTCCAAGTTCTTCGATTTATATTGAAAAAAAATGATTGCTATCTTTTATTTAGTTTTACAATTATTAAAACTTTATTCGTATGTAGTGATTGCCAATGTTATCATCAGCTGGTTAATCGCTTTTAACGTATTGAATACTCAAAATAGATTTGTTTATGCAGTTTTAGATTTTACTTACAGGTTGACAGAACCATTTTTAAGAAGAATAAGACGATTTTTACCAAATTTGGGAGCGTTAGATATTTCTCCAATTATTTTACTGCTATTGATTTGGTTTATAGAAATGTGTATGAAGCTCTACATCGCACCAATGATATTCTAGAATATATGATTTTAATTGATGGAAAAAAAGAAGCAGCACTATTAAGGAAACAGCTTAAAAAGGAAGTATCTGATCTTAAAATTAAGTATAATAAAGTTCCAGGGTTAACAGTAATTTTGATTGGAAACTTAACTCCTAGCCAGATTTACGTTCGAAACAAAGAAAAATCTGCTAACGAAGTTGGACTTAAATCCGATGTGATTAAATATCCAGATAGTGTTGAAGAAAAAGTTATTTTAGAGAAAATAGATGAGTTAAATAAAGATAATTCTGTATCAGGTATTTTAGTTCAATTACCATTACCAAAACATATTGATAAACAAAAAATTATTGAAGCGATTGACCCATCAAAAGATGTAGATGGGTTTCATCCAATGAATGTTGGAAATCTTTCATCAGGTTATGAGAGTTCTGTTCCATGCACACCATTAGGATGTTATTTATTAATTAAAAAGATAGAACCTAACTTAAATGGTAAAAAAGCAGTTGTTGTTGGTCGATCTAACTTAAATGGTAAACCAATGACTCAACTTTTACTAAAAGAAAATTGCACTGTTACAATAACACACTCTAAAACAAAAGATTTAAAAGCAGAGTGTTTAGAAGCTGATATTATTATTGCAGCTGTTGGTATTCCCGAGTTAGTTAAAGGTGATTGGGTTAAAAAAGATACAATAGTGATCGATGTTGGAATTAATAAAACTGAGAGAGGTATCGTTGGTGATGTTGCATTTGATGAAGTTTCAAAAAATGCCAAAGCACTCACACCTGTTCCTGGTGGAGTTGGTCCAATGACAATCGCTTGCTTGCTAAAAAATACGATTGACTGTTTCAAAAGATCGCAAGCATAATATTGAATTCAACAAATTTTTTTTGATAAGATAGGTTATGAAAAAACCTAAATACCCCTATAGAATTGCACTTCTCATGCTCATACTGACAGTTCCTCCAATTGGCGCGACACAATTAGGTTGGTATTTATATGATAAACAAACTGGATTTGATTATGGTATGATAGTTGGAACATTTTCAGTAATTTATGCTGCTTGGTTAATGTATGAAAAGAATTGGAGAGAAGATGATGAGGATTAAATTGTGGAAAAAATAATTTTTTTTGGATTAGCGATACCAATTTTAGCATTTGTCCTTTACTTGGGTGGAACAGCTATCATGAAAGGTTTTGAGGCCAAAAGAGAAAATAAATCCAATGAGAGCTTAGAAGACCAGAACCATGAAGACAACTTATCTGATAATAATGATAAGTTAACAGATGAGTTGAATAAATTAAATCAACTCCTTAAAGATGGTGTTTTAACAGAAGAAGAATTTAAAAAAGCTAAAAAGAAAATTTTAGATGATTAATTATAATCAAGTAATTTTTTTAAAGATCCAAATTCACCTATTTTATAAATAATTGCATCTTCTTTTTTAAATCCATATTTTTCCGCTCCAGCTTTAAATCTTACAGGAGGCTCCATGATTGGTTCTAGGGATAAAACAAACGTGCCCCAATGCATTCCAATCACTTTTTTACTCTTTAAATTTTTTGCAACCTCCAAAGCTTCTTCTGGATTTGTGTGATAAACCGACTTATCTTTATAAGGCATTATTGGATAAAAATTATAGGCACCAATATTTATAAATGTAAGATCAATTGGACCATACTTATTACCTATATCTTTATAAATATTTCCTACCCCAGTGTCACAACCAAATAATAACTTTATATTTTTATACTCGATCAAAAAATTTCCCCATAAAGTTTTATTAGTATCTGTTAGACTTCTTTTTGACCAATGCACAGCAGGTAAAAAAGTAATTTTTAAATTTTTATTTATTTCAATTTTATCATACCAGTCCATTTCATTCACATTGCTATAACCATTTCTGGTAAAATATTTACCAAGTTTTAATGGAAGTAAAACTTTAGAATTTTTAAAAGGAAATCTCCGGATCGTCATCATATCTTGATGATCATAATGATTATGGGTGAGTAAAAAAATATCTGTTGGTGGAATTTCGTTTAATTTTAGTGCTGGTTTGGTAAATCTCTTAGGTCCGAAAATTAGCGGTCCAGCATTTTTTGAAAATACTGGATCTGTAATAATTGTTGTTTCACCAAGCTTTATTAAAAATGTTGCATGGCCAATCCATGCTACATAATCGTCTTTTTGAAATTTTTTTAAGTCTGTTAAAACTTTCTCTTTTTCAATCACATGTTCTTTGGGAACTGTCATATCAAGCTTTTTTTTCTCTCTATTAAAAATTTTGAAGGACCATTTAACATTAGGATCTGGTTTTGGTGAACCCTCAGGATTTCTAAAAGTACCGTCTGGTAAATGGTGATAAGGTTTTTTTTCCACAAAAAACTAATTTTTTTTATTGTAAGTTTTTATAATTGTCTCCTCTAAAGTTCTACTCATTATTATGGTGCCCTTTTCATTTGGATGTATACCATCACTTAGATTAAACTCGGGTTTCATGGCCACTCCTTCAAGTAAAAAAGGAATAAGATCTATTTTAAATTTTTTGGCTAAATCAGGAAAAATTTTGTCAAATTTTTTTTTATAAGAAAAACCATGGGAGGTTGGAGCAATCATCCCAGCTAGGATAATTTTAATATTTTTGTCTAGAGCAATTTTTATAATTTTTTCTAAATTGCTTTTTGTTTCTTTTGGCTGGATGCCTCTTAACATGTCATTAGCCCCTAAGCATAAAATTATTAGATCTATATCTGGCTCACTTAAAGTCCAATCAGCTCTATTTAATCCCCCTGACGATGTACTACCAGAAACACTGCCATCAACAATCTCAATATTATAACCCTTTGCTTCTAAATTCTCCCCTAAAACGACTGGTAAACTATTGTCATCAGACAGACCATAACCAGCCATCAAACTATCACCAAACAATACAATCTTTTCGATTGCATATGCATTAATGGTTAGTAGACAGATAATAATTATTTTAATAATAAAACTTTTGCTCATGAGTACTCTTCTTAAATTAAAAAAGATAAATCTTAAATACCAAACTGGTAAAGATAATATTAGTGTTTTAAAAGATATAAATTTGACCACAAAAAAAAAAGAAACTATTTCAATAGTAGGTGAAAGTGGTTCAGGAAAAACAAGTTTAATCATGTTAATTGGTGGTTTAGAGCGTCCAACTTCAGGCAAGATATACTTTCAAGGCCACGAAATTACAAAATTAAGTGAGGATGAAGTATCAAAAATCAGAAAAAAAAATATTGGTATAATTTTTCAGTCTTTTTATCTAATCCCAAATTATACAGCCTTAGAGAATGTAACCTTAATTCTTGAATTGAATAAATTTAAAAATCCTGAAAAAG
>CACMTZ010000008.1 GCA_902616725.1 uncultured Pelagibacteraceae bacterium
TATACCTGGTACTTCTGAGGGTACTGAGGATTTTAAACATTCTAAAGTTAATTTTGCCACTTCATCATTAGTAATTTTTTCTTTAGATCTGTTTCCCGCTAAAATCATATTTGGTTTAAGTATAATTCCCTTTAAATCTACTTTATGTAATATTAGTTCTTCAAAGCATTTTTTTATAACTTCAGATGTTTTTTCTAAACACTCTTTAGCAGAATGATCACCATCCATTAAAACTTCAGGCTCAACTATTGGAACCATATTGCACTCTTGAACTAGAGCAGAATATCTCGCTAATGCATGTGCATTAGATTGTATTGAGAGTTTGCTTGGATAATTTTTACTTATATTATAAACACCTCTCCATTTAGTAAATTTTGCACCTAATTTGTAATATTCTTTCAATCTTTCCCTTAATCCATCAAGACCCTCAGTAATTTTTTCATCTGGCGAACCTGCTAAAACTTTTGCTCCTGTATCAACTTTGATACCTGGCAATGAGCCTGTACCTGATATTAATTCTGGAATTGTATTTTTTTTGGATGATGTTTGTTTAATTGTTTCATCGTAAAGAATTACACCTCCAATACAATCTTTCATTGAGGATGAGCTAAAAAGCGTTTCTCTGAACAACAATCTGTTTTCTGGGGTTGAGGGAACATTTACACTATCTAATCTTTTAGTCATTGTTGCAGTACTTTCATCTGCAGCTAAAATTCCTTTACCGTTTCCTAAAATTTTTAATGCTGTATTATTTAGTTCTGACATTTTATTTTAGGGCTTTTATACCAGGAAGTTCTTTTCCTTCAAGATATTCTAAAAAAGCACCACCAGCAGTTGAAACAAAATTAAAATCTTTAATTGCTTTTAGCTGATTAACAACCGCCACAGTATCTCCTCCGCCAACTACAGAAAAAATTGAATCATTTTTATTTTTTTTAATAATTATTTTTGCAATCTCAATGCTACCTTTAGCAAAACTAGGGTTTTCAAAATAACCAGCAGGACCATTCCAAAGAACTGTTTCGCTATTTTCAATTATATTTTTTATTCTTTTAAGTGTTTTAGGTCCCACGTCTAAGATTAAATCATCATCTGTTATGTCCTTGAGATCTTTTATCTGAGCATCGTCATCTGCACTTTTGCCTGTTAAAACATCTTCTGGATAAGTAACTTCACAGAGTGCATTTTTTGAAATTTCAAAAATTTCTTGTATTATACTTTCACAATTTTCCTCACTAATTGATTTTCCAATTTTATTACCTTTGAAGCTCAGAATATTGTTAGCCATACCTCCCACAAAGATTATGTTATTAAATTTAGGTATTAAATTTTTGATTATGTCTATTTTTGTAGAAATTTTTGATCCACCAATAATACAAGTAATTGGTTTTTTGATTTCAATAGTAACTTTTTTTAAAGCATTTACCTCAGTCTCAAATTGTAATCCAGCAAATGACGGCAGAAATTCTGTAATTTTGCATACTGAGGCATGTGTTCTATGTGAGCAAGAAAAAGCATCATTTACGAACAAATCTGCAAAACTAGCTAGGTGTTTTGAAAAATTTGACTCATTCTTTTCTTCTGCTGCATAAAATCTTATGTTTTCGAAAAAGACAACTTTCTCCTCAGGCTCTTTAAATAAATCATCTCTTTTGATTTTTAAAATGTCCTCACTTATAAATTTGACTTTAGTTTGTATCTTTTTTTCTAAGTAATCACAAATTGGTTGAAGAGAGAGATCTTTATTAAATTTGCCTTTAGGGCGTCCGACATGAGAAATTATTAAAATTTTTGCATTTCTTTTTATTAAAAATTCGATAACAGGTATAATTTTAATTATTCTGGTTTCGTCGACAATCTCACCATTTTTCATAGGGACGTTTAGGTCTAATCTTAATAAAACTCTCTTACTACTAAGATTTTCACAATCTTTAATATTGTTCATTAAGAATTCTTATGAAGATATTCTACAATATCACACATTCTATTTGAGAAACCCCATTCGTTATCATACCAGGCCGAAATTTTACCCATATTTTTACTTACCACTTTGGTTAAGCTTTCGTCTACTATTGAGGAAGCAGGATTATGATTAAAGTCGATTGAAACAAGTTTTTCTTTTGTAGTTTCAAGAATTCTATTTTTTTTGCTAAAATTTTGAAATGCTAAATTAATTTTATCAATTGTAATGTCTTTTTTTGTACAAAAGACTAGTTCAATCAATGAAACATTAGGCGTAGGGACTCTCATAGCCACACCTTCTAATTTACCTTTAAGGGAAGGTATAATCTCACCAATTGCTTTTGATGCACCTGTTGAGGTTGGCACAATAGACTGGCTTGCCGATCTAGCTCTTCTTGGGTCTTTATGAGAATTATCTAATATTCTTTGGTCACTTGTAAAGGAGTGAATTGTGGTCATGAACCCTTTTTCAATTTCGAAATTTTCGTTTAAAACATGGGCCACAGGGGCAAGACAATTTGTTGTACAAGAAGCAGCAGATATAATCTTATCCTCTTTTTTCAATTCAGTCTCATTTACTCCATATACAATAGTTTTGTCAGCATCTTTACACGGAGCAGAGACAATGACTCTTTTTGCACCATTATTAATATGTGCTAGTAATTTTTCTTTAGAGTTAAATTTACCTGTACACTCTAATACATAATCCACTTCATATTTATTCCAATTAATATCATTTAAATTTGTTTCTTGGCCAAATAAAATTTTATCTTTGTTGATAATAATATGATTTTCATCAAAATCTATTTCTGCATTAAATTTTCCGTGAATAGAGTCATATTTTAATAGAGATGAACATGTTTCAGAATTAGTTCTATTATTGATGTATTTAATTTCTATATTTTTATTTTTATTCTCGATAATTGATCGAACAATCATTCTTCCAATTCTACCCATTCCATTTATTCCAATTTTGACTGTCATAATCTTTTTTTTATTTTTTTTACTATTATCTCTGAGCTTAATCCAAAGTGATTATATATATCTTTATAAGGCGCACTTTTTCCAAAATCATCAATTCCAAAATTAAGTCCTTTGCTGCCAGTATATTTTTTCCAATAACCAGTTTCAGAGGCCTCTATAGAAACTACAAGTTTAGTTTCATTTAAAATTTTACTTTTGTAGATTTCACTTTGTTGATCAAATAATTCCTGGCAAGGCATTGATATTACTTTTGAGTAAATGCCATCTGTGGCTAATTTATGACTAACGTCTATTGCAAGACTAGTTTCAGATCCTGTTGCTATAATAGTTGCACTTATCTTATTACTTGTTCTTAAAACTTCATAAGCGCCAGCTAAAGACAAATTTTTTGATGTTTTTTTTGTACGAACTGGATTTAGGCTTTGTCTTGTTAGGGCTATTACGCTTGGAGAACTTTTGCTATTTAATGCCAATTGCCAACATTCAAAAGTTTCTATTAAGTCAGAGGGTCTAAAAATATTCAAATTTGGTATTGATCGTAAACTTGTCAATTGTTCTATTGGTTGATGGGTTGGTCCATCTTCTCCAAGACCAATCGAATCATGTGTAAAAACATAAATAATTTTTTGTTTCATCATAGCAGCTAGTCTTATTGATGGTTTACAGTAGTCGCTAAATATTAAAAAAGTTCCACCATAAGGAACAAGCTCACTATGAAGTGAGATACCATTCATAATACCACACATCGCATGTTCTCTAACTCCAAAATGGATATAATTTCCGGAAAAATCATTTGATTGAATAATTTTATGATTTTTGGTTTTGGTATTATTGGATCCTGCTAAATCTGCTGATCCACCAATTAAGTTTGGAAGTTTGGATGCAATTTCCAAAAATTTTTCTGAACATTTTCTAGTAGCTATTGGTTGTAATTTTTTTAAGTAGTCTGATTTTGCTTTTTCTATTTCTGCATTGATAGTATTTTTATTAAATTTAAGTGAAAATTTTTTTTTATTCTTATTAGCTTTTATTGATGCTTTTTTACCGATTGATCTCCATTGATCCATTAAGTTTTTTGGAATTTCAAAAGTATTGTGTGGCCAGTTCAATTTTTTTCTGACTAATCTTATTTCATCCTCACCTAATGGACTGCCATGAGATGAGGCTTTACCACCCTTATTTGGGGATCCGTACCCAATCGTAGTTTTACAAGAGATTGCTATAGGTTTTTTTGATTTTTGTGCTTTTTTAAGAGCCTTTGTTATTTCTTTAAAATTATGTCCATTAATTTTTAAATAGTTCCACCCATAGCTTTTAAACCTTTTTTCATGATCATCAGAGACTGCTAAACTAGTTGGACCATCTATTGAAATTGAATTGTTATCAAAAAGTAATATCAAGTTTTTAAGTTTTAGGTGTCCTGCAAGACTTAAAGCTTCATGGCTTATTCCCTCCATCAAGCAGCCATCACCCGCTAAAACGTAAGTTTTATGATTGATAATTTTTTTTCCCAATCTTTTTTTTAAAATTTCTTCCGAGATTGCAAAACCAACTGCATTTGAAATTCCCTGTCCTAAAGGCCCTGTTGTAGTTTCTATGCCAGTGCTTGGATGATATTCGGGGTGACCTGCACATATTGAATTAAGTTGTCTAAATTTTTTAATTTCTCTTAAAGAAATACTTTTATAACCCGTCAGATAGAGGAGCGAGTAAAGTAGCATAGAACCATGTCCTGCTGACAGAACAAATCTATCTCTATTAATCCAATTTGGATTTTTTGGATTAAAGTTTAAGAAATCCTTAAAAAGAACAGTTGCAACATCAGCCATTCCCATTGGCATACCTGGATGCCCAGAATTAGCTTTTTGGACAGCATCTATAGACAAGAATCTGATACAATTCGCTAATTCTTTATAAAGTTTACTCAAGTAATTATCCTGCCTAGACTAAGAAGATTCTATTTAATAATATGATTATATATATATGAATTCTGTGATCGAAAAAGAAAAAAAATTAAATTTAGCTTTAGCAAAATTAAAAAATTTGAACTTAAAAAACCCTGACGTTAAAAAAAATATAGAGAATTTAAGTAGTCAAAAAAATCAATTAGAAATTGAAAAGCAAGAAATAGAAGAAAAATATAAAAGTTTAATTAATGATTATAATAGTTTAAGTAAAAAATTAGACGAATTACAAAATCAAGAAAAAGCTGAACAAAAAAGACAAATTGAGTTTTCTGAAAAAATTGATGAATTAAATCAAGAAACAGATATTTTGTTAGATGAGATAGATAAATGGCAAACGTAAGTATTAAGTTTAACGGGAAAGAATTTTTGTTGTCTTGTGAGGACGGCCAGGAAGAACATCTTGAAGAATTATTAATTCAAATCAATCAGAAATTTAATAATCTTAAAAATGAGCTTGGAAATCTTGGAGAGAATAAACTTCTGTTAATCACAGCTGTTAAAGTAATGGATGAATATTATGAAACTAAAAAAAAAGTAGATCAAAAAAAGAATGAGTTGAGAGATCTCTCAAATAAATTTAAAGAGCTTAAAACTTTAATTTATGAGTATAGAGATAAGAAAGAGCTTGAAATAAACTCACTTAATAAAGATCACCTTAAATTAAAAAATGAAATTGAAATAAATCAAAAGAGTTATGAGAAGTTAATTGATGAAGCTGCTGATGAAATTTCGAGTTTTGTTGAAAAAGCAAATTTAGAAAATATTTCTAAGTAAAATTCTAGTGAAAAAATCTGAGATTAGAAAAAAATTATTAAAAGCAAGAAAACTT
Organism: uncultured Pelagibacteraceae bacterium; assembly: GCA_902616725.1. Taxonomy (GTDB): domain Bacteria; phylum Pseudomonadota; class Alphaproteobacteria; order Pelagibacterales; family Pelagibacteraceae; genus Pelagibacter. Next base: position 5,743 of record CACMTZ010000008.1, read on the forward strand.
AATAACAATAAAAATTTAGTTATAAAATTTAGTCATATTATGAAAATTTTAAAAAAAGAAAAAGTAAATAAAAAAATAATTGGCGGTTATTATCCATATAATTATGAAGTTGATCCAATCAAAATTCTCAATAAACTTGAAAAACTTGGTTATCAAATATCATTACCAAAAATTAAAAAAAATAATCAAATGGATTTTTTATACTGGTCAACAAAAGAACCTTTATCAATAAATAAATATGGAATACCTGAACCTACATCAAATCAAATTGCCTACCCAAGTATTCTTTTAGTACCACTCGTAGCTTTTGATAATCATTTAAATAGAATAGGTTATGGAGGTGGTTATTACGATAGGTATATTAAAAAAGAAAAAAAAAACAAAAAAATTATATTAATTGGGTTAGCTTATTCTTTTCAAAAAGTAAAAAAAATACCAGCTAACAAATATGATATGAAAATGGATTTTATTGTAACAGATAAAAATTTTATATGAGAATTTTATTTTTAGGAGATGTGGTGGGGAACTCAGGTTGTTCGAAAATTTTGAATAATCTTTTAAGCCAAAAAGAATTGAATAAAATTGATTTTGTAATCGTCAATGGAGAAAATGCAGCTGAGGCAGGAGTTGGATTAACAAAAGAAATATGTGAGGATTTTTTTAAATGTGGTGTTGATGCCATTACTACTGGTAATCATGTTTGGGATCAAAAAGATATTATGAAGTTTATCGATAATGAAAATAGGTTACTTCGCCCAAAAAATTTATTTGAGCCAGCACCAGGTAAAGGATTTGAAGTTTTTCAAAATGAAAAAAATATAAAAATTGGTGTCTTAAATTTAATGGGTAATGTTTTTATGAAAAAATGTGATGACGTATTTGAGATTTCAGAAAAATTTTTAAAAGAGCACAAATTAAAAGAGGATTATGATTTTCTTGTTGTTGACTTTCATGGAGAAATTACTAGTGAAAAAAATGCGATAGGATATTTTTTTGATGGTAAAGCTACTCTAGTGGTTGGAACACATACACACATACCAACAAATGATGCAAGAATTTTGAAAAATGGGACAGCTTATCAAACAGATGCAGGTATGTGTGGTGATTATGACTCAGTTATTGGAATGAATAAAGATAACTCTTTAAACAGATTTATGAAAAAAGAGTCAACCAAACATTATCCAGCAACAGGTGACGGTACTTTATGTGGAGTAATTGTCGATTGTGATATAAAAACTGGTTTAGCAAATAAAATTGAAAGCTATGTTTTTGGAGGTCAGCTAAAGAATACTTGATTAGTTTATGGCAGGACATTCTCATTGGGCAGGAATTAAACATAAAAAAGGTAAAGCCGATAAGCAAAGATCTAAAATTTTTTCAAAGTTGTCGAAAGAAATTACTGTTGCAGCAAAACTTGGGGATAAAGATCCAGCAATGAATCCAAGATTAAGATCTGCGATTCAAGCTGCAAGATCAGCAAATATGCCCAAAGAAAATATAGAAAGAGCAATTGATAAATCTTCAGTTAGTACCGAGTCAAATTTTGAAAATTTAAGATATGAAGGCTTTGGACCAGAAAAAGTAGCAGTAATAATAGAAGCATTAACAGATAATAAAAATAGAACAGCGTCCAGTATTAGAACAATTTTTCAAAAAGCAGGTGGCAATCTAGGAAC
>CACMTZ010000009.1 GCA_902616725.1 uncultured Pelagibacteraceae bacterium
TGAACAACTATTTTGTAATATTAGCAGCTGGAAAAAGTAAGAGATTTAGCAAAAAAATACCAAAACAATTTTTTGAGTACAAAAATAAAGAAATAATTGATCATTCAATAGAAAAATCTCTCACTTCAAAGTTATTTAAAAAAATTTTAATTGTTACAAATAAACTTAAACATTTAAAAAAAAAGAAATATCCAAAATCAATAAGCGTAATCAAAGGTGGAAAAGAAAGATCAGACTCTTCTTTAAAAGCTTTGAAATATCTTAAAAGATATAAGCCAAAAAATGTATTTATACATGATGCTGCCAGACCTAATTTCTCAATTAGATTACTTAAAAATATTGCTAAAAATTTGAAAAATAATAAAGCCGTCGTTCCAATTATCAATTCAAAAGATACAACAAAATATAAAACTCGAAATCAAATATTTAATCTTAATAGGAATAATTTGTTATTAACACAAACGCCTCAAGCATTTAGATTTAAAGAGCTATATGAAATTGCAAAAGATCAAAAAAGTAAAGTCACTGATGAAGCAACATTATTTATTAATAAAGATTTTAAAATCAAATTTATACCAGGTGAAAAAACAAATAATAAAATTACATATATTGATGATATAAGGACTCCCAAAACTTTTTATGGTATAGGTTTCGATATCCATAAGTTAGTAAAAAATAAGAAACTTTATCTTGGTGGAGTAAAGATTCCTTTTCATTCAGGTCTTGAGGGTCATTCAGATGGAGACGTAATTCTACATGCAATTATAGACTCTATTTTAGGAGCTCTTAGAAAAAAAGATATTGGAACTTATTTTCCTAATACAAAAAAATTTAAAAATATTAGATCTCCAAAAATGCTAAAACCAATCATATTTGATCTTAATAAATCTAATTTATTTATAAATAATTTAGATATAAACTTAATTTGCCAGAAACCTAGAGTTTCAAAACATAGAGACAAAATAATTAAATCAGTTTCAAAACTAACAAGCCTTAATGAAAATAAAATTAATTTAAAAGGTAAAACAGTTGAAAAATTAGGTTTAATAGGAAAAGAAAAGGCTATCGCTTGTGAAACCATAATTTCAATTACAAAATATGATTAAAACTTTTAACTCATTATTAGTAACAATGTTTGGGCTAGGAAAAATTAAGATTATTCCTGGAACTTTTGGATCCTTAGTTACAGCTATTTTTCTTTATTTAGTTTTTCACATACTAAAATTATCACCAAATATAGTTTTAATAAGTTTATTTGTTATTTTTATTTATTCATTCATAGCAGTTGCATCACACATCAAAGAGAAAGAAAATAAAGATCCAAAAGAAGTTATTATTGATGAATTTATTGGTCAATCTATACCAATTTATCTCTATGAAATATCTCACGGAACACAAAAAACATCTGATGAAGCCATAATTTTTTATGGAATTTGCTTTGTGCTTTTTAGATTTTTTGACATTCTCAAACCATTTCCAGTTAATTATTTTGACAAAAATTATAAAAATAGTTTCGGTGTAATAATGGACGATGTTTGTGCAGGATTATATGTTGTTCTATCATTAATTTGTTTTATGTTGTTAAGTAGTTATTTAATTTAATGAAATCTTTAGTCAAACTTTTAACCAAAAAAAAGTTGAAACTTTCTTTTGCTGAGTCTTGTACTGGAGGGCTATTAGCTAGTTCAATTACCTCAATAAGCGGTACTTCAAAAATATTTAATTTAGGACTAATCACCTATTCTAACCAAGCTAAAATTAGAATTCTTAAAGTTAATAAAAATATTATCAATAGATATGGTGCGGTTAGTCATCAATGTTGCTTGGCAATGGTAAATAACTTATCTAAAATGTCAAAAGCTCACATAAACGTCTCTATAACTGGAATCGCTGGCCCCAAAGGTGGCTCCAAACAAAAGCCTGTGGGTCTAGTTTATATTGGTATTAAAAAAGGTAAAAAAGTAATGATTAATAGGTGTTTATTTAAAAGTAAAAAAAGATCTTCAATTCAAAAAGCGACTGTTAAAAAAACTTTAGATTTAATTCTTAGAATTTCTAAATAATTCTTCAGCCCTTTTTTGAAATGCATCAGCTATTTTTTCTAAGCCAAATTGAAAAGAGACAACCATTAAAGAATTTAAAAATTTATTCTTTATTTCAAAATCAATATCAAAGGTAACTTCAGTAATACCATTATTTTTATCACTAAACGTCCAATTATTTGTTAAATGATTTAAGGGTCCTTCTATGTTTTTAACATAGATTGAGTCAGTTTTTTTATTAAAGGCAACATCACTTTTGTATGTATCTTTAAATGGTCCTTTGCCGATGGTTAAATCAGCAATAATTTTTTGTAAATCACCATCTTGTTTGTTTTCATATATTTTAGCATCAAAACAAAATGGAACAAATTCAGGGTATTTTTCTATATCTAAAACAAGTTCAATTAAGTCTTTTTTTTCACATTCAATTAATCGCTTAACTGAAGCTTTTGGCATTAATGATTGTTAATTCGATTTTGTTGTAGTTTAGCAAAATCTTCATCTGCATGATAAGAAGATCTTGTCAGTGGTGATGATGAAACTAATAAAAAACCTTTTGCTTTTGCAATACTTCCTAATTCATCAAATTCCTCTGGTGTGTAGTATCTATCAAGAGGATGATGTCTAACAGATGGTTGTAAGTATTGACCAATAGTTAAAAAATCTACATCAGCAGCTTTTAAATCATCCATTACCTGTAAAATTTCATCTTTTTTTTCACCTAAGCCAACCATTATTCCTGATTTCGTAAAAATTTTCTTATTTATCATTTTAGCATTTTTCAAAAGTTCTAAAGACGCGAAATATCTAGAACCTGGTCTTACTTTTAGATAAAGACTAGGAACAGTTTCAATATTGTGATTAAAAACATCAGGATTGGCCTCTAAAACTTTTTTATAAGCATCACCCTTTCTCAAAAAATCAGGAGTTAAAACTTCAATTGTAGTATTTGGATTTGTTTTTCTTGTTTGATTAATAACTTCAAAAAAATGATTTGAACCACCATCATCTAAGTCATCTCGATCAACTGATGTTATTACAACATGTTTTAAATTTAATTTTTTTACAGCCTGAGAAATTTTTATTGGTTCAAGATTATCTAGTTTTTCAGGCTTACCAGTTTTTACATCACAAAAAGCACATGCTCTTGTACATGTGTCACCCATAATCATAAAGGTAGCATGTCTTTTACTCCAACATTCCGTAATATTTGGACAATTAGCTTCCTGACAAACTGTTACAAGATTATTTTTATTTACAATTGTTTTTGTTAAAAAAAATTCTTTGCTATTTACTAATTTTGATCTTATCCAATCTGGTTTCTTTTTAATTGGATTTATTGGTTTATTCTGCTTTTCTGGATGTCTAATTTTCATTTTTTTTAATTATATAAATTTTTTCATTTTTTTTACCAAATATGAACCTTTCTCTAATCAAAGTTTCTATATAATCAAGATCTAGATTGTCACTTAACAATGAATTCTTAAATTCCAAGTCACTTATTTGGTTAATTATTAAAGATTCTTGTTGTTTTAAGTTTTTTAAAATCTCTTTTTTTTCAAAATATGAAATTAACCCTCTTTGACCAGATAAAAGATTAAAAAAGAAATAAAGAATCAAAAAAGTAGAAACTAATAAAAGGTAATTTTTTTTTAATCTTTGAAGCATTAATGAATCTTATTCATTCTAGCTTTTTTTCCAAGTTCTTCTTCTATACGAATTAATTGATTATATTTGGCCACTCTTTCAGATCTAGCTAAAGATCCTGTTTTTATTTGGTTGGAGTTAGTGCCCACTGCTAAATCAGCAATAAATGTATCTTCACTATCTCCTGATCGATGTGAAATAATAGTATTAAACCCAATAGTTTGAGCAAATCTTATGACATCAAGTGTTTCGGTAACTGTACCAATTTGATTTAGTTTTATCAAAATTGAGTTTGATGAAACATTTAGAAATCCCTTTTTTAATCTTTCCAAATTTGTAACATAAAGATCATCTCCAACTATCTGCACTTTTTTAGTAGATCTCATAAATTTACTCCACGACGTCCAATCATTTTCAAAGAATGGATCTTCAATAGATTTAATTTTGTATTTGTTAATCATTTTTTTGTATTCTGAAATTGTTTTATCAACAGTAACGTATTTTTTTGAATGAATAGAATATTTACCTTTTTTAAACAATTCATTTGCAGCAACATCCAAACAAATTGAAACATCTTTACCATTTCTAAATCCTGATTTTTTAATTGATAAAACAATCAAATCTAAGGCCTGATTGTTGCTATTAATCATTGGTGCAAATCCACCTTCATCACCAACCGATGTGGCTAAACCTTTTACTTTAATTAATTTACTTAAGTTTTTTATTACTAAATAACATATTCTCATTGCTTCAGAAAAAGATTTTGCTTTATCTGGTCTAATCATAAATTCTTGAATTCTAAGACCATTATTTGCATGTGCTCCACCATTAATAATATTCATTAATGGATAAGGTAATTGAAAATTTTTTGTAACATAAAAAGATTTATAAAGAGGAATTCTTTTTACTTTTGCTGATAATTTTTTTGCAGCCATCGATACCGCTAATATTGCATTAGCTCCTAGTTTTGTTTTTTGTTTAGTGCCATCTAAATTAATAAGTATTTCATCTATTCTTTCTTGATCATGTATATTTTTATTTCTTAAAGCTTTAGATATTTTAGAATTAATTAAATTTATTGCTGAGAATACACTTTTGCCTAAATATCTTTTATTGTTTGTATCTCTTTTTTCAAAGGCTTCATAAGTACCTGTAGAAGCTCCTGAGGGACATATTGCTTTGGCACTTTTGTTTTTAACATAAACCTCTGCTTCAATAGTTGGATTTCCTCTACTATCAAAAACTTGTCTTGCTTTAACTTTTAGAATTTTACTCACTTAATTTTTAATAAGATTATCTATATCGCTTAATTGTTTTAGAAGATCTTCTAATTTATCTAATGGCACCATGTTAGGTCCATCAGATGGAGCATTATCTGGATCTTGATGGGTTTCAATAAAAACTCCTGCAACTCCAACTGCAACTGCAGCTCTTGCTAAATATTCAACAAACTCTCTTTGACCACCACTTTTTTCTCCAAGACCACCTGGTTGTTGCACTGAGTGTGTTGCATCAAAAATTACTGGATAACCATTCTTAGCCATTATTGGTAACGACCTCATGTCGGAAACTAAAGTGTTGTATCCAAAACTTGCACCTCTTTCAGTTACTAATATTTTGTCATTTCCAGACTCTGAAATTTTCTTTGTTACATTAACCATATCCCATGGTGCAAGAAATTGACCTTTTTTTACATTAATAATTTTATTTGTTTTAGCTGCAGCAATTAACAAGTCTGTTTGTCTACATAAAAAAGCCGGGATTTGTAAAACATCAACATGTTTTGAAACGATTGAACATTGCTCAGCATTATGAATATCTGTTAGGATAGGGACATTTAATTCTTTTTTAATTTTATCAAACACAGGTAAAGAAGCTTCTAATCCAGCTCCCCTTTTGCCTTTTAAGCTTGTTCTGTTCGCTTTATCAAATGAGGTTTTGTAAATAAATCCAAGACCAAATTTTGAAGTAATTTCCTTAATTTTTCCTGCCATATCCATTGCATGTTGTTCACTTTCAAGCTGGCAAGGTCCAGAAATTATACAAATCTTATCATTGTTCGAAATATCTATTTTTCCACAATTTACTTTAATGCTACTCATTTATGATTTTTTGATGCTTTGATAAAAGATGAGAATAATGGATGTGGAGCAAAAGGTCTAGATTTAAATTCTGGATGAAACTGTACGCCAATAAACCAAGGATGATTTTTTAACTCAATGATCTCAGGTAAAAAACCATCAGGCGATAAACCAGAAAAACTCATTCCTTTTTTTTCAAATTTGTCTTTTAGATTGATGTTAACTTCATATCTGTGTCGGTGTCTTTCTTTGATAATCTTTTTTCCATAAATTTTTTTAATTTTTGAATTATTTTGTAATTTTGCATCATAAGAACCCAATCTCATTGTTCCACCTAGATTTTTATCTGTTCCTTTGATAGTTTTTCCATCTTTTATCCACTCATTTATTAATCCAATTACAGGTATGCCATTACTATCAAATTCACTCGAAGTTGCTTTTTTTAAATTTAATTGATTTCTCGCAAATTCTATAATTGCCATTTGCATTCCATAACATATCCCAAGAAAAGGAACTTTATTTTTTCTAGCATATTTTATTGACTCGATTTTTCCAGTTGTTCCTCGTTTACCAAAACCACCAGGTATTAATATACCTGAAATGTGTTTAAGTTTTGATTTAATCTCAGAAACTTTTAATTTTTCAGAATCAATTCTTACTAAATTTACCTTTACATTATTTTGAATACCTCCATGAGTAAGAGCTTCATCTAAAGATTTATAAGCATCTTTTAACTCAACATATTTACCAATTATTGCAATATTCACCTGTTTTTTAGTTTGTAAAATAATTTTAGTTATTTTTTTCCATGGTTTAAGGTTTGCGGGTTTTTTTGATTTAAGCTTAAAATAATTTAATACTTGAACATCAAGTTTTTCTCTAAAAAAACTTATCGGTGCTTCATAAATTGTTCTTACATCAACAGTTTCTATTACATTTTTAATATCTACGTTGCAGAAAAGTGAGATTTTTTTACGATGTTCTAACGGGATAGGTCTTTCTGATCTACATATTATAATGTCAGGTTGAACACCTATACTTCTCAATTCTTTAACAGAATGTTGTGTAGGTTTAGTTTTAATTTCATCTGAGGACTTTAAATAAGGTACTAAGGTAAGATGGATAAATAATGCATTTTTTTTTCCTATATCATTTGCAAATTGTCTTATGGCTTCAATAAATGGTAGACTCTCAATATCACCAACAATTCCGCCGATTTCACAAATAACAAAATCTTCTTTCGACGAGTCATTCTTTATAAACTCTTTTATTCTATCAGTTATATGTGGAATAACTTGAACTGTTTTTCCGAGATATTTTCCTTCACGTTCTTTTTTTAATACATCATTATAAATTTTACCTGTTGTAATATTATCAGACTTCTTTGCAGATACTCCAGTAAATCTCTCGTAATGCCCAAGATCTAAATCTGTTTCAGCACCATCATCAGTTACAAAAACCTCTCCGT
>CACMTZ010000010.1 GCA_902616725.1 uncultured Pelagibacteraceae bacterium
TATTTTTAATATTTTTCAAACCTGCTTTAATCTGTCTATTTAAAACACTTTTGGTAATTTTTTTTCTTTTTGCTTTAAGCGTCTCACCAATACAAAAAATTACCCTCAGCCCAGACTTCAATGCACTTTTAATCTTCAGATTTATTAATTTATCAGTTTCACCAGCTTGTCTATTTTCAGAGTGGCCAATAATGACGTATTTAGCACCAATATTTTTTAACATTAAAGAATTGACTGAACCTGTAAAAGCACCATAAACATCCTGCTCATGACAATTTTGGGCACCAACATCAATATTTGATCCTCTCAATTTTTTTGACATTGCTCCTATCAAGGTATTTGGTGGGCAGTAAATTATTCTCAAAGATTTTCTTTTTTTAAAGTTCTTAAAAAATTTGACGACTTTATTCAGTGAATTTAAGGAATTTAAAACACCAAACATTTTCCAATTTGCAATAAAGTACATATATTTATTTGTCATGAGACGTTTTTTAATTTATAGGTTTGCTTTTTATAGATCAATAAATTTATAGTAATGATTAGTAGTCTAAGAAATTTTGCAAAAACAAAACTTGCCGGTGTTTTTGTTGGTATAATTATCTTACCATTTGTTTTTTGGGGAATGGGAGGTATGTTTAGCAGTGGAAATACAAACAATGTAGTGAAGATTAATGAAAAAAGTATTTCTACTGAAGAATTTATTGATTACTTAAATAGTTCTGGAATTCCTGAAAAAACAATTAGAGAAAACTTAGACCAAAATATAATAGAGGAACTTCTTTCTGGTTTGGTTTCTACAACATTACTTGATTTAGAAATTAAAGATTTTGAGTTAAGCATTTCTGAGCTTATCCTATTAAAGAAAATAAAAGAAAATAAAAATTTTCGAGATGAAAATGGTATTTTTCAAAGAATTAAATACGAAAAATTTTTACTAGAAAATAATTTGTCCGCACCAGGTTTTGAGCAAAGATTAAAAAAGAGAGAACTACAAAAAAAACTTTTTGATTATATAGGTGCCGGTACAACATCTCCACAATTTTTGATAAATAAACTTTATGAAGAAGAAAGTCAGAAACTTGAGATAGAATTCATTGATTTAAATGATTTCTATGTAAAAAAAGAAAATATCACTGAGGAAGAATTAAATAAATTTATTATTGAAAATAAAGAACAATTAAAAGTAGAATATCTTGATTTCAGTTACTCCATAATAAATCCTAAGAATCTGATTGGAATTGATGATTTTAATCAAACATTCTTTGACAAAATTGATCAAATAGAAATTGATATTTCAAATGAATTTGATTTTGCAACAATAATATCTAATTTTGATTTAACATCAATTGACATCAAAGACTTTAAATTTTCACCAGATAGTAACGAAATTGAAAAAAAAATTTTTGAGCTAAGAAATAATAAGTTTGATCTTTTTGAAATTGGTAATGATTATATTCTTTATCATGTCAAAAGTATTTCACAAAGGGAACCAGACTTGAATGATGACCAAATTAAGCAGGAGGTAATTGAATTAGTTTTTCAAAAAAATAAATTTGACTATAACCAAAAATTGTTAAATGAAATAACCAATAAAAAATTTAATAACAATAATTTTTTAGAATATGGAAAAGAAAAAATTCAGATGATAAAACTAAATTCTGTGCGAGATAATAAAAAATTTGATATCAATGCTGTTGAAGTCTTATATAGCTTGCCTGAGAAATCATTTACTTTAATAAATGATGAAAATAACAATATTTACCTAGCAAAAGTCAAAAAATTTGAAAAACAAATCATAGATACAAATAAAGAGGAATTTAAACAATATATTACAAAACAAAATTCTAAAAGTAAAAATTCATTATTAAAATCTTATGATACATTTTTAAATGACAAATATGATGTTTCTTTAAATCAACAGACTATTGATCGAGTTAAAAACTATTTTAAATGAAAATTAATCGAAGCTTCAAAGAATTCAAGTTTCGACACAGAAACAACGAAAATCAAATAATCTACACATCAAAAAAAGTAAAAACTGATGAAGAAATAATTAATTTAATTGATAACTTTTTAATTGAAAAGAATAGCTTTATATTTGAGTCAGTCGAAAAAGGTAAGATTAGAGGTAGATACACTATATTTGGTAAAAATCCTGATAAAATTTGGGAATTTAATAATAATAATTCTTATTTAATAAAAAAAAATAAAAAAATTAAGTTAAAGGATAAACCTAAATATTTGATTGAGAAAATAATTGAGGATTTTAAGTTTAAAACTCCTAAAAAATTACCAAAAATTTGCTCTTTGATTTCAGGATATTTTTCATACGATGCAATTAGATACATCGAAAAAATCCCAAACAATTGTAAAGATGACCTAAAATTACCTGATGTTAGATTATTACGTCCAAGAACACTCATTATCCATGACAATTTAAAAAAGGAAATATTCTTTATCAATAATATTTTTAAAGATGAAAAAATTACGAATTATAAAGATAAGTATAAAGATATCCAATCTGATCTTTTCAAGCTTTCTTTGCAATCATCTGTTCAAAAAATTGATAATGTAATAAATAATAAGTCAAAAAAAATTTTAATTAATTCAAATACTTCTAAAAATAAATTTTTATCTATAGTTAATAAGGCAAAAAAATACATTAAATTAGGAGATATTTTTCAAGTCGTTTTAAGTCAGCGATTTGAGACTAAGTTGACAAAAAAACCCATCGATATTTATAAAAAATTGAGAATAACTAATCCATCTCCATTTATGTTTTTTTTTAATTTTACTGATTTCCAAATAATAGGTGCCAGTCCGGAAATATTAGTAAGGTTAAGAGATGGTGAAATAACTGTTAGACCCATTGCTGGAACAAGACCTCGAGGAAAAACAATTAAAGAGGATCGTTTTTATGAGAAAGATTTACTTAGAGATAAAAAAGAGCTTTCTGAACATCTAATGTTATTAGATCTTGGAAGAAATGATGCCGGAAAGGTATCTAAAACTAATTCCATCAAAGTAACTGAAAGTTTTATAATTGAAAGGTATTCACATGTAATGCATATAGTTTCGAACGTAATAGGTAAACATGATAAAAGATTTTCTAAATTTAAGTCTCTTTTAGCGGGTTTTCCAGCTGGAACTGTATCTGGAGCTCCCAAAATAAGAGCTATGGAAATTATTGATGAACTAGAGTCCACAAAAAGGAAAGTTTATGCCGGTGGCATTGGGTATTTCTCTGCCAATGGAGAATTTGATACATGTATTGCTTTAAGGACAGCTGTTGCAAAAAAAAACAGATTTTATGTCCAAGCTGGAGCAGGAATTGTTGCAGATAGCAAACCATTAAAAGAATATGAAGAAACTGTAAATAAAGCAAAAGCTTTAATTAATGCGTTAAAATGAAAAAGATAATTTTAATTGATAATTACGATAGTTTTACTTTTAATCTCTACCATTATTTGTCTTCATTAAAAGTGAATGTTGAAGTAATTAGAAACGATCAAATTACATCTCATGAAATTTTAAAAAAAAGATATCATAAGATCGTAATTTCACCTGGACCTGGTAACCCTAATCAATCAGGTAATTGTCTTAAAATCGTTAAATCTTTATATAAAAAAATACCAATACTTGGAGTTTGTTTAGGCCATCAAATTATAGGTCAAGTATTTGGCTCAAAAATTATTCAAGCTAGAAAGCTAATGCATGGAAAAACTAGTAAGATTTTTTCAAAAAAAGTGGGTATTTTAAAAAATCTCCCTAAAACGTTTGAAGCCACTCGATATCACAGCTTAATTATTGATAAAAAATCATTATCTAAAGATCTTGAAATTACTGCTCAGACTCAAGATGGACTTATAATGGGAGTACAACATAAGAAATATCATATACATGGAGTGCAATTTCACCCTGAAAGTATTAAAACTAAATTAGGAATTAAAATTTTAAAAAATTTTATAAGAATTTAGGATTAATGAAACAATTCATTGAAAAAATTAAGAAAAAGGAAAATTTAACTTTCGATGAAAGTAAATCTGCTTTTGAATTACTGATGGAGGGTAAAGCAGAAGACCAAGAAATATTTGATTTTTTGACGCTTTTATCAGCTAAGGGTGAAGCTTCAGATGAAATAGCTGGTGGAGTTTTTGTGCTGAGAAATAAGTCCAAAAGAGTAAATGTAGAAAACTGTATTGATACTTGTGGGACTGGTGGAGATGGTATGAATACACTTAATATATCAACAGCCTCAGCATTATTACTTTCAAGCATGGGTGTTAAAGTCGCTAAACATGGAAATAAAGCTGTATCCTCAAAATGTGGATCTGGTGATGTTTTAGAGGCTTTAAATATAAAAATAAATTTAGAGCCAAAAGATATTGAAAATCAAATTAATAATAATAATTTTGGATTCATGTTTGCACCCAACTATCACAGCGCAATGAGATTTGTTGGACCTACAAGAAAAAAAATTGGAAAAAGAACTATATTCAATATGATCGGACCTTTAAGTAGTCCTGCTTTAGTAAAAAGACAAGTTATTGGTGTTTTTGATAAAAAACTATTAAAAATATTTGCTCATGCTTTAAAAAATTTAGATATTAAATTTGCATGGATAGTTAATAGTGAAGATGGATTAGATGAAATTTCACCTTATGCTAAGACTAATGTAATTCAATTAAAAGATGGTGTCATCTCTGAGATTATTATTGATCCAAATGAGTTAAATATAAAAGCAGATAAATTTGAAAATCTCATTGGAAATGATGCAGCTTTTAATGCAGATAGAATGATTGATATATTTAAAGGTGAGGATAATGATTTTTCTAAAGCAGTTTGTTTAAATGCTGCAGCAGGATTAGTTGTTAATGAAACTCATCAGAATTTTGATAAAGCTTATGATGATACTAGAAAACACATTTTATCAGGTCAAACATTTAAACAGTTAGAGAAAATTCAAAATGGCTGAAAATGTTCTTGAAAAAATAATAAATATTAAAAGTAAAAAAATTTTAGAGCTTAAAAAAAGTATAAGTCTTGAGTCACTCGAGGAATTAATAAAAAAAAATAGTACATACGTCGATTTTAAAGATACAATCAAAAAAAATGTTGAAAATAAAAAATTCTCAATTATTGCTGAAATAAAAAAAGCGAGTCCCTCTGCAGGGATAATTATTAAAGACTACGATCCTGTAAAAATAGCTAATATGTATAAATCAAATAAAGCAACCTGTTTATCTGTTTTAACTGAGGAGGATTTTTTTTTAGGAAACTTACTGCATATTAGTAAAATTAAACAAGATGTTAATTTACCAATTCTTTGTAAAGATTTTTTTTATAGATAAATTTCAAATTCCTTTAGCTAAAAGTTATGGTGCCGATGCTATCTTAATTATTTTAGCTGGAGTTTCAGATAAATTGGCTGATGAGTTATATGAAGAAGCTTTAAAATTGAACATGTCAGTTATTATAGAGGTTCATACTGTTGATGAAGCTAAACAAGCACTTAGATTTAAAAATGCTTTATTAGGTATCAACAACAGAAATTTAAAAACTTTAAAAACTGATATTAATACAACTTATGATATCCACGATATTTTGGTTAATCACCCTGGCCCATTGATTTCTGAAAGTGGAATTAAATCTAAAGAAGAACTATTGGAACTATCAAATAAAACATCCATCAAAACCTTTTTAATTGGTGAATCACTTTTAAAAAATTTAGACGATAATTCTATTTTTTCAGTTTTATAGTCAAAAAAGTCAATATTTTCCTCACTTTTAAACTATTGTGGATTACAAAGAACTTTTATAGAACATTGTTTGTACGATATTTGTTCTTATGCTAACAAAAAAACAAAAAAACTTGCTTTTATTTATCAACAAGAAGTTGAGGAGCTCTGGCGTATCCCCTTCTTACGAAGAAATGAAGGAGTCTCTAAATCTTAAATCAAAATCTGGGATTCACAGATTAATTAGTGCTTTAGAAGAAAGAGGTTTCATTAAAAGGCTTGCACATAAAGCTAGGGCTTTGGAGGTTATAAAATTACCAGAGACTGCTTCTGCAAACGATATTTACAATAATTTCTCCCCAAGTGTCATTAAAGGAGGCTTGGATGAAGAAAAACCTTTATCCGACGATGCAGAGGTGCCAGTTTTAGGTAAAATAGCAGCTGGAACACCTGTTGAAGCAATTCAAAATGAAGTTTCTAGAATTCCACTACCAAATAACTTAGAAAAAAATGGAGATTATTTCGGCCTTAAAGTTCAAGGAGACTCAATGATTGAAGCTGGAATTCA
>CACMTZ010000011.1 GCA_902616725.1 uncultured Pelagibacteraceae bacterium
TCCGCTGTAACTTTACCAACGCCACCGCCACTGCCAATCCCAATACTATTTAACCCACAACATACGAAAAAATTTTTAATTTCAGGAACTTCTCCTAATAATGTGTTGGTATCAGGAGTAAAAGACTCCGGACCTGAAAAAAATTTTCTAATTCCAGCAGTTTCTAAAATTGGAAATCTTTTAATTGCTGAAGCTAAATAAGGTTCAAAATGTTCAAAATTTTCTTGAAATTCTCCAAAGGAAAAATCTTCTGGAACTTTATTAGTTTTATTCCAAGCAGGAATTGAATTTCCCTCAAAAATTCCAACGAGTATTTTTCCTGCATCTTCTTTTATATAAGTTCGATTATCAAAATCTCTTACCACTGGTAAAGTTTTAGATAAATTTTCAATTGGTTCAGTAATGATGTAAAAATGTTCTGCAGGATATAACGGAATACTGACACCAGCTTTTTCTCCTATTTGCCTAGACCACATACCTGAGGCTAAAACAATATATTCACATTCAATTTTTTTCCCTTTAACTTTAACTCCAGAAATTTTTCCATCTTTCGTTAAAATTTCCTCGACCGGTGACTTTTCAAAAATTTGTGCACCTTCCATTCTTGCTGCCTTAGCCAACATATGAGTAACACCTGAAGGATCAGCAGCACCATCGCCTGGCATTAAAATTCCTCCTATAACTTCATCTGTATTGATTATGGGGTAGTCTTTTTTAATTTGATCTTTATTTAAAATTCTTACATCAACATCATAAAGTTGTGCGGTCGTTGCTTGTCTTTGAAGTTCTTGCCATCTCCCTTTATGTTGAGCGATTGAAAGTGCTCCGTTTAATCTTAACCCTGCAGAATGATCAACTTTTTTCTCAAGTTCTTTATATAAATCTAAAGTATATTTTCTAATTTTTGTAACTGCTGCAGTTGGACCTAATTGACTTACTAAACCTGCTGCATGCCAAGTTGTTCCTGAGGTTAATTGATCTCTTTCCAAAAGGATTGTGTCTTTCCAACCAAATTTAGCTAAATGATAAGCAACAGAGCAACCTACTATCCCACCTCCTATCACAACAACTTTTGTGCTACTTGGAAGTTTTTTTTCCATCTAATTAGTTATTGATTGCGTCTCCTGGATTAACATATTCATGTCCAAAAACATCTGCAACCGCTTTATAAGTCACATGACCCTTGTAAACATTTAATCCTGCTAGAAAGTTTTTATCTTCACCAAGAGCTTTTTGATAACCTTTGTTAGCTAATTTTACCAAATATGGAAGTGTTGCTTTATTTAATGCGATAGTGGACGTTCTTGGAACTCCACCTGGCATGTTAGCTACACAATAATGAACGACATTATCAACTATAAAAGTTGGATCATTAAAAGTTGTAGGTTTACTTGTTTCTACACACCCACCTTGATCGATTGCAACATCAACAATTACAGAACCTCTTTTCATTAACTTAAGCATATCTTTGGTAACCAACTTTGGTGCCTCTGCGCCAGGAATTAAAACTCCACCCACTATTAAGTCCGCCTCGGCTACTAACTTTTTTAAGTCTATTTTATCACTTTGTTCTGGAATAATTTTATCTCCGAACATTTCAACTAATTGTTTTAATCTTGCTTCTGATTTATCGACAACATGAACTTTTGCCTTCATACCAGTTGCTATTGTTGCAGCATTTTCACCTACAACCCCTCCACCTAAAATTAAAACATTTGCGGGTTCACCACCAGGAGCTCCACCCAATAATACTCCTCTACCTTTTTGGTTTTTTTCTAAACAATGTGCTCCTGCTTGAACTGACATACGTCCAGCTACAGCACTCATTGGTGCTAGTAAAGGAAGTCGTCCATTGTCATCTGTAATGGTTTCGTAAGCAATATTAATACTTTTTGATTTTACCAAACCTTCAGTTAATTCTTTTGCGGCAGCCAAATGTAAATAGGTATAAACAATTTGATTTTCCCTAATCATTTCAACCTCAACTTTTTGAGGCTCTTTAACTTTAACAATTATATGAGCATCATTAAAAATATCAGCAGCTTTTTCTATAATTTTAGCCCCAGCATTTTTGTACTGATCATTATCGAAACCTGCTTCAAAACCTCCATTATTTTCAACTAAAACTTCGTGACCCTCTGAAACGAGAGTTTTTACACTATCCGGTGTAAGGCCTATTCTATTTTCTTGAGGTTTTATTTCTTTAGGTACGCCAATTCTCATTAACGAAATTTAATTCTTTTTACTCTTTGCGTAATTAGTAATTCCAGTTCTTAGTTTTTCTATGATTTCATCAATATGTTTTTTTTCGCAAATAAACATTGGTGCTATAATTAAGCAATCACCAGTCGCTTTGAAATTAACTCCTGCATCGTAACAATGTTTGAAAGTAGCTAAACCTGCTTTACCAGGTCTACCATCAGTTTTAATATCTATTCCACCCATCATTCCATAACCTCTTATGTTATCTACTACATCAATATCTTTAAGAGAAAATAGACCTTCTTGGAAATAAGGAGCAAGTTCTTTTGCTCTATTAAAAATATCTTCTTTTTCAAAAATATCTTGAACGGCTAATGCTGCAGCTACTGATACAGGAATTCCTGAATATGTATAACCATGAAATAATTCTATTGCACCTTTTGGAGAATTATCCATCACTGCATCATAAATTTCTTCTTTACATGCAACTACACCAAAAGGAACTATTCCATTGGTTGTTGCTTTTGCCATTGTCATTATGTCAGGTGTTACACCAAATTCTTGAGCTCCAAAAGCTGAACCAGTTCTTCCCCAACCCGTAATAACTTCATCAAAAATTAGTAGTATTTTATGTTTGTCACAAAGTTCTCTTAGTCTTTGTAAATATCCAACTGGTGGCACTAATGTTCCTGTTGAACCTGCAATAGGTTCTACAATACAAGCTGCAATATTTTCAGAACCAAAATTAGTACAAATTCTCTCTAAATCATTTGCAATCTCAGCTCCTGTTTCAGGTTGACCTGAAATAAATTTATGTTCATCTAAATGTGTATGTCTCATATGAACAACACCTGGCATCAATACACTTGCATACGCTTTAACGTTATTGATCATTCCGCCTACTGATGTAGCTCCAATGTTCATTCCATGATAAGCACGCTCTCTTCCAACAAATCTAAATCTTTGTCCTTCACCTCTTGCTTTGTGGTAAGCGATACTAATCTTAATTGCAGTTTCTACTGCTGTCGATCCACATATCGTATAAAAAATTTTATTTAAATTTCCGGGTGTGTGTTTTGAAATTCTTGTTGCTAATTCAAATGAACCACCAAAACCTTGTTGAAACGGTTGACAATAATCGAGAGTATTTAATTGATTTGTAATTGCCTCGATGATTTCTTTTCTTCCATGTCCTAAAGGATTACAAAATAATCCTGAACTTGCATCAATTTGTGTTTTGCCATGATGATTTTTTAAATAAACACCTTTTGCCTCAACAATTAATTTTGGATTTTCTTTAAAATCCTTATTAGATGTAAATGGCATCCAATGTTCATTAAGTGAATTAGGTACTGATGTTCTTTTTTCTGAGCTCATAATTAAATTTTAAAATACTTAATAAATGAATCCTTAGACTAATTAACTTAAATTAACCACCAAAATAATGTCACAACTTAAAGTTGTGTAACTATAATGATCATTTTTTTGTTTTACATATAGGTCAAATTAATCTTAAAATTGAAACATATAAATAAACAAGGAAGAGGCATAAATGAAAAAAATAATAAGTTTTATTCTTGGATGTTTTGTAGCTCTTAATCTTTCAATATCTGTTGCTAATTCAGCGGCAAATGAAGTTAGAGTTGCTTACTTCTTAGAGTGGCCAAGTCCAAATCTAGAGGACATGATGAAGAAAAACTTCGCAAAAGCTCTAGGGGTTCCAGTAAAGTGGACTAACTTTACTAATGGTGGTGCTATGACTGATGCGATGTTAGCAGGAGATATTGATATTTCATATTCTCAAGGTTTAGTTCCATTCATTAACGCTGTAAAATCTAAAGCACCTATCAAATTAGTTGATATTGCTATGGAATACGGAATGGGCGGAACAACTTGTGTTACATCTAATGCATCTGGAATTACAAAAGCTAATGCAACTGAATTAGAAGGTAAAAAAGTTGCTGTTCCACTTGGAACAATGGCGGAATATGTTTTTGATGAGAGTATGAAAGTTGTTGGAGCAGATAGAAAAAAAATGGATATCATTCAAATGGACCCTGAAGAAGGTGCTGCTGCTTTAGTAAGCGGTGATGTTGTAATGGCATGTTTATTTGGTGGTAATTCTATTAAAGCTGCTACTGCAGTTGGATCTAGATTACTAACAGTTCAAGAGGCTAGAGACGCAGGTATCCTAGGGATTGATATTACTTCTGTAACTACAAAGTTTATGAAGGAAAACCCTGGTATGTTAAGAACTTTCATCGAAGTAACTCATGAAGCTAACGCAAGATATAGAGCTGGCAAAAGCGATATGAATGCAATGTCAAAAGCTTCAGAAATGAAAATTCCTGACATGAAAGAAACTTTAAGTGGTTTCAAATTTCTAACTCCAGAAGAAACAAAAAGTTCTATGGAAAGTGGAAATCTTGATGCATTCCTAAAAGGAATGGGAACACCAAGAGGAAACGTAGATACAAGTTTCTTACCTTTATAATCTAAAGGTAATTAAAATTTAAATAGGCGCCAATTTTTTATTAAATTGGTGCCTATTTTTTTACTATAAATTCTAATATAAAGTGGACAAATGAGTGATCTAGTTTCTCAAAATCTTAATATGATTTTTAAAACTCCAAAAGGAGAAACTGTACACGCTTTAAAAGATTTAAATTTTACTCTTAAAAAAGGAGAACTGTTAACAGTCCTTGGGCCATCAGGTTGTGGAAAAACAACTTTATTAAATATTACCGCAGGATTTATTCGACCAACTTCTGGAAGTATAACTTTAAATAGTAAAGAAATTGATGGACCTGGTGTAGAGAGAGGTATGGTTTTTCAGCAAGGTGCTTTGTTTGAATGGTTAACAGTTGCTGAAAATGTCAACTTTGGATTAAGAATGAAAAAAAAAGATCCAATTGAAACTCAAAAAAAAGTTGATGAATGGTTAGAAATAGTTGGCTTAAAAGGTTTTGGTAATACCCCAACCTATCAACTTTCAGGAGGTATGCAGCAAAGAGTTGCTCTTGCAAGATGTTTGATTAATGATCCCGATCTAATTTTAATGGATGAACCTTTAGGAGCTCTTGATGCATTAACAAGAGAGAAAATGCAGTCTTTAGTTTTGAAAATTTGGAAGGAGACTGGAAAAACAATTATTTTAATTACCCACTCAGTTGAAGAAGCTCTGTTACTTGGTGAGAGATTATATGTGATGGCACCTCGACCTGGAAGAATTCACAAAGAATACAACCTTCCATTTGCTTCAATGGGACTTAAAGAAGATCTAAGAGAGATTAAAAAGAACAAAGATTTTTCTGTAAAACGTGAGGAAATATTAGAGATGATTTGGAATATGGAAGAAGAAATTATGGGGAAAGATAATTAAATGTTAACTCAAATCGTCACCTTTTTAATTTTTTTTGCAGTTATTGGCTGTATTCTTTATGGAAGAAGATTAATCAAAACTGAAAAGGTTGATGCCGTTTTTGGAAATCCAGAAAGAGCAAGAGGTGGTACTCACTGGATTATAGTCGGAAGTAGTTTTCTATTATTGGTATGGCTTTACTATTCTTGGGATATTGCAAAAGGTTTTTACCCAAAATCAGCTAATGAACTTTGCCAAGTGGCAAAAGTTAACGACTCTTTATTAGGTTTAAAATATCAATTTCCAATAGAGGAAAG
>CACMTZ010000012.1 GCA_902616725.1 uncultured Pelagibacteraceae bacterium
TGCTTCTTTTGACACAAAATGTTTGATCTTTTCTATAGTCATCTTATCACATTCATACCCCTCACTTGAACATCTTCTCACTGCATCTTTTTTTTTAGTAATTGAATTGTACTCTTTAATTGTTTTAGCTCCACAAGAAGGACAATTGAGAGGAAAAGTATATTTTTTAGAATTTTTATTTCTTTTTTTTGAATCTACTTCAACGATATGTGGAATTACATCTCCTGCCCTCTCAACAATAACTATATCTCCTATTCTTATATCTTTTCTAATAATCTCATCCTCATTATGAAGTGTTGCATTCGATACAACTACACCACCAATATTGATTGGTTTAATTTTAGCAACAGGTGTCAATGCTCCAGTTCTTCCTATTTGAATTTCAATATTTAAAATTTTTGAGATACCCTTATTAGCAGAGAATTTATGTGCAATTGCCCAACGGGGAGAATTTGCAACGTTGCCTAAACGTTTTTGTAAATCGAAACTATTTACCTTATAAACAATACCATCAATATCAAAATCAATATCTTTTCTTTTTTTTTCTATCTCATGATAATTTTTGATTAAGTTTTTAATACCCTTTATTGTTTTATTAAATGGATTTGTTTTAAACCCCCATTTACTTAGTTGATGTAAATAATCACTTTGATTTTTTATTTCTATTTTATCTACATACCCAAATGTATAAGCAATAAACTTTAAAGGAATTTTTTTGGTATCTTGAGGATTTTTTTGTCTTAATGACCCAGATGCAGCATTTCTTGGATTAGCAAATTTGTCTTTAAGATTTTTTTCAAAATCTTTATTTTGAATAAATACTTCACCTCGAATATCTATTTCGTCAGGAAAGTTTTTAATTAGAATATTTTTTGGAATATCATTAATTGTCATTAAATTCTGGGTAATATCTTCCCCTTCTTTTCCATCACCCCTGGAAAGTCCCGTAGTAAATTTTCCTTTTTTATAAATCAATGACGCTGAAATACCGTCAATTTTAGGTTCTGCACTATACTCTAATTCGTTAGAACTTTTTTGATCTAAAAAATTATTGATCTTTTTTTCAAAATTTACCAAGTCTTCCTCATCAAATGCATTGGAGAGTGAAAGCATAGGGACTCTATGAAAAACTTTTTTAAATGTTTTTGAAGGTTTAAAACCTACTAATTTAGAAGGTGAATTTTCACTTTTTAAAAAATTATATTGCTTTTCTAAAAATAAAATTTCTGCTTTAATTTGATCATACTCATGATCATTTACTAAGGGTTTACTATGATCATAATAATGTTTATTTAGTTTAACTAAATTTTGAATTTTTTGATTATACTCTTTTTTAATCTTATTTTTATCCATTTCATTCTAAAAGGGTTTTAAATTTTTTTATGAAACCTCCATCTTTTTTTTTATAAGTTTTAAATCTCTTTTTTTTTCTTTTTTCATAAGTTTTATCAAACAAACTATAAGAGTTTTCATACCATTTTGAGGATTGATAATTATATCCTAGTAATTGTGCATATTTTTCAGCTTCATGTATAAGACCGATTGTATAATGCACTTCAACTAACCTGTGCAATGCCTCTTCTGCATAAATTGTGGTATCATAATTATCAATTATTTCTCTAAATCTATTAATTGCAGATATCCATTTTTTCTTATCAAAATAATATCTACCCAAATACATTTCTTTTGCCGCTAGAACATCGTTTATTAAATCTATTTTAAATTCTGCATCGATTGCATATTCTGTATTCGGATAATTTTTAATTATTAAATTGAATGTTTTCTTAGCATTTATAATTGATTGTAAATCTTTTTTTTCATCAACAATTTGCTCATAATAACAGATTGCAAGCAAATAATATGCATAACTTAAATCTTTATTTGTAGGGTATACTTTAATAAACCTTTCTAGTTCAGCTATTGCATCACCATAATAATCCTGAACATAATAAGAATATGCAGCCATTAATGCCGATTGTGGCGCTGAATTGGATTGTGGAAATAATATTTCAACTTCATTAAATTTTTTTGCAGCATATAAAACATCGCCGGCATCAAGGGCTTCCATTCCTTCCCTATATGCCTCTTGCACTTGTAAATCTAAACTTTTTTCCTTTATCTTTGATTTTTGGATTTCTTGTTTTGCACATGCGCTGGACAAAAGCAAAACTACAAAAATAAGCAAAATATTAAATCTTAACATAATTGTTTTATACAGATTTAATATAGATTTTTAAAGATCAATATATTTACTAAGCTATGGACCTTAGTAATCTTTTATTCAAAATTGTATGAGGAAGATTTCTTTCTTGTATCTCAATAATTGAAAAGTTTTCTTTGTTTTCAAATAATTTCTTTAAAAGTTGATTTGTAAGGAAATGACCCCCTTGTGAACAGTTTACACTTCCAATTATTCTATATCCGCTTGTGTATAGATCCCCAATACAATCAAGTATTTTGTGATTAACAAATTCTTTGGGATTTCTAAGCTTTTCAGAATTTAAGATTTCATTCCCCTTCACAACGATTGCATTTTCCAAACTACCACCTTTTGCAAGTCCTTTTTCTTTAATTTTTTCTACATCATCGAATAAACAAAATGTTCTTGAATTAAAAATATCTACCAAATCGTCTTCGTATACATTTATTTTATTTTCTTGATTTCCAATCAAACAATTCTCAAATTTTAATTTAAAATTAATATCTAAACTTAATTTTGAGGGCTCTATGGAAATAAATTTCTCTCCATGATGAAAAGATATTTTTTTTTGAATCTTAATTATCTTTATAGGCACCTTGCTTTTTTCTAATCCACAACTTTTTAAAATTTCTATAAATTCTTTGGCTGAACCATCTAAAATTGGCACTTCTTCATTGTTTATTTCTACCAGTGCATTGTCAATCCCCAATCCAAATAAAGCACCCATTAAATGTTCAATAGTTGATACTTTTACTCCGTGCTCGTTAGATATAGTTGTGTTTAATAACGTATTAGTGACGTTAGTAAAACTTGGGTAAACATAATTATTTGATTGTAAATCTACTCTTTTAAAAACAATTCCTGTGTTTGGTTGAGAGGGCTTTACTAATACTTTTGCTAATTTACCATTATGAAGCCCAACCCCACTAAAAGTTGCTGTTTTTTTTAAAGTTTTTTGACTCAATAATGACACGAGGAACATTTAATATGTTAAGGAAAAAAACTGAAAACAACAAATATTACGATAAACTACTAATTAATTAAAAAAATTAAAAAACCTCTCAAAAAAACCTTGTTTTTTGTTAATTTTATTAGTCAGCAAGACCTCATTACTATTGTG
>CACMTZ010000013.1 GCA_902616725.1 uncultured Pelagibacteraceae bacterium
ACCTCATGCGCCAAGGAAGGTTTTTTTAAAACTGGTGATGCAAGAAAAAATCCTCCAGACCCAAGATTAAGAGTTAAGAAAAATTTAGAAGAGGGCAAGGGCTTTCGTTTAAATAATGCAATATCTGGCAATAGAGGTACTAATTTTGAATTCGCAAGTTCCAACGAATTATGGAGAGCATCTCTTGACGTATTGGATTTTATGCCACTAACTTCAGCAAATTATAGTGGGGGTGTTATTATTACTGATTGGTATTCTGACCAAGGTAACCCTGATGAGTCTATTAAGATAACAATAAAGTTTTTAAGCAATGAGATAAGGTCTGATGCTATAGATGTCGATGTTTTTTATAAAAAATGTGTTGCAGCTAATAATTGTAAAGTTAATAAACAAGATGGACAATTAAAGAAAGAAATTACAAAGCAAATACTTGCTAAAGCATCAATTTATAAAAAACAGACTAAAGATAAAAACTTTAAACCTTATCAGATGTCAAATGACTAATTAACCAGCTATACTAATTAGTTATGGGTAGATATAATTTTAAATCGGTTGAAACAAAATGGCAAAATTATTGGGAAAAAAATAAAAGTTTTAAAGTAAAAACTGATCCTTCAAAAAAAAAATTTTATTGTCTTGAAATGTTTCCTTATCCATCTGGAAAAATCCATATGGGACATGTCAGAAATTATACTATAGGTGATGTTCTAGCTCGTTATAAGTCTCTCCAAGGTTATAATGTCTTGCATCCCATGGGTTGGGACTCATTTGGAATGCCCGCTGAAAATGCAGCAAAACAAAATAATCTAAACCCAAAAAAATGGACTGAAACGAACATATTAAATATGAAAACCCAATTAAAAAAACTAGGATTGTCAATTGATTGGGATAGAGAAATTTCTACTTGCAATAAAGATTATTATAAACATCAACAAATTTTTTTCCTAGAGCTTTTAAAAAAAAAACTTGTTTATAGAAAGGAAAATTATGTGAACTGGGATCCGGTTGATGAAACAGTTCTTGCAAATGAACAAGTTATAGATGGCAAAGGCTGGCGTTCTGGAGCTATTGTTGAGAGAAAAAAATTAAACCAATGGTTTTTTAATATATCCAAATTTTCCCAAGAACTTTTAGATGGCTTAGAAAAATTAGATACCTGGCCAAATAAAGTAAAAACAATGCAAAAAAATTGGATTGGAAAATCTTTCGGGTGTGAGATTGATTTTAAAGTTGAAGGAGATTTGCCCATTGACAATATTAAGTGCTTCACCACTAGACCCGATACACTTTTCGGATTTTCCTTTTTGGCATTATCAGTAGATCATGAAATTTCTGAATTCTTTAAAGATAATAAGGATTTTTTAAATTTTAAAGTGGAATGTTCCAAAACCGGTACTACTGAAGAAGCCATAGCGGTTGGTGAAAAAATTGGGTTTAAAACAAATCTTGTAGCCGTGAATCCTCTCAATCCCAAACAGAAAGTACCAGTGTATTTTGCAAACTTTGTTTTGATGGATTATGGATTTGGTGCAGTTTTTGGTTGCCCAGCACATGATCAAAGAGATTTTGATTTTGCAAAAAAATATAATTTAGAAATTAAAACCGTTGTTCGCCCAAACGACGAAAATGAAAAATTTAAAGTGCTCGATGAGGCTTACCCAGGTCCAGGAGTGATAATTAACTCAGATTTTCTTAATGGTCTTAAAGCACCAGAAAATTCTGTTATAGAAACAATTAAAATTTTAGAACAAAAGAAATTAGGAAAAAAACAAATTAACTTTAGATTAAAAGATTGGGGTATCTCTAGACAACGATATTGGGGATGTCCTATCCCAATAGCATATGATGAAAATGGAAAACCTTACCCAATTCCTAAATCAATGTTACCAGTGGAACTTCCAGAAAAGATAGATTTAAGTATAAAAGGAAATCCACTAGATAGTCAGAATAATTGGAGGGAAGTAAATGTGGATGGAAAAAAGTTGTTAAGAGAAACTGACACTTTGGATACTTTTGTTTGCTCGTCCTGGTACTACCTAAGATTTTGTTCTCCGACTGAAACCAAATACGGATTTAATAAAGAAGATATTGATTATTGGATGCCCGTCGATCAATATATCGGTGGTGTTGAACATGCAATTTTACATTTACTTTACTCAAGATTTTTTATGCAAGCCTTATCGTACGATAATAATGATTTTAACATATTGGAACCATTCAGTGGTTTGTTTACACAAGGAATGGTCTGTCATGAAACTTATAAAGACCCTGACAATAATTGGATAAGTCCTGATGAAATTGAAAATATAGACGGAAAAAAATATCTTAAGAAAGATAAATCTAAATTAATTTCAGTTGGACCCT
>CACMTZ010000014.1 GCA_902616725.1 uncultured Pelagibacteraceae bacterium
AATGCAGGTTTATCTTTAAGCGAAGAGGATGCTTTAAAAGCTCAAATATTTGGTTGTTGGAGTATTCCTTTAGGTCTGCCTTACAATGAAAATTTATTAGTAAGAATTAAACTTCAACTGAATCCAGATGGAACAATTCAAGAGTCAGAGATTTTGGATCATGCAAGAATGAATAAACCTGGTCAGGGTTTTTATAAGGTTTTGGCAGAAAGTGCCCTTAGAGCAATAAAATTATGCCAGCCCTTAAGAGTTCCAACAACTGGTTATGAAAGATGGAAAGAATTACAATTAAATTTTGATGCAAGAGAAATGTTAGAGGGATAGAATATTTTAATGAGAAATCTAATTATTTTATTTTTAATATTTATAATACCCAATAAAGCGTTAGGTCTTATTGAAGTAGATATAACACGAGGAAATTTGAATCCACTGCCTATTGCAGTGTCACCATTATCAATTGATGACGAGTCAAAAAAAAGTTTTGAGAAAACTTTAAAGAAAAAAGATATTGGGTCAGAAATTTCTAAAGTTATCGAAAAAAATTTAAAAACTTCAGGTCTTTTTAATCCATTAGATAAAAATGCTTTTCTTCAAGCACCTGATATTGCTCACCTAAAACCACGTTTTGAGGATTGGAATTTAATTAAAGCTCAAGCTTTAATAACAGGTAAAGTAAAAAATGTAGATGATAAACTTAGAGTTGAGTTTAGATTATGGGATGTGCTGGCTGGAAAAGAAATGATGGCTCTAGCATTTACGACAGTGCCAAACAACTGGAGACGTGTTGGTCATATAATAACAGACAAAGTTTACGAGAGATTAACTGGAGAAAAAGGTTATTTTGATACTAGGATAATCTATGTTGCTGAAGAAGGTCCAAAAACAAAGAGAATTAAAAAATTAGCCATCATGGATCAAGATGGTGCAAATAATAAATTTTTAACTTTAGGAAATGAACTTGTTTTGACACCAAGGTTTAATCCTACAAGCCAAATGGTAACATATCTATCTTATTTTAGAAATTTACCTAGAGTTTATCTTCTTGATATAGAAACAGGTATTCAAGAAGTGGTAGGAGATTTTCCAGGAATGACTTTTGCTCCTAGATTTTCTCCAGATGGAAAAAAAATTATAATGAGTTTTGCTAAGGATGGAAATTCAGATATTTATACAATGGATTTAGAAAATAGAATTGTAGAGAAAATTACCAATCATCCCTCTATAGATACTTCACCATCTTATTCCCCGGATGGAAAATTTATTTGTTTTAACTCTGACAGAAGTGGGTACCAACAAATTTATGTCATGAAAAGTGATGGTAGTAATGTTAAAAGAATTTCTTTTGGAAATGGTTTATATGGTACTCCTGTTTGGTCTCCAAGAGGTGATTTAATCGCTTTTACAAAATTACATAAAGGTAAATTCTATATTGGTGTGATGAGAACCGATGGATCTGGTGAGAGATTGTTGACAGAAAATTTTTATCAAGAAGCTCCTTCCTGGTCACCTAATGGACGAGTTTTAATTTTTTATAGAGAGACTAAAACTGATGATAAAGGAGAGGGTTTTTCTGCTAAATTGTGGTCAATTGATTTAACAGGCTACAATGAAAGGCTTGTAGATACCCCAACTGATGCATCAGACCCATCATGGTCATCTTTATTAAGTAATTAACTGAAAATATGTTGATTTTTTACCTTGAAACATTTAATTAGTTGTGAAAAAGTTAGTTATAAGAAATATTGACCAAGGAGCATTAATGAAATTAAACAAAATTTTAAAGAACACTTTTTTAGTATTATTTGCATGTTTAGTGTTGTCTGCTTGCGCAACATCAAAAAAATCTACAGGACAAATGCAAGGGGATGTTTACACTGGGACTGATACAGTTGAATATTTAGCTTCAGGTGTTCCTGACAGAGTTTTCTTTGCAACTAATGAGTCAGTTTTGACTACTGCATCAAGAGAAACTTTAAGAAAACAAGCGGCATGGTTAAGAAAAAATTCTGACATTACAATCGTACTTGAAGGACATGCTGACGAAAGAGGAACAAGAGAGTATAACTTAGCGTTAGGTGAAAGAAGAGCTAATGCTGCTAAAGATTATTTAATGACTTATGGGATTTCCTCTAACAGAATTTCAGTTCTAAGTTATGGAAAAGAAAGACCAGTTGACTCTGGTTCTAATCCTTTGGCTTGGTCAAAAAACAGAAGATCTGTTACAGTAAAAGCAAATTAATTTTAAAAAATTTAAGAC
>CACMTZ010000015.1 GCA_902616725.1 uncultured Pelagibacteraceae bacterium
TAATCCTTTTTTGATATCTCAACCATCCAGGACTATTAATACCACTCTCATTTTCAATATCTTGATTAAATTCAAATTCATCTATCTCTTCTTTAGTTTCATCAAAAAAAGAATTTTTTTCTAAATATTTGTCCGGTAATTCATCAATAAATCTCGACGCCATACTATCTATCCAATCACCTTGATAAAATCTGTTCATTGAAAAAGATACTATCACTTTTTTCTTAGCTCTAGTTAAGCCCACATAAGCTAACCTCCTCTCTTCTTCTAATCCATTTTGACCTTTCTCCTCAATAGATTTTTGGTGAGGAAAAAGTCCCTCTTCCCAACCAGGTAAAAAAACTACATCAAACTCAAGACCTTTCGCGGCGTGCATTGTCATCATGTTAATCTTTTCGCCTTCCCATTCCTGATCAATTGATGTTGCTAGTGAAACATGATCTAAAAAACTTTCCAAATTATCAAATTCTTTCATAGCACTTAATAATTCTTTTATATTTTCAAGTCTATTTTCATTTTCTAAATCTTTTTTATTTTTAAGCATTGCTGAATATCCAGACTCATCAAGAATAATTTGTAATAATTTTATATGGCCCATTTTTTTTGTTGCTAGATCATTTCTCCATTTAGAAAGTAAATCTAAAAAAGAAATTAAACCAATCTTAGCTTTAGGTTTGATCAAGTTTTCCTCTATCATTTTTCGAGATGAAATCTCCAAACAACTTTTTTGTCTTTTTGCAAACTCATGAATATTTTTAAGCGTGCTATCACCAATTGAGCGCTTAGGATTGTTAACAATTCTCTCAAAAGCTAAATCATCTTTTTCTTGAAAAACTAATCTTAAATATGCAACACAATCTTTTATTTCAGCTCTCTCATAAAATTTTATTCCTCCTAAAATTCTGTAAGGTAAACCAATTTTTAAGAATCGTTCTTCAAATTCTCTAGTTTGAAATATTGCCCTGACAAGAATAGTAATATTATTATATGAATATTTTTGTTTTATTTTTTCAATTTCGTCTGAAATTCCAATAGCCTCGTCTTTTCCATTTTTATAACAATTTAACTTAACTAATTCACCTTCATCTAAAGTTGTCTTTAATGTTTTGCCAACTCTATTTTCGTTATTTGATATCAAGCTCGATGCTACTGCTAGAATATTCTCAGTGGATCTATAATTTTCCTCAAGTCTAATTACATTTGTATTTTCATAAACTTGATCAAATTCTAAAAAATTTTTTATTTCTGCTCCTCTCCAACTATAAATTGATTGATCATCATCTCCTACACAGCAGATATTCTTATTTTTTTCTGAGAGTAATTTAAGCCATTTGCTTTGTATAAAATTTGTATCTTGATATTCATCAACTAAAATATATTTAAAATTTTTTGAGTAAATTTCTCTAATATCTTTGTTTTTTTCAAGGATTTTGACTGCATGAAGAATCAGGTCACCAAAATCACATGAGTTTAAATCAATTAACTTCTGTTGATAAATCTTATAAATTGGCAATATAGTTTTTTCGTAAATATCCTTTGGATTGATTATCACTTCACTTGGATAAAATCCTTTATTTTTCCACTTGTCAATTATTGCCAGAATATATCTTGGAGCTAGTTGTTTAATATCAATATTTTCTGCTTTACATATATTTTTAATTAACCTTGATTGGTCATCACTGTCTATTATTGTAAAATTTGAAGTAAGATTAACTGCTGGAGCGTGTTTTCTTAAAAGTTTTGCACAAATAGAGTGAAAAGTGCCAAGCCATGTTAGCCCAGTCGCTGAAGAGCCTAAAATTTTGCTCACTCTAGTTTGCATTTCTTTGGCTGCTTTATTAGTGAATGTAACTGCTAGTATTTGATTAGGATAAGCTTTTTTTTCCTTAATTATATTTGCTATTCTTGTTGTAAGCACTTTAGTCTTTCCAGATCCAGCACCAGCCACAATTAAAAGGGGTCCATCAAGATGCGTAACTGCCTCTTTTTGAGCTTTATTAAGATTTTTTAAATATTCAGAGTTTAACATTTTATATTTTAAATTATAACTTGTCTCAACTTATA
>CACMTZ010000016.1 GCA_902616725.1 uncultured Pelagibacteraceae bacterium
CATCTACAATAACTTCGTTTCGTTCAATTGTGCCTAAAACAATATCTTTTATAAATTTTTTAAATCTATGTTTTGGAAATTCTAATTTGTCGTCGTTATTAAACAATACACCATATAATTTTTGAATAATAATAACTCTAGGGTTATTTTTTGGGCTATACTTTGGTTTCATTTTTGAGATAAAACTGAAATAACAGCTTTTGCTGCCTCAGCACCCTTTTTTTTTCTGGCCTTTGCTTGTTTCATATTTAAGCAAGTTAGAATTCCATTTCCTATGGGTTTTTTTGAATTAATAGCTAAATCCATAATAGCGTTAGTTGAGGATTGAGATATGAAATCAAAGTGTGGAGTTTGACCTTTAATAACACATCCAAGAGCGATGAAAGCGTCAAATTTTTTTAAATGTTTTGAGATGGTCACAGGTATCTCAAAAACGCCAGGAACTTTAATTATTTTTATATTAAAATTTCTTGGGAGATTTTTTTTTGCACTATTTAACAAACCCAAAGAAATATCTTTATAATAATCAGCTGTGACTATTAAAATTTTTTTCATCAAATCAATTCTTGTTTAGTTATTTTAATGTTATACCCCTCTAAACCAATAACTTTTTTTGGTGTTCTAGTAATTAATATCATTTTTTTTATTTTTAAATCTTTAATAATTTGGGCACCTATACCATAATTTCTGATAAGATTATCTTTACCTTTCTTTTTAATACTTTTATTTTTAAAACTTTTAAGCGTTTGAGTTACTGAATTTAAGTTAGAGTCTTTTATAAAGATTAGTACACAATTATTATATCTTTTAAAATAGTTCATTGTTTTATCAAATGAATTGGGAAGTTTCTGACTTATAAGATAGTTATAAACTACATTTGATGAAATAACCCTAACACGTGGTACGATTGATCTTTTTAAAGATCCTTTAATGAGAGCAAAGTGTTCTGATCCATCTAGAAGATTCTCATATATTTTGATCTTATATTTTTGATTTTTTACTTTGATATCCGAAGACTTTTTTAATTTTACTAATTTTTCTTTTTTTAATCGATAAGAAATTAAATCCTCAATTTTACCAATTTTAAGTTTATGTTTTTGTGCAAAATTTAAAAGTGCTTGACCCTTAGCCATTGTTCCATCTTCATTCATTATTTCACAAATGACCGCTGAATTATTCTTTTTAGCTAACTTTGAAATATCTACAGAAGCCTCTGTGTGACCAGCTCTTACAAGAACACCCCCATCCTTTGCTATGATTGGAAACACATGACCAGGAGATACTATATCTTTTTTACTCACATTTTTCTTAGAGGCTATTTTAATAGTTCTTGCTCTATCCTTTGCTGATATTCCAGTTGTGATACCTTTTTTGGCTTCTATCGAAATTGTAAACGCTGTCTGATTTCTTGATTGATTTACAGGTGACATTAAAGATAAATTTAATCTTTTAGCTTGAAGACTATCTAAGGCTAAACAAATAAGACCTCTTCCATATTTAGCCATAAAATTAATATTCTTTGCATTTGTGTCCGAAGTTGACATAACTAAATCACCCTCATTTTCTCTTTTTTCATCATCAACTAAGATGTACATACCCCCTTTTCTTGCAACATTTATTATAGTTTCTATAGATGAATAATTATTTTTTTTCATAAAAATAGTTTCTAACGTATTTTGAAAGAATATCTATTTCTACGTTAACTAAATTACCTTTTTTGAGGGATGACAGATTTGTTAATTTATAAGTATGAGGAATTATCCAGATTTGAAAACCTCTTTTCGTCACTTTAGAAATTGTTAATGATATACCATTTATACTAATCGAAGCTTTTTCGATTATATTTTTTCTCTCTTTTTTATTAATTTCAAAATCAAATAGATAAGATTTATCAATATTTTTTACTGATAATATTTTCCCAACAGTATCAACATGTCCTTGGCAAATATGCCCTGAAATTTTTTGACCATATTTAAGAGGAAGTTCTAGATTAATTCTATCATTTATCTTTATGTATTTAAATTTCGATCTTTTTATAGTTTCATT